>NZ_JBIUSD010000018.1:0-156001 GCF_044741185.1 Streptomyces sp. NPDC088197
CCTCACCCTACCCCCCGGCCCCCCCCGCCCCCCCCCCCGCCCCCCCCGCGGCCCCCGGGGCGCCCCCCCCCCCCCCCCCCCCCGCGGCGCCCCCCCCCCCCCCCCCCCCGGGGGGGCCCCCCCCCCGCCGCTGCGTGTCAGCCGCCGATCGCGATCGAGAACAGGTGCATGGCGACCTGGTGGTCGACCTGCGTCTTGCTCACGTTGGGCAGGGTGATCGCCTGGACGGTCTTTCCGGGCAGCAGGTCCACGGTGGCCGCGGAGATGTGCACGGTCTGCTGCTGCTGTCCGCCGCCGTTGTTGAGGTAGGGCGTGCTGGCGGCGAAGTCGCTGCCCTGCGACGGTGATCCGGCCCACCAGTCGGACAGGGCCAGCGCGTAGGTCTGCGTGGTCCCGTCGGTGTAGACGATGGTGCCGGTGCCGGAGGTGGCGCCGAAGGCGCTGGTGCCCACAAAGCCCAGCTTGGTTCCGGTGCCGGTGATCTCGACGGCCTGGCCGCCGGCCACGGCGTTGTCGGGGTCCCCGGTGCCCGCGGTGGCGGGCCAGGGGAAGGACACCCCGTCGTGGTCGGTGTTCTGGCCCGCGTGCCAGCCCAGGGCGGCCAGCGCCTGGAGCGAGAAGCTGGCGCCCTCGCCGTCCAGGCTGCCGGTCGTGGTGTGGGCGTCGTCGCTGATGCCGGAGTTGTTGTAGGCGGCGGTCAGTGACGCGTACGGCACGGTGACGGGGGCCTGGGCGCTCTCCTCCCCGGAGGGGGTGATGACGGTGGCGTCCAGGGTGAAGCTGTCGGGGTCCGCACCGGCCGGGACGGTCACCTGCCAGGTGGTGGTGGCCTTCTGGCCCGCGCCGACGGTGTCGAAGGTCGCCGGGCTGGTGGCCGTGGCCGTCCAGCCCGCCGGGGTGGCGAGCGTGACCGACACGTTCCGCACCGCGGACGCGGCGCCGTTGGTGTAGGTGGTGGTCGCGGTCAGGGTGCTGCCCGCCTTGGCGATCGGCAGCGCCTTGAGCGTGAGGGTGCCGCGGACCACGACCGGGGTGGAGCCGGTGACGCCGCCCACGGTCGCCGAGACGGTGGCGACGCCGTCGGCCACGGCGTGCACCAGGCCGTTCTTGTCGACGGTGGCGACCGCCGGGTCACTGCTGCGGTACGTGACCTTGGCGGTGGACAGGTCGACGAAGGACTGGTCGTTGTTGACGGCCTCCACGACGTCGTCCGCGGTGACGGACAGGTCGCGCTGTTCCTTCGCCGGGTTGGTGTCGTCCTTGATCCACTTGTTCTTGCCGGTGAGCGAGAAGGTCTGGCCCGCGTCGTGGACGACGCTCTCGGGCTGCACGGTGACGTAGCGCACCTTGGGCGTCAGAGTGCCGCTGATCCTCACGTTCGCGGTGCCCGCCGGGTGCGCGGAGTCCGGGCCGAGCCGGAACGCGTAGGTGCCGTTGTAGACGGTCTGCCGGGAGCTCTTGGCGTCCCAGAAGGACAGGTCGGCGGCCTTGACGGTGATGGTCAGGTGCTGGCTCTTGCCGGGCCCCAGCACCTTGGTCTTGGCGAAGCCCGCCAGCCGCTTGGCGGGCAGTTCCACGCCGGGGACGGTGAAGGGGGTCGCCGCGTAGAGCTGCGCGACCGTGGCGCCCGCCGTCTTGCCGGTGTTGGTGACGTCCACGCCGATCTTCACGGTGCCGTCCGGCGTGATCTGCGTCTTGTTGGCGCTGACCGAGGTGAAGGAGAAGGAACTGTAGCTGAGTCCGTAGCCGAAGGGGTACGTGGGGGCGCCGGTGAAGTACTGGTACGTACGGCCGAGGCCGCCGGTGGCGCTCGGGGTCAGCCCGTAGTTCTGCTTGTCGGGGAGCTGTGAATCGTCCTTGTACCAGGTGAAGTTGAGGTGCCCGGACGGGTTGACGTCGCCGAAGAGCACATGGGCGAGCGCGGTGCCCTGCGACTGGCCGTTGTAGCCGCTGAAGACGATCGAGGAGACCGGTGAGCCGGCGGCGGCCTCCTTCTGGATGTCGACCGGGCCGTCGGACTGGATGACCAGGGCGAGCTTGTCGGTGCCGAGCGCCGACGTCTGGTCGATCAGCGACTGGTAGTTGCCGGGCATGTTCAGGTTGTCGCGGTCGTTGCCCTCGTCGCCGTTGGCCTGGGTGGTGCCGACGAACAGCACCACGAGGTCGGCGGCCTTGATGTCGGCCTTGGTCTTGTCGGACAGCACCGCGGCGCCGGTGCCGGTGGACGAGGTGCCCGCCGCGTCGTAGACCACGGACGCCGTGGGGTCGATCGCGTGGATCTCGTTCTGGATGCCGCGCAGCGGGCTGGTCCGGTAGGTCGGGTCACCCGAGTACAGGCCGAGCGTCGCGGTGTTGGCGAGGTCGCCGATGACGACGACCTTCTTGGTGGTGGCGGGGTCGGCGGGCAGCAGTTTGCCGCCGCCCGAGGCCCGCTTGTCGTTCTTCAGCAGCACCAGGGAGTTGTCGGCGACCGTGGTGGCGAGCGCCTGGTGGGCCGGGCTCTCGATCTGGTCCTTGGTGATGTTCGTGTACGACACCGCGCTCGCCGGGTCGAACTCGCCGGTCTCCATGCGGATGGTGAAGACCTTCACCAGGGCGGTGTCGACCACGCCCTCGCTGAGCGCGCCCGCCTCGATGGCCTCCTGGATGTTGGCGGTGGTCGCCTCGTCACCCGTGCAGTTGAGGTCGGTACCGGCCCGCAGCGCGTACGCCTGGCCGCCGGCCTGCCCGGACATCGTCGTGCCGGTGGCGGTCTCGGTCCACGTCGGGTTGTCCTTGTGGTCGGTGGTCCAGCCGGGCGGCGCCCAGTCGTGACCGCCGGGGAACTGCCGCCAGTTGGTGCTGACCGCGCCGCAGTCGGAGGTGATGTACCCGTTGAACCCGTAGGTGCGCTGGGCGAGTTGGTTGGTGGTGTAGGTGTCGGAGACCGACGGGGTGCCGTTGATCGCGTTGTACGACGTCATGAGCCCGGACACGTGCGCGTCCTCGATCAGCGAGCGGAACTGCGCGGTGTAGTAGTCGCGCAGGTCCGTGTCGTTGACGTCGGAGCTGATGCCGGTGCGGTTGTCCTCGACATTGTTGAGCGCGTAGTGCTTGGCGGTGGAGGCGACCTTCAGATAGCCGGTCTTCGAGGTGCCGTCGGGGTTGTTGCCCTGGTAGCCGTCGACGAACTGGCCGGCCATCTGCCCGACGAAGTACGGGTCCTCGCCGAACGCCTCGTCGGTCCTGCCCCAGCGCGGGTCGCGGTCGAGGTTGACCGTCGGCGCCCAGTAGGTCAGCGAGCCGTAGTCGTCGGCGGACGGGCCGAGGTTGTTCTGGCCGGTGCCGAAGAGCGACTTGTCGACGAAGCCGCGCACCTCGTCGGAGATCGCGGTGCTCTCCTGGTAGAGCAGCGCCGGGTCCCAGGACATGGACGAGGCGAAGTTGGTCGGGAAGCTGGTGGCGTGGACGCCGCCCTGCGCCCCGCCGTTGTTCTGGTTGGCCCCGAGGGTGTTGACGCCGTGCTGGCCCTCGCTCCAGTACGTGTACTGCTGGACGCCCAGCCGGGGGATGGCGGGGCCGCTGTTGGTGCTGAGCTGCTGGACCTTCTCCTGCAAGGTCATCCTCGACACCAGGTCGGCGGCCCGCTCCTGGAAGGAGTAGTGGGTGTCGAGGTAGACCGGGGTGGCGGCGACCGCCTCCTGTGGGGTGTTCGCGGCCGCGCTCGGGCCGAAGCCCGCCGTCAGACCGATCGCACACGCCATGGCGCAGACCGCGGCCAGTCCCGCGCGTCGGCGCTTTCGCTCGTCCATCCTGCCTCCGTCGTCATCGAGCAGCATCGAGCAGATGCCGGTACCGACTTCGGTGCAAGTCCGAAGGAAGTCCGGGTCTCGCGTCATCAGTTGGGCAGTGTGTTGCCATCTTTGACGCAGCGTCAAGACAAAGAACGCGATCGGACCGGCATTTTTTGACTTCTCGCTGCAAAAAGCTGGAAGCGGGCTGCTCACCGGCCTGTGCCCGGAGCCGGTCCGGGCTCGGGTCGCGGTCAGGGCCGCTCGCGCCCGCGCAGCCGCGGGGTGAACGTGGCGTGGAAGATGGTCGACGCGGCGCCGACGGCGGCGGCCTCGGCGCTCAGCACCGAGCGCTCCACCTCGACCCGGCGCAGCCTGCGGGCGGTGGGGAATTCGTTGACGGCGCGGCCGATCTCGTCCAGGTAGAAGTCGGCGACGTCGTCGGTGAAGAACGGGCCGCCGAGCACGATGAGGTCGATGTCCAGCAGGTCCACCAGGCCGAGCGCGCCGCGTCCGACGGCGCCCGCCACCTCGCGCAGCGCGGCCGTCGCGGCCGGGTCACCGGCCGCCGCGGCCCGGCCGACCTCCCGGTAGGCGGCGGTGCTGCCGCGGGCGGCGTCGGCGGCGGGCAGGCCACGGCGGACCGCGAAGTCGGTCACGGAGACCGGCGGATTGCACTCGGGCAGCAGCTCGGGCCGCCCGTCGGCGTCCACCCGGCCCAGCGCGATGGCGCAGAGCTGCCCGAACTCACCGGCGTTGGCGCTGACGCCCCGGTAGAGGTCGCCGTTGAGGTAGAGCCCGGAGCCGACGCCCGTACCGAGGTAGAGGTACGCGAAGTCGCGGGCCCTGCGGTCGCGGCCGATCCACCGCTCCCCCGCCGCCGCGGCCAGCGAGTCCTTCTCGATGATCACCGGGCACGGGAAGTGGTCCTTGAGCAGGTAGAGCAGCGGAAGGTCGTTCCAGGCCGACAGCAGCGGCGGGCCGAGCACCGTACCGGAGGCGATGTCGACCGGGCCCGGCACCGCGACGCCGATGCCGAGGAAGCCGTCCTCGCGGACCGCGCCGCCCGCCTTTTGCAGCGTCTCGCGGCCCAACTCAACCACCTGCGCGACGAATTCGGCCGGGTCGATGTCGGCGCTCACCGGCCGGGTGCGGGTGCAGACGATCGCGCCGTCGAGGTCGATGACGACGGCGGTCAGCACCTCGGGGTCGATGTGCAGGCCGAGCGCGTGCGCGGCGGTGCCGCTGAGCCGCACGGGAGTGCGGGGCTTGCCCGAGGTGGCGCGCCGCTGCGCGTCCTCGACGAGGATGCCGCGGTCGAGCAGCGAGCGGGCGATCCGGGAGACCGACTGCTGGGTGAGTCCGGTGCGGTGGGCGATCTCGCCGCGGGTGATGGTGCCGGACAGCCGGACGGTCTCGATCACCACGCACTCGTTGAAGGAGCCGAGGTCGATCTGGTTGACGCCGCTGAACGAGGGCGGGTGCGCGACGGCCTCGGGGGTGTGCGGGGCGCGCAGGTGGCCCGCGACGTTCTCGCGCAGCCAGCGGACCGGGCCCGGCGCGCCCGCGGTCTGCCGTTCCAGCGCGGCGACCAGGTCGAGGTAGACCCGCCGGGAGGACTCGGGGTGGCTGGTGCTGTCCAGGGCGATCATGGCGCGCAGGAAGCCGCGCCAGGTGGAGCGGGCCGGGAGCTGGTGGAAGGTCACCGGCGTGGTGCCGGGCGGGGGCGCGGAGATCCGGCCGGTCTCCCAGAGGGTGATCGCGTGCAGGGCGATGTCCGGGTGGTGTTCGGCCGCCGCCGCGAGGTAGCCGGTGAGCCCGAGCGGCGGCGGGCCGCCGGGGTCCGGGGCCACGGCCAGGCGCATCCCGTCGAGGGCCCGGCCGAGTCCGGCCAGGACGTCCTCGCCGATGACGGTGGCCGCGGGTCCCGGCGCCGGGGCCGCGGCGCGGGTGCCGGCGAGTAGGACGGCGCCGCGCGCGTCGGCGTACAGGCCCATCACCCACACGTCGGTGCCGGGCAGCGGCGGTCTGGTCGGTACGTGCGGGGCGGGTGTCGTCTCGTCCGCGGTGAGCTGCCAGCGGCGTCTGATCGCGGCCACCGTGGCGTGGGACAGGCCCAGTTCGCGGGCGATGGCCCGGCTGGCGCCGCTGCCGCCGGGCGCGAGCAGTGCCCGGGTGACCACCTCGGCCTCGTCCACGGTGGCGGGTCTGCCGGTGCGGGGCCGCTGTTCGAGGCCGCGCAGCCCCGCGCTCTGCCAGCGGTGCCGCCAACTGCCCACGGTCTGCCGGGAGACGCCGAGCCGCCGGGAGATCTCGGCGTCCCGCAGTCCTTCGGTGGCGAGCAGGACGACCCTGGCGCGGGTGGCGAGCGGACCGTCGCCCGCGGCCCACTGGCGCAGCAGGTCCCGCGTCCGCGCGTCCGGCGGTCCCGGCGGGCGCCGCTCGTCGGGGAAGGTGGGCAACGCCCTTTCCTGCGAGGGCACTTCGGAGAGCGGCGAGTGGGGTGTTTCAGGCAACGCGGCCCTCCTGGCCTTCGCGGGGGCGGATCAGCCGCAGGGTGAGGACCTGGAACGGGCGGAGCGTCAGCGGGGTGCGTCCGTCGTCGTGCGGGTGGTCGGCGAGCCGTTCCTCCAGCAGGTCCGTCTCCTGGACGGCCGTCGCGAGGAAGCCCGCGGTCAGGACGGTGCGGGCCCGCCCGCCGCGCGACTCGTACAGCCGGACCACGACGTCGCCGCTGCGGTCGTCGGCGAGTTTGACCGTCTCGACCACGACGTCGGGGTGGTCGACGGTGACCAGCGGCGGCGGTGACGCCGCGTCAGAAGTGTTGCCGGGAGGGGAATCGGATCGGGTGACGGTGCCGGTGTCCGGGCCGGGGCGCAGCGGCAGGTGCAGCGCGTAGCCCTCGGAGACGGCGTCGTCCACGTCGGCGCCGGGCCGCAGCCGGTGCCGGAAGCGCTGGAGTCCGCGGTCGGCGTGCGGGTCGGGGCTGCGCGGGGCGCGCAGCAGCGTGCTGCGCACGACGGTGGTGGTGCCGCCGTCCTCGCGGGTGTGCCGTGTCACGTCGTAGCCGTACGTCGAGTCCCCGGCGAGCGCGACGCCCCAGCCGTGCTCGCCGACGTGGATCCAGCGGTGCGCGACCGACTCGCGGCGGGCCGCGTCCCCGTCGGTGTTCCCGTGGGTGGGGCGCGCGACGTGGCCGAACTGCGTTTCCGCGCGGCTGTGTTCCGCGTGCACGTCCAGCGGCCAGGCGGCCTTGAGCACGGTGTCCTGCTCGCGCCAGTCGACCTCGGTGTCGACGGTCAGCGCGTGGCTGCCCGCGGTGAGCGTCAACTCCTGTACGACGGTGGAGCGTCCGGTGCCGCGCAGTATCCGCAGCCGGGCCAGCAGCGGTCCCGCGGCGGTGACCTCCACCCGGTCGGCCCGGTCCAGATCGCGGGACCCGGCCGCCGGGGCGTAGCGCGCCGCGCTCCAGCCGCCGGGCTCGTCGCGGTGCAGCTGGAGCAGATTGCCCGCCGCGCCGGGCGCGATGGCCTCGCGTCCGGTGCCGAGGTCGGCGGCGGACCGCACCAGACCGGCCGCGTCGACCCGTATTCGCAGCAGCCCGTTGTCCAGGACGTGGCCGCCGTCCGCGCCCGCCGTCACGGTGACCGGGGCGAGGTCGCCGAGCGCGATGCCCGCGGGTCCTGAGCCGTGCGCGGGGGCCTGCGCGAGGACCGCGAACCGGCCGTCGGACAGCGGCTGTACGGTGCCGGGCCGCGCCGCACGAGGCTGTACGGTGCCGGGTCGGGCGGTGCCAGGCTGTGCGGTGCCAGGCTGTGCGGCGTCGAGGGGAAGAGTGCCGGTCAGGAGCGTGCCGGGCACCGGGCCGTCCTCCGGTTCGAGGACGACGACCTCGCGGCGGGCCCGCGGCCCCGCGTTGAGCACGGTCGCGCCGTCCGGGTCACCGACCGCCCGCCGGATCAGCCGTTCCAGCCTGCGCCGTACGTCCCGGTGGGTCTGCTCGGCCTCCTCGTGCACCCAGGCGATCGACGTGCCGGGCAGGATGTCGTGGCACTGCTGGAGCAGCACCTTCTTCCACAGCCGCTCCAACTCGTCGTAGGGGTACGGGATTCCGTGCCGTACGGCGGCGGTCGCCGACCACAGCTCGGCCTCGTGCAGCAGCGCCTCGCTGCGCCGGTTGCCGCGCTTGGTGCGCGCCTGGCTGGTGTACGTGCCCAGGTGCGGCGCGAGGTCGAGTTCGCCGCGCCACACGGGGGCGGCCGGATACTCGGCCTGGGCGTCGCGGAAGAAGCGGGCCGGGGCGCCGAGGGTGACGCGCGGCGCGCCGTCGAGGTCGGCCAGGCGGCGGGCGCGCTCCAGCATCGACCGGTCGGGGCCGCCGTCGCCGCGGCCGAAGGGCAGCAGGGAGCGGGTCGCGTCACCCTTGTCGGCGAAGTCGTCCACGGACCGTACGAGGTCGCCGCCGGTCAGCGCAGGGGCCTCGGTTCCGCGTTCGCCGTCGGTCCCGACCGGAGCGAGGTGCGCGAAGAGCCTCGTGCCGTCCAGGCCCTCCCAGCGGAAGGTGTGGTGCGGCAGCGCGGAGCCGCGGCCGGGCTCCGGGCGGCGGCCGAGGAACCAGCGGGCGCCCGCGAGCGCGGCGAGCTGCGGGAAGGCCGCGGACGCGCCGGAGGCGCCGGGCAGCCACACGCCGTCGGTCTCGGTGCCCAACTCGTCGCGGAAGAAACGCCGTCCGTGCACGAGCTGGCGCACCAGCGCCTCGCCGCCGGGCAGTTCGGTGTCGGCCTCCACCCACATGCCGCCGACCGGCGCCCAGTTGCCGTCCGCGACCGCCTTGCGTATCCGCTCGAAGACATGCGGCTGGTGGTCCTTCATCCAGGCGTAGTGCTGCGCGCTGGAGGCGGCCACGACCAGTTCGGGGTACTCGTCGGCGAGCGCGGCCATCGTGCTGAAGGCGCGGGCGCGTTCGCGGACCGTCTCGCGCACCGGCCACAGCCGGGCGGAGTCGAGGTGCGCGTGGCCGACGGCGGTCACGGTGTGCGCGGACTCGTGGGCGCGCCGGGCGAGCACGTCGGTCAGCAGCGTACGGGCGTATCCGGCGGTGCGGCCGACGGCTCGCGGGTCGACGGCGTCCAGGGCGCGTTCCAGCGCGAGCCGGATCTCGTGCCTGCGCGGCTGCTGTTCGGGCAGCGCGCGCATCAGCCCTTCGAGGGTCTGCACGTCGTGGACGAGCTGCCAGACGTCCTCGTCGCGCACGGCGAGGTCGGCGCGGCGCAGCCGGTACAGGAGGGTGTCGCCCGCGGTGGCCGGGTCGCCGTACCGGGTGCCCGCGCCGCTGCCCGCCGCGATCCGCGGGTTGGCGGCGGCCTCGACCAGCAGCCGTACGGACGAGCCGGCGGTGGCGGAGCCGGCGATCAGGACGGCGCCGAGGCCGGGGTGCAGGCCCTGGAGCGGGATGCCGTGCGCGTCGTGCACCAGGCCCTCGGCTGGGCCGCCGGAGGCCCCGGTCCACGCCCCGGTTCCCTCTCCCGTCCCGTCGTCGGGTCCCGAGCCGAGGTCGAACAGCGCCTCGACCCGCCGCCCGGCCCAGCGCTCCGGCACGGTGGCGTGGACGCTGAACCAGGTGGTCGCCCAGGGGCGCCCCCACGCCTCGCCGACGGCGAACGGCGTGTAGTCGGCGCGCAGCGCGACCTCGGCGGGGACGGGCTCGCCCGCGATGTGCCAGGCGCCGACGTCCATGGGCAGCTTCTGCGGGTAGAGCGCGGGGCGCAGCCGTTCGGCGAGGAATGCGGCTATGCGCTCTTCGCCGGACTTCATCCGGTCATGCATCGGCAGCCCTTCCTGTCCAGCCAGTAACCGCCATGTAAAACCATGTGTGTTATCAAGTCAACGCCTCGCGCGAATTCCTTCTTCTCGCAGGTCGTGACCTGCAACTATCAAATTGTCAGGCTAATTTGGAACCGAAAAGGGAGTCAGCCGTCAGTTAATTCGCCTGACATCGGGAACGGCAAAAGGCGGCAGGAAGGGCCGTGGCCCTTCCTGCCGCCCTCGGTGGAATTACGGTGTCACGGAATCCACCCGCGCGGGCCGCTCGCAGCCGCTGGTGACCGGCAGCGCCGTCCCGTCGTGCGCGGCGTCCAGCAGTGTCAGCATCACGTCCAGTACGTGCTGGGCGAGTTCGGCCGACGCCAGGTGCGGGCGTCCGGCGGCGACGGCGGCGGCGAGGTCCGCGAGACCGGTGCCGCGCCCCGCGCCGCGGTATCCCGCCGAGACCGGCAGCGGCTGCCACGTACCGTCGGTGAACAACTCGACCTGGCCGTCGAAGCCGTTGGGGTCGGGGACGGACAGCGAGCCCTCGGTGCCGTACACCTCGATCCGCGGCAGCCGGGCGGCGTGGATGTCGAAGCTCATGATCAGCGTGGTGAGGGCGCCGCCTTCGTGCTGGAGGACGCCGGTGACGTGGGTGTCGACCTCGACGGGGAAGCGCGCCCCGGCGCGCGGGCCGCTGCCGATGGCGCGTTCGGCGCGCGGGGTGGCGACGGCGCCGGTGACCTTGACGACCGGGCCCAGCAGGTGGACCAGCGCGGACAGGTAGTACGGGCCCATGTCGAGCAGCGGGCCGCCGCCGGGCCGGTAGTAGAACTCCGGGTCCGGGTGCCAGGCTTCGTGTCCCGCGGTGGTCATGAAGGCGGTCGCGGCGACGGGCGTGCCGATCAGCCCGTCGTCCACGGCCTTGCGGGCGGTCTGGGTGCCGGTGCCGAGTACGGTGTCGGGCGCGCTGCCGACCCGGACGCCCGCGGCGCGCGCGGCGGCGAGCACGGCGGCGGCCTCCTCGCGGGTGGCGGCGAGCGGCTTCTCGCCGTAGACGTGCTTGCCCGCGGCGACCGCGGCCAGCGCCACTTCGGCGTGCACGGCGGGGACGGTGAGGTTCAGGACGGCGTCCACGTCGTCGCGCGCCACCAACTCCGCAACGCTCGCAGCCACTTCGGCGCCCGCGCGCTCGGCGGCCTCCTTGGCCCGGCCGGGGTCGAGGTCGGTGACAGCGGTCAGCCGCAGCCCTTCGAGCCCGGCGATGGTGTCCAGGTACTGGCCGCTGATCTTGCCCGCGCCGACCATGCCGATCCTCAACGGCTCGCCCACAGCAGTCCCCTCTCGGTCAGCGCCCGCACCTCGGGCACGTCGAAGTCGTCGGCCTTGTGCCCGATGGCGGACACGAACACCCGTCCCGCGCCCTGCCTCCTGGTCCACACCGCGGGCATCACGACCGGGTGCGCGCGCTCGCCGTCCGGCGGGAAGGTCGTGGTGGCCAGCACGTCGATGTCGGGGTCGGTGGCCAGCCAGTACTGCTCGGTGTGCACGTCGAAGTCGCCGATCCCGGCGATCACCGGGTGGTCGGCGCGCTCGGGCCGCACATGGACCCGGTAGTCGAGGAATCCCGCCGGGTGCATGAGGAACTGACCGCCGGTCAGGAACTGGTAGTCGACGTCGCCGCGGAAGGAGTCGACGATCCCGCCGTGCCAGCCCGCGAAGCCGGTGCCCGCCCTGACCGCCTCGGCCAGGCCCCTGGTCTGCTCGCCGCTGATCTCGCCCATCGTCCAGCACTGGACGACGAGGTCGGTGGCGGCCATCAAGTCCCGGTCGGCGTAGACGTCGAGCGACTGCGCGGTCTGGACGGTGAAGCCCTCGTCCTTGAGGAAGGGCAGGAAGAGGTCGGTGATCGCGATCGGCGCGTGGCCCTCCCAGCCGCCGCGTACCACCAACGCCCGTCGTGCGGACCGCTCCCGGCCGGCCCCGTCCTGGTCGGCTCCGGCTCCGGGTTCACCGGCTCTGATCGGATTCGTCACGGGCGTTGCACGCTCCCATCGGTGTTGCGCAGCAGGGCCCAGCGGTCGTGGGCCAGGGGTTCGGGCACGGGGTGACGGCGGGCGGCGGCCTCGTCGAAGTCCACTCCGTGGCCCGGGGTGTCATGGGGTACGAGGCCGCCCGCGGTCGCGGTGACCGTGCCGGGGAACACCTCGTGGACGGGCGGCCTGAAGACCGCGGCCTCCTGGACGCCGAAGGCGTGGCTGGAGATGTCCATGGCCAAGGTGGCGGCCTGGGCGACCGGGCTGACGTCGGCGGGGCCGTGCGGCGCGAGCCGGACACCGCGCAGTTCGCAGAAGGCCGCGATCTTGCGGGCGGGGGTGAGGCCGCCGAGGGTGGGAACGCGGATCCGCGCGAAGTCGATGTCGGGGCCGTCCAGCAGGGCGGTGAACTGGGCGGTGTCGTGGAAGAGTTCGCCGACCGCGAGCGGTACGGGTGAGGCGTCGTGCAGCCGCTTGAAGTGCCGGGTGTCCTCGGGCGCGAGCAGGTCCTCCACGAAGTACAGTCCGGCGTCCTCGACCCTGCGCAGGAAGTCCCTGGCCTGCCGGGGGTCGAGCCGTTCGTGCACGTCGTGCAGCAACTCGACGTCATCGCCGACGAGTTCGCGCACACGGGTGAGAACGCCCGGCACGTGCCGCAGATAGCCCGCGCTGTCCCAGGGCGCGCGCCGCTCGCGTACCGCGTCGGCGTCCGCGGTGCCGCCGCCGGAGGCGCCGTAGGTGTCGGCGCCCGGCACGGCGGCCTGGATCCGGACGTGCCGGTAGCCGTGTTCCCTCGCGGCCTGGACCTTGTCGGCGATCTCGGCGGCGTCGCGGCCGTCGACGTGCGTGTACGCCTCGGCGAAGGCGCGGACCTTGCCGCCGAACAGCGAGTGCAGGGGCGCGCCGAGGCGCTTGGCCTTGAGGTCCCACAAGGCGACGTCGATGCCGCCGAGCGCGTTGCCGGTGACCGAACCGCCGCGCCAGTAGGCGCTGTTGAGGATCAGCCGGTGAATGTCCTCGATGTCGTCGGGGTCCCGCCCGGTGAGCAGCGGGGCGAGGTAGTCGTCGAGCACCGAGCGGACGGCCAGCGTGCGCTGGGGGTCGCTGGCGCAGCCGAGGCCGTAGAGGCCCGGTTCGCCGGTCTCGACGCGGACGATGAGATGGGGGCACCCGTGGGGGGCGGTCAGAAAGGTGCGAACGGCCGTGATGCGGATCTTGGCGCCGCGCTCGTCGACCCAGGGGGCCGGGGCGAGCGGTGCGGGGCCGGCATCAGGCAATGCCATACGAACTCCCACGTACAGGTAACGGAATGACGTACCGGTATCCGAACGTAGAGAGGGCATTCCGAGTTTGTCAATCACTTTGACAAACTCGGAACGACCGTAACCCCCGCCACGCGGGACACACAAGGGGTCGGCACGCCCCGGTCGGCCGGACGGCCCGTCAGGCCGGGCCCGACAGCGCGTCAGGCCCGGCGGCAGGCGGGCGGCGAGCCGGCGGGCGGCCCGTGCCGGTTCAGCGGCCGGCCCGCGGCCGGTCGGCGCGGTGGCGGCGGCCCGTCAGTGCTGGCCCAGCCGTTTGAGCAGGGTGCTCAGCGACTGCGCGGCCTCGGTGACCGCCTGCGCGACCTCCTCGACCCGCGCGTCGTCCATCCGGCTCTTGGGCGCCGAGCAACTGATCGCGTCCTCGCCCTGGCCGTCGCCGAGCGCGACCGCGACGCAGCGGATGTCGACGGAATTCTCGCCGTCGTCCGCCGCCCAGCCGCGCAGCCGCGCCTCGGCCAACTGGGCCAGGAACGCGTCGGGATCGACCACCGTGGTCGGGGTCATCCGCTCCAGCGGCCAGTCCAGCCGCCGCTGCACCTCGGCGTGGTCGTACTGCGAGAGCACCGCCTTGCCGAGCGCCGTGGCGTGCGCGGGGAGCCTGCGGCCGACCGCGGAGTACATCCGCAGCGCGTGCCGCGACTCGCGTTTGGCCAGGTAGACGACGTGCGTGCCGTCGAGCCTGCCCAGGTGCACGGCCTCGCCGGTCTCCTCGGCCAGCGCGTCGAGCACCGGCCCCGCCAGGCTGGTGACGTCGTCGCCCTCCAGGTAGGCGGTGCCCGTCAACAGCGCCTTGAGACCGAGGCTGTAGCGCGTCCCTGACGGGTCGAGATCCACCCACCGGCGCGCCTGCATCGTGCGCAGGATGGCGTGCAGGCTGCTCTTCGGCACCGCCATCGCCGTCGCCATCTCCGCCAGCGAGAGCCGGGCGCCGTCCGCGCCGAGCAGTTCGAGCACTTCCAGTACCCGAGCTGCGGACTTCACCTCTTCGGGCTTCCGCCCGCGCGCCGCTTCTGCCACCGATTCCACCGATCCTCCGCTCCCCGCCGCCGATGCACGACGCATAAGAGTGCCCACTCCCATCGCGGCGTGCGTCTTGACGCTATATCAAACACGACCCTAAGTTCAGTCACTCCAACGTCATTCGGTCTTCTGAACGGTCGAATCCTAGGTAGGGGCCCATGAACACACCATTCGCACGTTTTACCCCGAAGACGAGACTCGCCGCAGCCGCTGTGGCCACCGTCCTCTCGCTGAGCCCGCTGGCCGCCTGCGGCGGCGGCTCCTCCGGATCGGGGGACAGCAAGTCGCTGGAGATGTGGACCTTCAAGCAGTCGCACGTCGCCGGACTGCGCAACGCGGCGGCCGAGTTCAAGAAGCAGACCGGCATCACCGTCAAGATCGAGGCGTACGGACCGGACGACGCGTACAGCACCAAGCTCCAGGCCGCCGCCAAGACCCACGACCTGCCCGATGTGCTGGAGACGCACTCCGACGGCGAGGACCTGGTGCTCGGCGCCACCGGCATAGCCAAGGACATCGCGGGCGACGTCGACGCCGCCTGGAGCGGCCTGTACCAGAAGGGCGTCCAGGTCTCGGGCACCGTCACGGACGCGAAGTACACCGAGTCCAAGCCCGCCGACTCCAAGACGCACGGCGTGAGCAAGGGCCAGCGCTTCAGCGTGCCCTTCACCTCCGGGACCTTCGGCATCGTCATGGCCAACAAGAAGATGCTGGCCGCCGCCGGGATCACCAAGGCCCCCGCGAACTGGGACGAGTTCCTGGCCGACCTGAAGGCCACCACCACCAAGGACCCGAAGAACGGCGGGGTCAGCCTCGGTCTGAAGGTCAAGGCCACCGGTCTGACCTGGGTCCTCCAGCCGCTGGCCTTCGCCCAGTTGGGCAAGGAGAAGTACCAGGCGCTGTTCGGCAAGGACGCCGGCGCGGACTTCTCCTCCGCCGACGGCACCAAGGTCCTCACGCAGTACGCGCAGCTCCAGCCGTACTGGATGCCGGGCACCCAGACCCTCGACATCGACGCGGCCGACCAGGCGTTCGCCCAGGGCAAGTCGGCCTTCGACATCGGCGGCACCTTCACGCTGGCCTTCCTCCAGCAGAACGGCATGAACCCCGACGACGTGATGGCCTTCGGCCTGCCCTCGCCGGGCGACGGCGCGGTGCCCCACCGGGCGCTCGGCCCGCTGGCGCTCACCGGTCTGACGGTCACCTCCACCAGCAAGCACCCGGACAACGCCGAGAAGTGGATGAAGTTCCTGGCGCGGCCCGACATCGCCTCGAAGTTCGCCAAGGACGCCACCGACGTGCCCGCCACCGAACTCGGCGCGGACGCCGCCTCGGTGATGGGCCCGACCCTCGCCGACATGCTGAAGACCTTCGTCGGCACGCCGGAGACCACCTACGACCCGAGCGACAACACCTTCCGGCCGCCGACGTACGACCAGGACTCGATGGGCGAGGTGCTGGCCGACCTGACGCCGCTGAAGCAGAAGAGCGTGGACCAGACCGGCAAGGCGATGGCCAAGCTCAACAACTCCTTCTGGGCGACGTCCAAGTGACCACCGCACCCCGTCCCACGCTCACGGAGACGGCCGGCGCCGGCCGGGGAGGCGATCCCCGGCCGGCCGCGCGCGCCGCCGCCGGCCGCGGCGCGCGCCCCCCGCGCCGCCGCGGCTACGAGGCCGTCTCCGGTTACCTGTTCGTCGCCCCCGCCGTCGTGCTCTTCGCGGTCATGGGCCTGTACACCGTCGGCTACGGCTTCCTGCTGAGCTTCGCCCGCTGGAACGGCTTCGCGCCGCACTGGGACTGGGTCGGCCTCCAGAACTACAAGGACCTGCTCTGGCAGAATCCGGCCTACGCGCCCCGGCTGCACCACGCGGCGCTCCACACCCTGTACGTGATGATCGCCGTCCCGCTGCTGACCGTCGCGGTGTCCTTCCCGCTGGCGATCCTGCTCAACTCCGCCAAGCGGATGCAGGGCGTGCTGCGTTCGGTGTACTTCGTGCCGTACGTCACCAGCGGCATCGCCGTCTTCTTCGCCTGGCAGTACATCCTCCAGCCGGACGGCGCGGTCAACACCCTGCTCAGCAGCGTCGGCATGGGGTCGCTCGCGCAGCCGCAGGGCTGGCTCGGCAACCCGCACACCGCGCTGCCCACGATGATCGTGGTCACCGTGTGGGGGGCGGTGCCGGTCGCGATGCTGATGTACCTCACCGGTCTTCAGACCATCGACCGCAGCGTGATGGAAGCCGCGCAGCTCGACGGCGCCGGATGGTGGCGGACGAACATGTCGGTGGTGTGGCCGCTGGTCCGGCCGATCACCTCGATCGTCGTGCTGCTCAATCTCCGCGACTCCCTCCAGGGCTTCCAGACCTTCCTGGTGATGACCAACGGCGGTCCCGGAGACCACACCAACGTCCTCGGCCTCGAGGCGTACCGGCTGGCCTTCCTCAAGGACCTGGCGCCGACGCTCGGCCTGGCGAGCGCCCTCGGCTGGCTGCTGTTCGCCGCCGCCGTGGTGCTCGCCCTGATCAACCTGCGAGTCATGCGGAGCAGAACATGACGACGAACATCTCCGGCGCGGGCCCCTCGCGCACCACAGGACCCGCCTCGCCGGCCAGGGCCGCCGTCTCGCGCGCCGCCGCGCGCTGGACCGTCGGCATCCTGCTGACGCTCTACGGCCTGGTCAGCGTCTACCCCTTCCTGTGGATGGTCTCGGCCGCCTTCAAGGACCAGGTCGAGGTGGTACGCGGCGGCCATCTGATCCCGCACCACCCGACGCTGGACACGCTGACCCACACCTGGAACCAACTGCACTTCTTCCACTACTTCCTGAACAGCCTTCAGGTCACCGCGCTCACCGTGGTGCTGACGCTCGGGGTGTACGCGGCGGCCGGATACGCCTTCGCGGTGCTGGACTTCCCCGGCCGCGGCCTGCTCCAGAAGCTCTTCGTCGCGCTGCTGTTCGTGCCCGGCATCACGGTGATGCTGCCGATCGTGCTGCTGGAGAACAAGATGGGCATCCTGGGCACGCACATCGGTCTGGTGCTGCCCTTCGTCAACGGCGGCGCGCCGCTGTCGGTGCTGCTGATGACCGGCGCCTTCAGCGCCGTGCCACGGGAGTTGCGGGAGTCGGCGCGGGTCGACGGCGCCAACGAGTTCCACATCTTCACCCGGATCTATCTGCCGCTGGCCCGGCCCGCGCTGATCACGGTGGCGCTGCTCACCGCGATCCCCACCTGGAACGAATATCTGCTGACGCGGGTGTCGCTCAACGACGAGAGCACGTACACGCTGCCGCTCGGGCTCCAGACGCTCGCCTCGTCGAACGTGCCGCACTACAACAACCTGATGGCGGGCGCGCTGATCGTCGTCATCCCGGTAGCGCTGCTGTTCCTGAGCCTCCAGCGCTACTTCGTCAACGGCCTGGTCGGGGCGGTGAAGGGCTGATGCGCGTCCTGATCACGGGGGCCGCCGGACACATCGGCGGCCATGTCACCGCGGCGCTGCTGGCCGCGGGGCACGACCTGGTGCTCACCGACCTGCTGCCGGTGACCGAGCCGCGCGCCGCGCGCGTGCACACCGGCGACCTCCAGGACCCGGAACTGGTCCGCGAGGCCATGGCGGGCGCGGAGGCGGTGGTGCACCTCGGGGCGATCCCGCACCCGAACGACACCGACCCGAGCACGCTGTTCGGGCACAACTGCCTGACGGCGCACCGGGTGTTCGAGGAGGCGGGCCGGGCCGGGGTGCGCCGGGTGGTGGCCGCCTCCAGCATGGCCGCGGTGGGCCTGGCCTGGTCACCGGTGCCGGTCTCGCCGTCCTACGTCCCGCTGGACGAGGCCCATCCGAGCGTGCTGCGCGACCCGTACGGCCTGTCGAAGGCCGCGCTGGAGGAGGTGGCACGCACCGCACACCGGCGCTGGGGCCTGGACGCGGTCTGTCTGCGGCTGCCCTTCACCGGGACCGGCGACCGGCTCGGCCACTTCCTGGACGCCTGCGCCGCCGACCCGGCCGGTCAGCGGCACGACCTGTGGGGCTGGCTGCACACCCTGGACGCGGCCGAGGCGGTACGGCGCGCGCTGGAGACCGAGCTGACCGGCTGTCACGTCGTCAACGTCACGGCCGCCGACACGACATCCGCGCTGCCGTCCGCGGAACTGATGGCCCGTCACCATCCGGGGGTGCCGCTGCGCAGCGGCCTCCCGGACCACGCCTCGCTCTTCGACACGGCCGCCTGCACGGAGCTGCTGGGCTTCACGCCCCGGCGCACCTGGCGTACGGCCGGAGCGGAGCGCCGTACCTGACCCCTCCCCCACGTCCCCCACGGCTTTCCCGCGAGCACTCGCCCTCCCGCATCCGCCCGCCCATTCCGGCCCCCGCCCGCCCACGGCAGAAGGAAACGCAACTGTGCATGACGACCGGCACATCGTCGAAGAGCGGATCACCAAATTCCTCGCTCAGGTGGTCCGTCCCGCCCTCTACAGTGACGCGCTGACCCTCGATCTCGCCGCCTGGCAGGTGCCGGGCGAACCCGTACCGGTGGCCGACGCGCTGGCCGCGACGTACGCGCCCGCCGCGATCGGCGACACCTGGGGCGGTCCGTGGTCGACGACCTGGCTGCGGGCGACCGGCCGGATACCGGCGGCCTGGGCGGGCCGCCGGGTGGAGGCCGTCTTCGACCTCGGCTTCGACCCGACGAAGGGCCCCGGCGGCCAGGCCGAGGGCTTCGTCCACGACGCGGCGGGCGCACCCGTACAGGGCCTGCACCCGCACCACCGCTCGGTGCTGCTCGCGGAGCCCGCCGCGGGCGGCGAACCGGTCGAGCTGCTGGTGGAGTTGGCCGCGAACCCGATGATCGAGGGCGCGCTCGCGGTCGGCACGCACTACGGCTCGCGGGACACCGCGGGCGAGGAGCACCTGTACCGGCTGCGCGCCGCCGAGATCGCGGTGCGCGAGGACGCGGTGTGGCACCTGCTGCACGACATGGAGGTGCTGGACGAGCTGATGCGCGAGCTGCCGACAGACGGCTCGCGGCGGCACGAGATCCTGCGGGCGCTCCAGCGGGCGGTCGACGCGGTCGACGTGCGCGCGGTCGCGGCCACCGCGCAGGCCGCCCGCGACCGGCTGACGGACGTGCTGTCCCGGCCCGCGCACGCCTCCGCGCACACCGTCACCGCGGTCGGGCACGCCCATATCGACTCGGCGTGGCTGTGGCCGGTCCGCGAGACGGTCCGCAAGTGCGCCCGGACCTTCACCAATATGACGACGCTGGCGCAGGAGTACCCGGAGCTGGTCTTCGCCTGCTCCTCCGCGCAGCAGTACGCGTGGATGAAGGAGCGCCGCCCCGAGATCTTCGAGCGGATCAAGAAGGCGGTGTCCGACGGCAATTGGGCGCCGGTCGGCGGCATGTGGGTGGAGGCGGACGGCAATCTGCCCGGCGGGGAGGCGCTGGCCCGGCAACTCGTCTACGGGCGGCGGTTCTTCGCCGAGGAGTTCGGCATCCCGCAGGACGGCGTGTGGCTGCCCGACTCCTTCGGCTACACCGCCGCGTACCCGCAGCTCGCCGCGCTGGCCGGGGCCCGCTGGTTCCTCACCCAGAAGCTCTCGTGGAACGAGACCAACCGGCTGCCGCACCACACCTTCCACTGGGAGGGCATCGACGGCACCCGGATCTTCACCCACTTCCCGCCGGTCGACACCTACAACGCCTCCCTGACCGGCGCCGAACTGGCCCACGCCGAGCACAACTTCGCCGACAAGGGCGCCGCCACCCGCTCGCTCGCCCCCTTCGGCTTCGGCGACGGCGGCGGCGGGCCGACCCGCGAGATGCTGGAGAAGGCGCGGCGGCTGCGCGACCTGGAGGGCTCCACCCGCGTGGAGGTCGGCGACCCCTCGGCCTTCTTCGACGAGGCGCGCGAGGAGTACGAGCGGCTGCCGGTCTGGCGCGGCGAGCTGTACCTGGAGAATCACCGCGGCACCTACACCAGCCAGGCCCGTACCAAGCGCGGCAACCGGCGCGCGGAGGCGCTGCTGCGCGAGGCCGAGCTGTGGTCGGCGGCGGCCACGGTCCGCGGCGGCGCCCCGTACCCGTACGAGCGGCTGGAGTCGATCTGGCGGCGGGTGCTGCTGCACCAGTTCCACGACATCCTGCCGGGCTCCTCGATCGCCTGGGTGCACCGGGAGGCGGAGGCCGTACACCGGGAGTTGCAGGCCGAGTTGGCCGAGGTGATCGAGGCCGCGGTGGGCGCGGGACCCGCCGGTTCGGGACCCGCCGGTTCGGGACCCGCCGACTCAGGACCCGCCGACTCGGGACCCGTCTTCTACAACGCCGGGCCCTACGCGCGC
Source organism: Streptomyces sp. NPDC088197 (assembly GCF_044741185.1). Classification (NCBI taxonomy): domain Bacteria; kingdom Bacillati; phylum Actinomycetota; class Actinomycetes; order Kitasatosporales; family Streptomycetaceae; genus Streptomyces; species Streptomyces sp. NPDC088197. Next base: position 20,299 of record NZ_JBIUSD010000018.1, read on the forward strand.
CGCGAGGTGGCCGTCCTGCCCGCGGGCACCCCCGCCGCCGACGGCCAGCCGCTGTCCGACGGACGTACCGCCGTCCTCGTCGAGGCACCCGCCTTCGGCACCGGCCGGGCCGTGCGCTCCGCGCTGCCCCCGGTCTCGGTCACCGAGGACACCACCGGGATCACCCTCGACAACGGGGTGCTGCGGCTACGGATCGACGCCGACGGCCTCGTGCGGTCCGCGTACGACCTGCGCGCCGGACGCGAGGCGATCGCCCCCGGCGCGGCGGGCAATCTGCTGCAACTCCACCCGGACGACCCCAACCGGTGGAGCGCCTGGAACATCGACGGCTACTACCGGGACACCGTCCGCGACCTCACCGCCGCCGACGCCGTCGAGGTCACCGAGGCCGGGCCGCTGCTCGCGTCGGTGCGCGTCACGCGCTCCTTCGGCGGCTCGCACCTCGTGCAGGACCTGCAACTCACTGCCGGAAGCGCCCGGTTGACCGTCCGGACCGACATCGACTGGCAGGAGCGGGACACCCTCCTCAAGGCCGCGTGGCCGCTGAACGTGCACGCGGAGCGCGAGAGCGCCGAGATCCAGTTCGGGCACGTCCAGCGCCCCACCCACGAGAACACGAGCTGGGACGCCGCCCGCTTCGAACTCTGGGCGCACCGCTGGGTGCACGTGGGCGAGCACGGCTGGGGAGCCGCCGTCGTCAACGACTCCACCTACGGCCACGACGTCTCGCGCCTGACCCGCGACGACGGCGGTACGACCACCACGCTGCGGCTGTCGCTGCTGCGCGCGCCGCACAGCCCCGACCCGCAGGCCGACCGGGGGCGGCACTCCTTCGCCTACGGCCTGGTGGTCGGCGCCGGGGTCGGCGACGCCGTCGCCTCCGGCTACTCCTTCAACCTGCCGCTGCGGCCGGGCAGTTCGGCGTCGACCGGCGGGGCCGCCGCCGGGCCGTCGTTCGTCACCGTCGACAACCCCGACATCGTCGTGGAGACGGTGAAACTCGCCGACGACCGCGGCGGCGACGTGGTCGTCCGGCTCTACGAGTCGCGCGGCGGCGGCGCGCGCGGGGCGCTGCACACCGGCTTCCCCGTTGCCGCGGCGCACGTCACCGACCTCCTGGAGAGCCCCACCGCTCCCCTCCCCCGGGCCGGGGACGGCTCCTTCCCGCTGGACCTGCGCCCGTTCCAGATCCTGACGCTCCGCCTGGCGCGTCCTTAGTGTCCGCCCGACGCGGGCCGGTTGCCCCCGCAGGCCCGTCGTGGCTGATCGCACCGTTCCCCGCGCCCCTCAAGACCTGGCGTACCGCCCTTCCCCCTGGAAACCGACCCTCCGTAGGAGAAGCCACATGAGACCCACCCTCGCACGATGGCTGCGGCCCCCCGCCGCGTTAGCACTGCTGCTGCTCGCGGCCCTCCTGCTCCCTCCGTCGTCGCGGGCCGCCGCGGCGGCGCTGTATCCGCTGGGCGTCGGCGCCGACCTCGGCCCGAAACCGGTCACGCTGGGCCTGACGGCGAGTGCGGGCGACTCCGCCGACGGCCTGCGCACCGGTGAGAAGAACGGAAAGCCGTACTGGCAGACCGATGTGGCGGCCGGCACGGACTACATCAAGCTGGCGCTGGACCGGGAGTGGACCGACACCGTCGGCGGCGCCGGCCAGGTCACCGTGGCGGTGACGTACGACGACGCGCCCGACGGGACGACGCTTCGGCTGACGCGCGGCGCGAGCGACCTCGTCGGCAGCGTGCCGCTCACCGGAGCGGCCGGATGGACGACGGAAGCCTTCACCGTACCGGCGGACTTCGGGACGGAGGCGGGCCGTGAGCTGCGGCTGTCGGGGTCGAAGGACGGGGCGCCCGCCGACGTGACGGTGGCGTCGGTGAGGGTCGCCGCGGGCCAGTCCGTGGACCTCGGCACCGCGGTCGACGCGCACGGCATCTCGCCGCGGGCGGGCGACAACGACACGCACCTGGTGACCGGCACGGAGGCGGGCCGCGGCTACTGGGGAACCGACCAGAGCCACCCGGGCGCCGAGACCGGCTTCTTCTACATGAACGTGGACGACACCGCGCTGTACGACAACCGCGACCCGGTCGCGGTCACCGTCGACTACCTCGACCGGGGCAACGGAGCGATCCAGCTCCAGTACGACTCCCCCGGCGACACGATCCCGGAGATGTTCAAGAACTCGCCGGTCTTCACCTACGGCGACTCGGGGACCTGGAAGACCCACACCTTCCTGCTGGACGACGCGGTCCTCACCAACCGCTCCAACGGCTCGGACTTCCGCATCACCACCGGCGGCAGCCCGGCCGAACTGAAGGTCGCCCGCGTCTCGGTGACCGCGCTGCCGCGCGTGCTCGACCCGACGACCGGCCTCAAGCAGCTTGTGGCGCAGGCCGATCTGGCCTACCTCGCGGCCCGCGAGGGCACCCGCGACGGGCAGTACCCGGTCGGCGCGAAGGCCGCGCTCCAGCAGGCCGCCGACGCGGCCCGCGCGGTCGCGAACGGCACCGGCGTCACCGACGAGCAGGCCCGTACCGCCTTCCACGCGCTGGCCGCCGCGCTCGACGTCTTCCACGCCGCCGCCGTGAACACCGACCTGGCGCACCTGGGCACCGCCACCGCCTCGTCCACCGCCGCCGGGTCCGCCCCGGCCGCGGCGATCGACGGGAACGGCGGCAGCGCCTGGGTCAGCGGGGACGGCGGGACGGGCGAGACCTTCACCGTGGACCTGGGCGCGGCCAAGCGCTTCAACCAGGTCAAGGCCGGCTGGACCGGCGCCTTCTCCTCCGACTACACCGTCCAGGTGTCCACGGACGGGACGCGCTTCACAGACGTGGGCCGCACCGGGGCCGTCGGCGGCTCGGTGTTCACCACCGCCTTCGCTCCGACGACCGCCCGGTACGTCCGGCTGGCGATCCACGGGTACAGCGCGGGCCAGACCAAGGTGGGTCTCGCCGTCCTCGAGGTCCGCGACCAGCGGGTGGTCACACCGCACCCGAAGCTGGTCACCACCCGCTACTCGACCGGCGCTCCGGTCGTCGCCGACTTCGACATCCGCGACTACGGCGTCGACACCTCGGGGAAGAGGGACGCGACCGCCGCCGTGCAGTCCGCGCTCTACGACTGCCAGGACGCGGGCGGCGGCACGGTGTGGCTGGGCGCGGGCACCTACCGCCTCACCACCACCGTCGAGGTCCCGGCCTTCTGCTCGCTGATCGGCGACCGGCGCGACCCGGACCGCGGGTCCGGCGGCTACGGCACGGTGATCCGCGCCGACCTGCCGCCGGGCGCCGACGGGCCGGTGCTCTTCCGGGTCGGCGGCAGCGCCTCCGTCCAGGGTCTGACCACCTACTACCCGCGGCAGAACGCGGCCCACCCGGTGCCGTACAACAACACCTTCGAGATTCCGGGTTCGGCCTGGCAGAGCGACGCGAATTTCATGATGAGCACGGTCGCGCACGTCACGATGCTCAACTCGTACAAGGGTGTCGGGGTCTCCACGAAGACCGACGACCGCGGCAGGCCCGCGGTGCAGGGCCAGGTGCACGAGTCGGCGACGCTCGCCGACATCAAGGGGACGGTGCTGTTCACCGGGGCCACCGGTTACAACGGCTCGGACGTCGGCACCTGGAGCGACATCACCTTCTCCAACTCCTACTGGGCGCACGCGCCTTCGGCGTACGACCCGCCCGCGCGGTCGGCGCTCGACCGGTGGACGCGGGCCAACGGCACGGGACTCGTCCTCGGTGACCTGGAGTGGGACCAGTTCTCCCGGATCTCGCTGTCCGACTACCGCACCGGCATCCAGGTCGTGAAGGGCCAACGGGCGGCTTTCGTCGGCGCGTTCCAGCAGACCCGGGTGGTGCGCACCGATGTGGCCCTCCAGGTGGACGACATCGACACCCGCTGGGGCATGACGGTGGCCGGGGGCACGCTCCAGGGCAGCGTCGCGTCGATCCGCAACGCCACCAAGGGATTTGTGAAGGTCACCGGCACGGCGCTGGACGGCGCGACCTCCGGCACGGTCGTGACGATGCCCGGTCCCGTACCGGTCCGGGCCGCCGCACCCGACCTGCCCGCGCCTCGCGGGCACGCGCTGTACGCGGCGGGCGCCGTCCCGCACGGCGTGGGCTACCAGCCCGCCGCCGACGCCACCGCGGGCATCCAGCGGCTGCTGGACCGGGCGGGCGCGCGGGGCGGCGGCACCGTGTACCTGCCAGCGGGCTGGTACCGGGTCGAGGGCCGGCTGCGGGTACCGGCCGGGGTCGAACTGCGGGGCGCCTCGTCCTCGCCGAACCGCGACGAGGACGGCGCCAGCGGCGGCACCGTGCTGTTCGCCTACGCGGGCCGGAACACCGCGAACGCCGACACCGACGCCGCCTTCGTCACGCTCGCCGGAAACGGCTCGGGCGTGCGCGGTCTGCGGGTCTTCCACCCGGAGAACAACCCCGCGACCGGCTACGTCCCCTACCCGTACGACATCCGGGGCACCGGCCGCGGCACGTATGTGGTCGACGTCGGTCTGACCAACGCGTGGAACGCCGTGGACGAGGGCAACGACGGCTTCGTGGTGCACAAGGTGACCGGGGTCTTCCTCAACCGGGGCGTCACGGCGCGCGCGGGCCGCGGCGGTCTGGTCGACGGTGTGCTCAGCAACGGCAACGCGGTGAACCGCACCGGCTTCGGCATTCCCGGCTGGGGCCTCGGCAGCGATCTGTTCGCGCAGACCATCGACGGGTTCACCCGCAAGAACACCGACCTGGTGCATGTCGACGGCGCCCGCGGCCTGACGGTCTCGGATGTCTTCGGATACGGCATGCACAACGGTCTGGTGGTCACCTCCGGTGACGTCCGCGCCTTCAACCTGGGCACGGACAACCTCGGCGACGGCGGTTACACCGTGAAGGCGGGCGCCTCGGCCGACGTCACAGCGGTCAACGTGCTGCGCTACAACGGCGCGACGTCCACCGGTCCCGCGAAGCTGCTGGGCATCATGGCGATCAACATGGTGCAGCAGTCGGTGACGGCCACGGCCGAGCCCGCGAGCGGCGGGAAGGTCACCGTCGGCGGGAACCAGACGGAGCCGGGCCGCTTCGAGCGCGGCGACACCGCGACCGTGACGGCCGTACCGACGTCCGGCTTTCAACTGCTGGGCTGGACGCTCGACGGCGCCCAACTGCCCGACAGCGGGCCGACGGTCACCGTGCCGGTGACCGGGGACCGTACGGTCGTGGCGCGTTTCGGTCCGGTCGGCGTCAACTGACCGGCGGGCGGGCCCGGTCGACCGCCGTCGTGCGGCCGGCCGGGCCCGTCGTCATGAGCGGGTGACCGCCGCGGTCAGGAGTGGGTGACCGGCAGCACGTCGGGCGAGAGCGTGCCCGCGCCCGCGGTCGCGCTGGTCATCCGGCGGCGGTGGTGACGGCGGCACAGCACCTCGTAGCCGACCTCGCCGGACCGGTCGACGTCGCCGATCACCACCTGCGCGCCCTCGACGACCATCACGCCGTCGACCGTACGGGCGTTGTGGGTGGCGCGCTCGCCGCACCAGCACAGCGCCTCGACCTGAAGGGCCTCGACCCGGTCGGCGAGTTCGATCAGCCGCTGCGAGCCGGGGAAGAGCCGGGTGCGGAAGTCGGTGGTGATGCCGAACGCGTGGACGTCCAGGTCGAGTTCGTCGACCACCCGCGCCAACTGGTCGATCTGCTCGGGCGCGAGGAACTGCGCCTCGTCCACGATCACGTAGTCCACCCGGCCGCCGCGGCTGAGCACGCCGACCACGTGGCCGTACAGGTCCATGCCGTCCGCGACCTCGACGGCGTCGGTGACCAGGCCGAGCCGCGAGGAGAGCTTGCCCTCGCCCGCGCGGTCGTCCCTGGTGAAGATCACCGACTGGAGGCCGCGAGCGGTGCGGTTGTGGACGATCTGGAGGGCGAGGGTGCTTTTGCCGCAGTCCATCGTTCCGGAGAAGAAGACCAGCTCGGGCATGGGAAGGACGACGGCCTTTCGATGGGGGGCGGGAGAGCGCGGGGGCGGGCGGGCCTCAGGAGCGTACTTCGAGCAGCGGTACGAGCTGCTCGGCGGCGGCCATCGAGCCGTGCAGGCCGACCATCTTCGACTCCCCCGATTCCGTGCGGTGGGCGACGACCGCGATGTCGTCGCGGGCGACGGCCACGACGTCGCCGATCCGGCCGAACACCCGCTCGTCGGGCGGCGGTCCGAACCAGCCCGCCTCGATCGCCTCGGCCCTGGTCGCCACCCACATCTGCTCGCCGAGGACCTCGCTCCACACCGCGTGCACGTCGGCGGCGGCGCCGGGCACCGCGTAGACGTGCCGGGCGCGGGCCTCGCCGCCGAGCACCGCGACCCCGGCGCGCAGTTCCCAGTCCTCGTCGAAGTCGATCCGGGACCGCTCGTCGAAGGGGATGTCGATCATGCCGTGGTCGGCGGTGACGTACAGGGCGCTGCGCGGCGGCAGTTGCTCGGCGAGCCGCTGCGCCAGCCGGTCGACCATCATGAGCTGGCCGCGCCAGGCGTCGGAGTCGACGCCGTGCCGGTGCCCCATGCCGTCCAGCTCGCTGTAGTACGTGTAGACCAGCGTGCGGTCGGCGGCGCCGAGCCGGTCGGCGGCCAGGTCCATCCGCTCCTCGCCGGTGAGGCGCCCGTGGAAGGTGCCGCCGGACAGCGCGACCTTGGTCAGCGGGGTGTTGACGAAGGTCGGCGAGGAGACCTGGCAGGTGGCGATCCCGGCGGCGTCGGCGAGCTGGAAGACGGTGGGGTGCGGCTGCCAGACGTGCGGCGCGGTCCAGGGCTGCCAGCGCAGCTGGTTCATCAGCTCGCCGGTGGCCGGATTGAGCGTGGTGTAGCCCGCCAGGCCGTGCGCGGACGGCGGCAGCCCGGTGCCGACCGAGCCGAGCGAGGTCGCGGTCGTCGCCGGGAATCCGGCGGTCAGCGGACGGCCGGTGCCGCCGCGCGAGGTCGGCAGCAACGAGGTGAGGTACGGCGCCTCGTCGGGGTGGGCGAGGATCAGCTCCCAGCCGAGGCCGTCCACGAGGAAGACGCAGACCCGGTCGGCGGGCGCCAGTTCCAGGCCGGTGGCCGGCATGCCGGGGACGGCGAATCCGGCGACGGCGGCCGGGATGACGTCACAGAGCGCGCCGGTGCCGTAGTCGGGTACGGGAGCGGTACGCGGATCGAGCGGCGCGGAACCGTACCCGCCGTGCAGCGGCTGGACCATCAGTCAGTGGCCGCTGTCGCCTCGGAGAGCGCCTGCGCGAAGGCCAGGGTCTGGCGGACGGTGTCCGGGCCGTCGCCCGCCTCGCTGACCCGCAGCGACAGGTCGTCGGCGGTCGAGGAGCCGGTGTAGCCGTGGTCGGCCTCGCAGTTGGGGTCGCCGCAGGCGGCGGGCTCCAGGTCGAGCCGCGAGACCGCGCCCCAGCCGATGGTGAGCACCACTTCGCGGGGCAGCGTGCCGGGCGTGTACGACTCCGGGTTCGCGACCACCCGGCTGACCACGACCGAGGAGATCCGGCCGATCTTCACCGATTCGGTGGACGTGGTGGCGTACGGCGTCGGCGAGGTGTCGTCGGCGGCCTGCTCGTCGGTGTGGCTGACGATGAAGCGGCTGTCGGTGAGCACCAGCACGGTCACATGACGACGGACCTCGTTGGCGTCGAAGCTGGTCTCCTGGTGGACCAGGTAGGAGGAGACCGGCTCGCGTCCGACCGCCGCCTCGACGGCCTCCGCCACGAGGGTGGGGTAGTAGCCGCTGCGCTCGATGGCCGTGCGCAGGCCCTGAGTCGTAGTACCGGTCTTCGCCATGCCGACCATCCTAAGGGCCAGGTACGACCGCGACGTGCTCGGAGCGCGACCCGGCGTGCGGGCGGGCGCGGGAGCGGGCGCCGGGTCAGAACGAGGACAGCGCCCGCGGCCCGAGATCGGTGCGGGCGGGCGGCCTGGCCAGGCGGACGGACGCGCCGAGGACGGTCAGGCCGCGCGAGGAGACCACCACCGGTTCCAGGTCGACCGCGACGACCTCCGGGAGGTCGGCGGTCAGCAGCGACACGCGCAGCAGCAGCTCCTCCAGCGCGTCGGTGTCGACCGGCTCGGCGCCGCGCCAGCCGAACAGCAGCGGCGCGGCCTTGATGGAGCGGACCAGTTCGGCCGCGTCCCGGTCGGTGGCGGGGACGAGCCGGTGGGCGGTGTCGCCGAGCAGCTCCGAGGGCGCGCCCGCCAGGCCGAAGGACAGCACGGCGCCCGCGGCGGGGTCGACGCCCGCCCGTACCACCGTGTCCACCCCGCGCGGCGCCATCGCCTGCACGACGGGCAGCAGCTCCCGCGGGGTGCCCAGCCGCGCGGTCAGCTCGTCGTAGGCGCGCCGCAGGTCGCCCTCGTCCGCCAGGTCCAGGCGTACGCCGCCGAGGTCGGCGCGGTGTCGCAGGTGGGGGGCGGTGGTCTTGAGGGCGACCGGGTAGCCGAGCCGGGCGGCGGCGGCCACGGCGGTGTCGGCGTCGGGGGCGGGGAGCGCGCCGCGCACCTGGATGCCGTACCGGCCGAGCAGCGTCGCGGTGTCCGCGTCGCCGAGCGCGATCCCGCCCTCGGGCGCCTCGCCGGGCGGCAGCAGGCGGCGTACGTCGTCGGCCGCCGCGGCCTCCTGGATGTCGTCGAACTGCGGGATGCGGCCGGGGTCCGCCGATCCGGCGCGCCAGGCCGCGTAGGCGGCGGCCTCGGCGAGCGCGCGCACGGCCCGGTCGGGCGCGGAGTAGGCGGGGATACGGGAGGCGGCCTCGTCACCGGGCGCGCCGAGCCGGTCGGCCAGGGTCTCCAGGGCGAGGTGGGCGACCACCACCGGCTTGCCGCCGCCCGCGGCGGCGGTCGTACGGCGCAGCGCCTCGGCGAGCGCCGGGTCGTCGCCGGACTCGGGGTCGGGGGCGTCCTCGGAGCCGACGCGCGGGATCGCGGTGACGACGACGGCGTCGCTGCCGGGGTCGGCGAGCGCGGCGCCGAGGGCGGCGGCGAAGTCGTCGGGGGTGGCCGCGGTGGTGAGGTCGAGGGGCGCGGCGGGCCGCAGTCCCGCGGTGAGCGCGGCGTCGTAGGTGAGCAGGCCGAGCGATTCGGAGTTGCCGAGGACGGCGATCCGGTCGCCCGCGGGCAGCGGCTGGAGGGCCAGGAAGAGTCCGGCGTCCAGCAGTTCGGTGACGGTGTCCACGCGGATCACCCCGGCCTGCCGGAAGAGCGCGGAGACGGTGGAGTCGGGGATGCGGGTGGCGGGCACGGCGTGTCCTGCCGGGACGGAGCCGGAGTGCAGGGCGCCCTTGACGACGACCACCGGTTTGGCGGCGGCGGTGCGGCGGGCGAGCCGGGTGAACTTCCGCGGGTTGCCGAAGGATTCGAGGTACATCAGGACGGCGTCGGTATCGGGGTCGTCCTGCCAGTACTGGAGGAGGTCGTTGCCCGAGACGTCGGCGCGGTTGCCCGCGGAGACGAAGGAGGAGGGGCCCGCGCCGCGGCGGTGCAGTCCGGAGAGCAGGGCGATGCCGATCGAGCCGGACTGGGTGAACAGGCCGAGGCGTCCGCTGCGCGGCATCTCGGGCGACAGGGAGGCGTTGAGCCGGACCCCGGCGGCGGTGTTGAGGACGCCGAAGGCGTTCGGGCCGATCACCCGCATGCCGTGGCTCCTGGCCTGCCGGACCAGCTCGCGCTGGCGCGCCCTGCCCTCCTCGCCGGTCTCGGAGTATCCGGCGGCGACCACCACCAGGCCCTGGACGCCCGCGGCGCCGCAGTCGGCGACGGCCTCGGGGACCCGGTCGGCGGGCACGGCGATCACGGCGAGGTCGACGGGCGCGCCGATGCCGAGGACGGAGCGGTGGCCGGGCACGCCGTCGATGTCGGTTCCGCCGTCGGGGAAGGAGCGGTTGACGGCGTAGACGTGGCCGGTGAAGCCGCCCGCGACGATGTTGCGCAGCAGCGTACGGCCGACGCCGCCCGGCCTGCGGCCGGTGCCGACGACGGCGACCGAGCCGGGGCGCAGCAGCCGCTGGACGGAGCGGGCCTCGGCGCGGTGTTCGCGGGCCCGCATGACCTGGACGGACTGCTCGGTGGGTTCCAGGTCGAGTTCGAGGTGGACGACGCCGTCGGTGAAGCTGCGCTGCTGGGTGAAGCCCGCGTCGGTGAAGACCTTGACCATCTTGCGGTTGGTGGGCAGGACTTCGGCGGTGAAGTGCAGGATGCCGCGCTCGCGGGCGACGGCGGCGATGTGTTCGAGCAGCGCGGAGGCGACGCCGCGGCCCTGGTGCGCGTCCTGGACGAGGAAGGCGACCTCGGCGCGGGTGCCGGTGGTGCCCTTGTCGGCGGAGACGGCCCGGCCCGCGTCGTCGGTGCGGTCGTAGCGGACGGTGGCGATGAAGTCGCCGCCGACGGTGGCGGCCAGGCCGACGCGGTCGTTGTAGTCGTGGTGCGTGAAGCGGTGCACGTCCCGGTCGGACAGCCGGGGGTAGGGCGCGAAGAAGCGGTAGTACTTCGACTCGTCGGAGACCTGCTCGTAGAAGTCGACGAGCCGTCCCGCGTCGTCGGGCCCGATCGGCCGGATGTGGGCGATCCCGCCGTCCCGCAGTACGACGTCCGCCTCCCAGTGGACGGGGTACGGATGCGCCGTCTGCTCGCTCATGGCCCCAGCGTAAGCGGGTGGCCCGGCGGGCGCGTCACACTCGCGGAGCCGACGCGCAGGGGGCAGTCTGGTGGGGGCCGCGATCGTGCCGACGTGCCGGAGCAGCGCTCCGGCCGTGCGAAACTGGTCTAGACAACTGGAACGACCCGAAGGGCAGCACCATGGTTGAGCGCCGTGTCAACGTCGGCTGGGCGGAGGGCCTGCACGCCCGTCCCGCGTCCATCTTCGTCCGCGCGGCCATGGCCGCGGGCGTCCCCGTGACGATCGCGAAGGCCGACGGCGGCCCGGTGAACGCCGCGTCCATGCTGGCGGTGCTGAGCCTCGGCGCGCAGGGCGGCGAGGAGATCGTGCTCGCCTCGGAGGCCGACGGCGCCGACGCCGCGCTCGACCGGCTGGCGAAGCTCGTCGCCGAGGGCCTGGAAGAGCTTCCCGAGACCGTCTGAGACGCGGCGGGGCGCGCCCGCCCTCCCCGGCCGCGCTTTCGCGCGACCGGGCCTTCGGGCGGTGCGCCCTGCCGCGCGAAGCGCCCTTCGCGTGGCCGGAACACGTCCGGGGATCTTTGTCCCGCCACCGGACAGCGAAATTCAGCGGGGCCGGACAATCCACCCGGATTGCACCGGCCCCGCTTTATTGCATTTACGGGTGCCGCAATTCTACGCACTTGTATACGGTGCGATTGTTAATGGCGGCGGCGCACCGCGTTTACGGGATGTTTCAGAATCCTCACCGCGGCGCTCCGCTCCACGTGCCCCGCGGCCAGTTTGCGGGCCCGCTCGGCGTCACCGCGCGCCACCGCGTCCACGAGCGCCGCGTGCTCCTCCCACGACTCCACCGCGCGGGTGGGCACGTCGTCGCCGTACACCCAGGCGATCTTGTGGCGCAGCTGCGTGAGCAGCGCGGCCAGCGTGGGACTGCCCGACGCCTGCGCCAGCGTCTCGTGGAACCAGCCGCCGAGCGACGGCAGGTCGGACAACTGGCCCTGGACCGCGCGCTCCTGACCTAGGCGTACGAGCCCGCGCAGCACCTTCAGATGCGCGTCGGTACGGCGCTGGGCGGCGCGCGCGGCGCCCAGCGGCTCCAACAGGCCGCGCAGTTCCAGAAGGTCGGCCGCCTCCTGCTCGGTGGGCTCGGCCACCGAAGCGCCGGCGTGCCTGCGGGTGCGGACGAAGCCCTCGGACTCCAAGGTGCGCAGCGCCTCGCGGACCGGCACACGCGACACCCCGTACCGCTGCGCGAGCAGTTCCTCCGTCAGCCGGCCGCCCGGCGGGAAGAAACCGCTGACAATGTCGTCGCGGATGGCCGTACACACCACCTGGGCGGAGATACGCCGCCCCGTGCCGTCCGTCCCGTTCACATCCGATTCCGCATCGCAGGACCCCATTCTTTCCGCACATTCTGCGGTAACCCTATTCCAGCACACCAGGGATTCCGATCACAGTCCCGAATATGGGACTTCTTTTGGCGCGCGGGACCGATGCGGGACCGGTGCGGGACCGATGCGGGACGGGCACGAGACGGACGAAGGCCCCGGCGGGGGGAGCCGGGGCCTTCGTGCTGAGGGGGGTGGTGCGGTGGTTCCAGGGGTCGGTGGCGGGACCCCTGCGGGGTCCTGGGGTCAGACCGAGACGCCGTGCTTGCGCAGGTAGGCGATGGGGTCGACGTCGGAGCCGTAGTCGGGTCCGGTACGGGCCTCGAAGTGCAGGTGCGGCCCGGTGACGTTGCCGGTCGCGCCGGACAGGGCGATCTGCTGGCCGGGCGTGACGCTCTGGCCGACCGAGACCTGGATCGAGGACAGGTGGCCGTACTGGGTGTACATCCCGTCGGACATCAGGATCACGATGTTGTTGCCGTACGAGCCGCCCCAGCCGGCCTCGACCACGGTGCCGGAGCCGACCGCGTGCACGGTGGTGCCGCTGGCCGCGTGGAAGTCGATGCCGGTGTGGTAGCCGGAGGACCACAGGCCGCTGGAGGAGTGGTAGGCGGTGGAGACGTAGGAGCTGTCGACCGGCAGGACGAAGGAGCCGAGACGCTTGCGCTCGGCGGCGGCGCGGTCGGCGCGGGCCTTGGCCTCGCGGGCGGCCCGGACCTTGGCCGCGGCCTCCGCCGTGGCCTTCGCGGCTGCCGCGTCGGCCTTGGCCTTGGCCGCCTTGGCGCGGGCGGCGGCCTCGGCCTGCTTGCGGTCGGCCTCCGCCTTGGCCTTCGCGGCCTCGGCGGCCTTGCGCTGGGCCTCCGCCTGCGCGGCCAGGGAGTCGGCGAGCGAGCCGGTCACATCGGCGGTACGGGCGAAGACGGTGTTCGCGACGGCGTCGTGCGCGCTCTCGGCGTGGGCCGTGGCGGTCATCGAGGTGGCCCCGAACGCTCCGGTCGCGGTGAGCACCGCGACTCCGGCGAGCGTGCCGCCACCGCGGACGGTGCGTGCGGCGCCGCGACGGGGACGGCGGTGCTTCCCGCTGGGCGCGGGCAGAACAGTGAACGCCATGAAGAGGCGTCGCTCCTTTCCTTCCTTCTCGCCTACCGGGTTAGCTGACGGGTTCGGAGCAGGAAGGTCTCCTACGGGTCCGGCCGCCGCTCGGCGCTCGGTCCCGATTCACCCCAGGGACTGCTCCCTCGCGAGAGGGCTGGGTCCCCGGCTCCCCTGACGGGGACTCGGCGATGTGTGCCCGCGTGCCGCCGGACGCGGCTGCTGCTGACGGGCAACGAGCGAAGACGCTAACCGCGGTTTCGCCCATCCGCCAAACAGATCAGCTGATTTGTTGCGTACGCCACACTTCGCTGACACTCCCCCGCAAGCCCTCCCCAAATCCCGCACGGCGCTCGAAAACGCCCGCGCGGCGCTCCAAAACGCCCGCGCGGCGGTCGAAAACGCCCGGAACCCCGGCGCCGCAGGGGGCTGCCGGGGTTCCGGGGACGGGTGGCGCGAGCGGTGCCGACCGCTCGCGCCGGGTGGTGCGTGACCCGCGTGACGCGGGTCCGACCGTCCGGTACTACGTGATGATGTTCACCGGTCCGATGCCCAACTCGCCCACCGGCCCGGCGATGACGGACGCGTCCCCGACCAGGACCACCACGAGCCGGTCGAGCGGGAAGGCGTTGACGACCGCGGCGGTCGCCTCCACCGTGCCCGTGGCCGCCAGCCGCGCGTAGAGCTCGGCCTGGTAGTCGTCCGGGAGCTGCTGCTCGACCTGGTCGGTCAGCGTGGCCGCGACGGCCGCCGATGTCTCGTAGCGCAGCGGCGCCACACCGACCAGATTCTGTACGGCGACGTCCCGCTCCTCGTCGGTCAGGCCGCCCTCGCCGAGCGTCCTGATGACCTGCCAGGTGTCGGCGAGCGCGGGCCCGGTGACCTCGGTGGCCACCGAGCCGCTGATGCCCAGCAGCGCGGCGCCCGTACCGTCGGCGGAGCCGAGCAGCACCTGTCCGAAGGCGCGTACGCCGTAGGTGTAGCCCTTCTCCTCGCGCAGCACGCGGTCCAGGCGGGAGGTCAGGGTGCCGCCCAGGCAGTAGGTGCCGATCACGCGGGCCGCCCACACCGGGTCGTGCCGGTCGGCGCCGGTACGGCCGATGAGGAGCTGGGTCTGCACCGCGCCCGGCCGGTCCACGATGACCACGCGCGCGGTGTCGTCCGAGGTGATCGCCGGGCGCGGGCGGGGCTTGGCGGCCGAGCCGCTCCAGCCGCCCAGCGTGTCGTCGAGCAGCCGCGGCAGGTCGATGCCGGTGAGGTCGCCGACCACCACGGCGGTGGCGGTGGACGGGCGGACATGGGCCCGGTAGAAGGCGCGTACGGCCGCCGCGTCGATCCTGCGGACGGTCTCCTCGGTGCCCTGGCGCGGCCGGGAGCAGCGCAGCTCCGGTGCGAACAGCTCCTTGGACAGCGCCATCGCGGCCCTGCGGGCGGGGTTGGCCAGCTCGTGCGGGATCTCGTCGAGCCGGTTGGCGACCAGCCGCTTGATCTCGTCCTCGGGGAAGGCCGGGGTCAGCAGCGCCTCCGCGAGCAGGGCGAGCGCCTTGTCGAGCCGGGAGGCGGGCACTTCGAGGGAGACCCGCACACCGGGGTGGTCGGCGTGCGCGTCCAGCGTGGCGCCGCAGCGCTCCAGCTCGGCCGCGAACTCCTCGGCGGTGTGCTGCTCCGTGCCCTCCGACAGCGCCCTGGCCATGATGGTGCCGACGCCGTCCAGACCCTCGGGCTCGGCGTCCAGCGGCGCGTCGAGCAGCACCTCGACGGCGACGACCTGCTGTCCCGGGCGGTGGCTGGTCAGCACCGTCAGACCGTTGCCCAGGGTGCCGCGGTCGGGGGCGGGGAACGCCCACGGCCGGGGCTCCCCGGCCTGCGGCTGCGGGTGGAACGTCATGACGGCCGCGGTCTCGCTCACAGCTCGCCCTCCTGCTCGGTGGCTTCGTCGGTCGCTTCGTCAGTGGCGTCGTCGGTCGCTTCGTCGGTGGCGTCCTCCGCCGCGTCGCCGCCGGTGGGCTCGTAGACGAGGACCGCGCGGTTGTCGGGGCGCAGCCGCGCGGCGGCCACGGCCCGTACCTGCTCGGGGGTGACGGCCAGCACCCGCTGGACGGCGGTGAGGGCGAGCTGCGGGTCGCCGAACAGCACGGCGTAACGGCACAGTTCGTCGGCCCGGCCGCCCACGGTGGCGAGCCGGTCGAGCCACTCGCGCTCGATCTGCGCCTGGGCGCGCTCCATCTCCTCGGGGCTGGGGCCCTCCTGGGCGAAGCGGGCCAGCTCCTCGTCCACCGCGGCCTCGATGGTGCTCAGTTCGACCCCGCTGGACGCCTTGATGTCCAGCCAGCCGAGCGACGGCGCGCCCGCGAGGCGCAGCAGGCCGAAACCCGCGGCGACGGCGCTGCGGTCGCGCCGTACCAGCCGGTTGTGCAGCCGGGACGACTCGCCGCCGCCGAGCATGGTCAGCGCCAGGTCGGCCGCGTCGCCGTCGGCGGTGCCGTCCTCCGGCAGCCGGTAGGCCGCCATCAGCGCGCGCGAGGGCACGTCCTCCTCGATCACCTCGCGGAGCTGGCCGCCCATCACCTCGGGCAGCGAGCCGTCACGCGGTGCGGGCTTGCCGTCGTGGGCGGGGATACTGCCGAAGTACTTCTCGACCCACGCCAGCGTCTGCTCGGGGTCGATGTCGCCGACCACGGCCAGCACCGCGTTGCCGGGCGCGTAGTACGTACGGAAGAACGCCTGCGCGTCCTCCAGCGACGCCGCGTCCAGGTCGGCCATCGAGCCGATCGGCGTGTGGTGGTACGGGTGCCCCTCGGGGTAGGCCAGCGCGGTCAGCCGCTCGAAGGCCGTGCCGTAGGGGACGTTGTCGTACCGCTGGCGGCGCTCGTTCTTCACCACGTCGCGCTGGTTGTCCAGGCTCTCCAGGTCGAGCGCGGTGAGCAGGCTGCCCATCCGGTCGGCCTCCAGCCACAGGGCCAGTTCGACCTGGTGGGCGGGCATGGTCTCGAAGTAATTGGTGCGCTCGAAGCTGGTGGTGCCGTTCAGCGAGCCGCCCGCGCCCTGCACCAGTTCGAAGTGCCCGTTGCCCTTGACGCTGGCGGAGCCCTGGAACATCAGGTGCTCGAAGAGGTGGGCGAGGCCGGTACGGCCCTTGACCTCGTGGCGGGAACCGACGTCGTACCAGAGGCAGACGGCCGCGACCGGAGTGAGGTGGTCCTCGGAGAGCACCACCCGCAGGCCGTTCGCCAGGCGGTGCTCGGTGGCTGTCAGGCCGCTGGAGTGTGCCTCCGGCGTGGCCGTGTGACCCATGGGCAAGCTGTCCTTCCGGTCGCTGCTGCGTGACTGCGTAGAGTGCTGCCACTCTAGGCAAGGGAGCCGACCGTCCGCGAAGTTCCCGGTCACGCCGTGGGTGAACGTGCCCGCCGCGTCGTGGGTGAACGTGCCGTCCACGGCACGCTCGTACCGGGTGGTGGTCCGCGATGTCGGTAGTGCGGTCCACAATGGTCGGCGTCCCACCCGAGCCTTGTGCCCGTCCGACCGCTCGACTGATCGCTCGTCCGATCGTCCGACCGTTCGTCCGACCGTTCGGCTGATCGCCCGTCCGATCGTCCGACCGGCCACCGCCCGACCGCCCGACCGATCGCCTGTCCGCCCGTCCAGATGAAGGAGCAGCCGCCGAGATGGCCCGCCGCACCGCGAAGACCCCGCCGCCCGACGATTTCGAGGAGCGCATCCTCGACATCGACGTCGTGGACGAGATGCAGGCCTCCTACCTCGAGTACGCCTACTCGGTGATCTACTCGCGGGCGCTTCCCGACGCCCGTGACGGGATGAAGCCGGTACACCGCCGCATCGTCTACCAGATGAACGAGATGGGGCTGCGGCCCGACCGCGGCTTCGTCAAGTGTGCCCGCGTGGTCGGCGAGGTGATGGGCAAGCTTCACCCGCACGGGGACGCGTCGATCTACGACGCCATGGTGCGGATGGCCCAGCCGTTCTCGCAGCGGCTCCCGCTGGTCGACGGACACGGCAACTTCGGCTCGCTGGACGACCTGCCCGCGGCGATGCGTTACACCGAGGCCCGGATGTCCGGCCCGGCCCAGCTCATGGTGGAGTCGATCGACGAGGACACCGTCGACTTCGCCCCCAACTACGACGGCCAGGAGCAGGAGCCCGCGGTCCTGCCGTCCGCGTACCCCAACCTGCTGGTCAACGGCGCCTCCGGGATCGCCGTCGGCATGGCCACCAACATGCCGCCGCACAATCTGGGCGAGGTCATCGCCGCCGCGCGCCACCTCATCAGGCACCCGAACGCCGACCTCGACACACTGATGCGCTTCGTGCCCGGCCCCGACCTGCCGACCGGCGGCCGGATCATCGGACTGACGGGCATCCGGGACGCGTACGAGTCGGGCCGGGGCACCTTCAAGATCCGCGCGACGGTCGCGGTGGACGACGTGACGCCGCGCCGCAAGGGCCTGGTCGTCACCGAACTGCCCTTCACGGTCGGCCCGGAGAAGGTGATCGCGAAGATCAAGGACATGGTCAACGCGAAGAAGCTCCAGGGCATCGCGGACGTCAAGGACCTCACCGACCGCGAGCACGGCCTGCGGCTGGTCATCGAGATCAAGAACGGCTTCAACCCCGAGGCCGTCCTGGAGCAGCTCTACAAGCTGACGCCGATGGAGGACTCCTTCGGCATCAACAACGTGTGCCTGGTGGACGGGCAGCCGCTCACCCTGGGCCTGCGCGAACTGCTCCAGGTGTACGTCGACCACCGCTTCGAGGTCGTCCGCCGCCGCAGCGAATTCCGCCGCACCAAGCGCCGCGACCGGCTGCACCTGGTGGACGGTCTGCTGGTGGCCCTCATCGACATCGACGAGGTCATCGCGATCATCCGGGCCAGCGACAACTCGTCGGCGGCCAAGGAAAGCCTGATGGAGCGCTTCGGGCTCTCCGAGATCCAGACGCAGTACATCCTGGACACCCCGCTGCGCCGCCTCACCCGCTTCGACCGGATCGAGCTGGAGTCCGAGCGCGACCGGCTGAACGCGGAGATCGCCGAGCTGACCCGGATCCTCGACTCGGACGCGGAGCTGCGCAAGCTGGTCTCGGCCGAACTGGCCGCGGTCGCCAAGCAGTACGGCACCGAGCGCCGTACGGTCCTGCTGGAGTCGGCGGGCGCGCCGCTGTCCTCGGTGCCGCTCGAAGTGGCCGACGACCCGTGCCGCGTGCTGCTCTCCTCGACCGGGCTGCTGGCCCGTACGACCAACGGCGAGGACTTCAGCGACGGCGGTGCCAAGCGCGCCAAGCACGATGTGATCGTCTCGGCGGTGCCGACCACGGCGCGCGCCGACATCGGCGCGGTGACGTCCGCCGGGCGGCTGCTGCGGCTGACCGTGATCGACCTGCCGATGCTGCCGGACACGGCCGGGGCGCCGTCGCTGGCGGGCGGCGCCGCGCTGTCGGAGTTCCTCACCCTGGAGGACGGCGAGCGGGTGCTGTGCCTGACCACGCTCGACGAGTCCTCGCCCGGCCTCGCGCTCGGCACCGAACAGGGCGTCGTCAAGCGCGTCGTGCCCGACTACCCGTCGAACAAGGACGACTTGGAGGTCATCGGCCTCAAGGACGGTGACCGGGTGGTCGGCGCGATGGAGCTGCGCACCGGTGAGGAGGACCTGGTCTTCATCACCGACGACGCGCAACTGCTGCGCTACCCGGCCGCGCAGGTACGCCCGCAGGGGCGGCCCGCGGGCGGCATGGCGGGCGTCAAGCTCGCCGACGGCGCCAAGGTGATCTCCTTCACCGCCGTCGATCCCGCCGTGGACGCGGTGGTGTTCACCGTCGCGCGGGCCGAGGGCACGCTGGACGACACGACCGAGGGCACCGCGAAGCTGACGCCGTTCGAGCAGTATCCGCGCAAGGGGCGCGCCACCGGCGGTGTGCGCTGCCAGCGGTTCCTGCGCGGTGAGGTCGGTCTCGCGCTGGCCTGGGCGGGTCCCGCGCCCGCCCGCGCCGCCACGCCCACCGGCACGCCCGCCGAGCTGCCGCCGAAGGACCCGCGCCGCGACGGCTCGGGTGTGCCGCTGGTCAAGCCGGTCGCGGTGGTGGCGGGACCGGTGTAGCGCCGGGCCGTACGCGGGCCGGTCGTACGGGCGCGTGCGACTTGTCGTACAGGGTGTCGTACGGCCGGTCGTACAGGCTGTCGTACAGGTCGCTGGATACGGGCGCGGTGGCGGGGGCCGCCGCGCCCCGGGAATCAGGGGCCGCCGGGAGGCAATAGGCTCAGCCGGGTGAGCACCTGCACCAGCGCCTCGGCGTCCCTCGCCGAACCGGTGGCCGCCACCGCGGCCACCGCACGGACGTGGCTGCTGATCGAGCAGCCGGGCCCGTGGGGGGCGAAGGCGCTGGGGGCGAGCCGGCTGGACCCGGCGACCGGCCGCCAACTGGAACGGCTCGCCGACGGCACCGGCACCCGCGTCGCCCTGATCCGCCGCCCCGGCAGGCACGCCGACCTGCACCTTCCGCGTCGGCACCGGGTCTACCTCGCGCACACCGCGCCGGGCGCCTCCTGGGTCCGTACCGCCGAGGTCGCCGACCCGGCGGAGCTGACCGCGCTGGACTTCACCGCGCTGGGCGCGGGCGCGCACAACGGATTCGGCGACGCGTACGACGGCGCGCCCCTCGCCCTGGTGTGCACCAACGGCAAGCGGGACCGCTGCTGCGCGGTGCGCGGCCGGCCGCTCGCCGCGGAGCTGACCGCCTCGGGCGGCAGCGAGGTCTGGGAGGTCACCCACCTCGGCGGACACCGTTTCGCGCCGACCATGCTCGTGCTGCCCTACGGCTACACGTACGGCCGGGTGGACGCGCACCACGCGAAGGACGTACTGGAGGCGGCGCGCTCCGGGCGAATGGTGCTGGACGGCTGCCGGGGCCGCTCGGCGTGGGACCGTCCCGGGCAGGCGGCGGATCTGGCCGTACGGGAGCTGACCGGTGAGGACCGTACGGCGGCCGTGGTCGTGGAAGCCGTGGAGCGTACGGCCCCGGTGCCTTCGGGCGACGGCGACGGCGCCTGGGCGGTGCGGGTGGCGCACGTCGACGGGCGGGTCTGGGAGGTGGCGGTGGCACAGGTCGCGTCGCTGCCGCCGCGCCCCGAGAGCTGCGGCGCGGCCCTCGGCACACCCGCCCGGATGGAGGTCACGGGGATCGAGCGGGTGGCCGGGGGCCGCGCGTCGTAGGGCTCTTCGCCGGGCGCTCATGGCGAGGCGCTGCGTGAGCAGGCGCTACATGAGCAGGCGTTATGTGAGCGGGCGCCAGATGACCGGGCGCTACTTGACGTTCTTGACGAACTCCGTGGTGTAGGTCTTCTCCAGGTCGACCTTCTTGCCCTTGAGGTTCGGGTTGAAGGACTTCAGGACCGCCTCCACGGTGGCCGGGCCGTCGGGGGGCATCACGCCGTCGGTGGTGAACATCGGCAGCGTGGCCTTGATGGAGTCGGCGTACAGCTTGGCGCCGCCCTGCGCGTAGTCGGAGGGCATCTTCGCGGCGATCTCCTCGGGGGTGTGCGTGGACATCCACTTGAGGGTCTTCACGAAGGCGTTGGCCAGCTTCTGCACGGTCTCCTTGTGGCCGTTCACCCAGTCGGTGTTCATGTAGAGGCTGGAGGACGGGTAGAGGCCGCCGAGCGCCTCCCGCGAGCCCTCGGGCGTGCGCATGTCGTACAGCACCTTGCCGATGCCCTTGTCGAGGATCTGCGCGACGGTCGGGTCGGTGGTCATACCGGCCTGGATGGAGCCCTGTTGGAGGGCGGCGATGAAGGTCTGGCCAGCGCCGACGGTGACGGGCGTGAAGTCGCTGACCTTGAGGCCGTTGTGCACCGCGAGGTACTTGGTGAGGAAGTCGGTGGACGAGCCGAGGCCGGTCACACCGAGCTTCTTGCCCTTGAAGTCCTTGGCGGAGGTGATGTCGCCCGCGGCCTTGGTGGAGACCACCTCGACCTCACCGGGGGCCTGTGCGAACTGCACGACGGACTCGATCATCTTGTTCTTGGTCTGGAGGTCGAGGGTGTGGTCGTAGAAGCCGACGGCGCCCTGCACGTCACCGGAGACCAGCGCCGTGGTGGCCTGCACACCGGCCGGTTCGCTCAGCAGCGTCACGTCGAGGCCCTCGGCCTGGAAGAAGCCGAGTCTCTGGGTGAGCATGGCGGGCATGTAGATGACCTTGTCCAGGCCGCCGACCATGATCTTGACCTTCTCGGCGTTCTTGGCCGCCGGGGCCGTGGAGCCCGCGTCCCCGGTGGAATCCGAGCCGGAGCCGGAGCCGGACGCGGCGTCGTTGGCACAGGCGGTGAGTGTGGTGAGGGCGAGGGCTCCGGCGAGGGCGAATGCCGGGAGCTTGGCGTACTGGCGCATGGTCACGTCCTTGTGAGAGCGGAGGGTGGGCGCGCGCGGGGGCGCGGGATTTCGGGGAGGGCGACCGCGGCTCAGCGTTCGGCGCCGGGCTGGGCGGGCTTCCAGCGGAAGAGCCGCTTCTCCAGGTAGGTCAGCAGGCCCTCGGCGATGAGGGCGACGACGGCGAGGATCACCATGGCCGCGTAGACACCGGCGGCGTTGAAGGTGCCCTGCGAGGCGGAGACCAGCAGGCCGATGCCCTTGGTCGCGCCGATGTACTCGCCGACGATCGCGCCGATCAGGGCGAAGCCGAAGCTGACGTGCAGGCTGGTGAAGATCCACGACGTGGCGGCAGGGATCACCACCTGGAGGGTGACGCGGCGGTTGCTCGCGCCGAGGACGCGGGCGTTGGCGACCAGATTGCGGTCGACCTCGCGGGCGCCCTGGAAGGCGTTGAAGAACACCGGGAAGAAGACCAGGACGACGGCGGAGGCCACCTTGGAGGCCGGGCCGAGGCCGAACCAGATGAGGAAGATCGGCGCCAGCACGATGCGCGGCATCGCGTTGAGCACCTTCACGTACGGGCCGAAGACGTCCGAGAGGAAGGGGATCCGGCCGAGCGCGATGCCCAGCACCACACCGCCGGCGACGCCGATGACCCAGCCGTACAGCGCCTCGTAGAGCGTGTACCAGATCTGCTCGCCCAGGGGGCCCTGCGGTGTGCCGTGCATCGTCCACTGCCGGATCTGGTCCCAGATCTTGGACGGCATGGAGAAGTTGAACGGGTCGATGACCCCGGTGCGGGCCGACCACTCCCACAGGCCGAGCACGAGGACGAGGACGGCGAGGCGGCTGGCGTACACCAGGAGGGTGCGGTTGCGGACGGCGCGGGCGCGGGCCTCGGTGCGCTGGGTGCCGGTGCCGGGCCCGGCCGGGACGGCGTCCTCGGGGGTGGCCCCGGTCCGGGGGGCGGCCGGGGCTGCGGACTCAGACGGCATGTCCGACGCTCCTCTCGCGGGTGATGCGGACCTCTTCGCCCAGCGACGACCAGATCTCGCGGTAGATCTCCACGAAGCGCGGCTGGAGCCTGACCTCCTCGACCTTGCGGGGCCGCGGCAGGTCGATCGTGAAGACCTCCTTGACGGTGGCGGGCCCCGCGGTCATCACGACGACCTTGTCGGCCAGTGCGATGGACTCCTCCAGGTCGTGGGTGACGAACACCACCGAGGACCCGGTACCGGACCACAGCTCCAGGAGTTCGTCGGACATCAGGGCCCTGGTCTGCACGTCGAGCGCGGAGAACGGCTCGTCCATCAGCAGGATGTCGGGGTCGTTGACGAAGGTCGCGGCGAGCGCGACGCGCTTGCGCTGGCCGCCGGAGAGCTGGTGCGGATAGCGGTCCTCGAAGGCGGTCAGGCCCACGCGGGCCAGCCAGTCGCGGGCCCGCTCCTTGGCCTCGGACTTGCCGACACCGCGGAAGCGCGGTCCGGCCATGACGTTGGACAGCACGGTCCGCCAGGGGAAGACGGCGTCCTGCTGGAAGACGAAGCCGACGCCGGGGTTGATGCCGTTCACGGCCTCTCCCGAGACCAGCACCTCGCCTTCCGTGGGCTCCTCCAGGCCGCTGACCAGGGTCAGCGTCGTCGATTTGCCGCAGCCGGTCGGTCCGACGACCGCGACGAACTCACCGCGTTCCACGGTCAGGTCCAGGTCTCTCACGGCGGTGTGCAGGGCGCCGGACGGGGTCCTGAACGCCTTGCTCGCCCCCCGCAGCTCGATGGCGGGGCTCGTTTCGCTGCTCATGGCGGTGGAGGCTAGGAGCGACCACCGCGGCGGCGGCAGTCTTGTGGGCGCAAGGAGCCTTCTGCGCGCAAGCCGGTCTTCTGCTCGTTTTGCTCGCCCGCGCACAACGAAAGCGAAACGGAGTCTGCCCATCCGGCTCTGCGGGGTTTACCTTGCGTTGACGACAGGGCTGTCGACGTACGCGTGGGGTGGGGACGCGGGTCGGCCGCCGCGACTGTCGGCGGACCGGTTGGAATGCGGAGGAGCCCCACGATGCGGATCGGATGGCCGCGCCGTGTCTCGGCGCAGGTCCTGTTGGTGCAACTGGCGATCACGGCGGGCGTCACGGCGCTCGCCACCGGACTCTTCCTGGCGCCGCTCAGCCACCAGCTCGACGAAGAGGCGATGCACAGGGCGCTGGCCATCGCGGAGACCGTGGCCGTCGATCCCGAGGTCGCGCGGGCCGTGGTCTCGTCCCGGCCGACGCCGGACGGCCCGGTGCAGGCGGAGGCGGAACGGGTCAGGATCGCCACGAAGGCCCTCTACATCGTGGTGATGGACACCCACGGCATCCGGTGGTCGCACACCGACCCCAAGCGGATCGGCGAACCCGTCTCGACCGATCCCAGTGTGGCGCTGGCCGGTGACGAGATCATGCAGATCGACCGCGGCACGCTGGGGCGCAGCACCCGCGGCAAGGTGCCGCTGTACGACTCCTCCCACCGGATCGTGGGCGCGGTGTCGGTGGGCATCAGGTACGACGGCATCCTCAACCGGGCGATCGGCCTGGTGCCGGGTCTGCTGATGTACGCGGGCGCGGCGCTGGGCGTGGGCGTGCTGGCGGCGGTGTGGGGTTCGCGGCGGTTGCAGCGGGCGACGCACGGGCTGGCCTTCGCCGACATATCGGCGCTGCTCGACGAGCGGGAGGCGATGCTGCACGGCGTCCGCGAGGGCGTGGTCGCACTGGACCGGCAGGGGCGGGTGCGGCTGGTCAACGACGAGGCGCAGCGGCTGCTCGGGCTCGACGGCGCCGGTGACGGCGCGGCCACCGGGCGGCCGCTGGACGAGCTGCTGCCGCCTGGCCGTACGACGGACGTGCTGGCGGGGCGGGTCGAGGGCGCGGATCTGCTGACGGTCAGCGGCGGGCGGGTACTGGTCGCCAACCGGATGCCGACCGGTGACGGCGGGGCCGTGGTGACGCTGCGGGACCGTACGGAGCTGGAGCTGCTCGGCCGCGAACTGGACTCCACCCACGGGCTGCTGGACGCGCTGCGCGCCCAGGACCACGAGCACGCCAACCGGCTGCACACCGTGCTGGGACTGCTGGAACTGGGCCTGCACGAGGAGGCGGTGGGCTATGTCGCGGAGGTCGCCGACACCCATCGGGCGTCGGCCGAGGTGATCGCGGACCGGGTGCACGATCCGCTGGTGTCGGCGCTGCTGGTCGGCAAGGCCGCCATCGCGGCGGAGCGCGGGGTGTCGTTGCGGGTCGCGCAGAGCACGCTGCTGCCCGACCGGGTGGTGGACCCGCGCGATCTGGTGACGGTGCTGGGCAATCTCATCGACAACGCGCTGGACGCCGCCGCCGGGCACCGCGTGTCCCCGGCGATGTCCGCCGCGCCTTTCGTGGAGGTCGAACTGCGCGCGGAGGACGACACGACCCTGCTGCTGCGGGTGTCGGACACGGGGCCGGGAGTGCCGCCGGAGGCGCGCGAACTGATCTTCACCGAGGGCTGGTCGACGAAGGAACGTCCGCCGCACCGGGGGCGCGGCCTGGGCCTCGCGCTGGTGCGCAGGCTCGCCGAGCGGTACGGGGGTCTGGCGCGGGTGACGGCGCGGGCGGGCGGTGGCGCGGTGTTCACGGTGGTGCTGCCCGAGGCGCTGGCCGAAGGAGTGCTGGCCGGTGGGGCGCTGGCCGGAGGAGTGCTTTCCGCGGCTGGGGAGGCGGCGCGATGATCGACGTACTGGTGGTGGACGACGACTTCCGGGTGGCGGAGATCAACTCGGCCTATGTGGGCAAGGTGCCGGGCTTCCGGGTGGCCGGGCGGGCCCACACCGCGGCGCACGCGCTGTCGGTGCTGGAGCGCACCCGGATCGACCTGGTGCTGCTCGACCACTATCTGCCGGACGAGACGGGTCTGACGCTGGTCCGCCGGATGCGGCAGCACGGGCACCACGCGGACGTGATCATGGTGACGGCGGCGCGTGATGTCGCCACCGTGCAGGCGGCGATGCGGCTCGGCGCGTTGCAGTACCTGGTGAAGCCGTTCAGCTTCGCCGGTCTGCGGGCCAAGCTGGACGGTTACGCGGCGCTGCGCCGCACCCTGGAGGGGGTGGGCGGGCGCGGCGAGGCCGGGCAGGAGCAGGTCGACCGGATCTTCGGCGCCCTGCGTACGGCGGGCGCGTCCTCGGCCGAACTGCCCAAGGGGCACTCCGCGCCGACCGCCGACCTGATCCGCCGCGTCCTGCACGAGGCGGGCCGCCCGCTGTCCGCCCACGAGGTCGCCGAACGCGCCGGGCTCAGCCGCTCCACCGCCCAGCGCTACCTGAAGTACCTGGAGCAGGCGGGGCGGTTGAGCCTCACCCTCAAATACGGCGACACGGGCCGTCCCGAACACCGCTACGCCTGGGCCGCCACCGGCTGAACCGCCGTTACGCGGCCCCGGCGCCGGTGAGCGAACGCACCTCCGTCTCCGCGTACTTCCCCGCGTCCGCCTCCTCCGGCGACAGCAGGGTGCCGAGCCAGCCCGCGAGGAAGCCGAGCGGGATGGAGATCAGGCCCGGGTTCTCCAGCGGGAAGAGGTGGAAGTCGACGCCGGGGAAGAGCGCGTCGGGCCTGCCGGAGATGACGGGCGAGAACACCACCAGGAGCAGGGCCGGTACGAGGCCGCCGTAGATCGACCAGACCGCGCCGCGAGTGGTGAACCGGTGCCAGAACAGGGAGTAGAGCAGGGCGGGCAGATTCGCGGACGCGGCGACGGCGAAGGCGAGGCCGACCAGGAAGGCGATGTTCTGGTCCTGCGCGAAGAGGCTGAGCCCGATCGCGACGGCGCCGATCCCGACGGCCGCGAATCTGGCCACCCGCACCTCGTCCTCCTCCATCGCCCCTTCCTCCACCGCGTCGGCGGTGACCCGCGCGGTGCCGGGGGCCGCGGCCTCGCGCTTGGCGCGCCTGTTCTGCCGTGCCTGCGTTTCCGCGACGGGGCGGCGGCGCAGCGTGGCGTAGAGGTCGTGGGCCACGGAGGCCGACGACGCCAGGGTGATGCCCGCCACCACGGCCAGGATCGTCGCGAAGGCCACCGCGCCGACCACCGCGAACAGCACGGTGCCCCCTGTCGTCCCCTCCCCGCCGCCCAGGATCTCGGCGAGCAGCGGCACCGCGGTGTTGCCCGCGGCGTTGGACGAGCGGACGGTGTCGGTGCCGACGACCGCCGCCGCTCCGAAACCGAGCACGATCGTCATCAGGTAGAAGGCGCCGATCAGCCCGATCGCCCAGACCACCGACCGCCGCGCGGAGCGTGCCGTGGGCACCGTGTAGAAGCGGGACAGGATGTGCGGCAGGCCCGCCGTCCCGAGCACCAGCGCCAGGCCGAGGCTGATGAAGTCCAGCTTCGACGCCCAACTCCCGCCGTATTTCAGCCCGGGAGCCAGGAAGGCGTTGCCGTGCCCGCTGCCCGCCGCGGCGGCGTGCAGCAGACTCCCCGGATTGCCGTGGAAGCGGACCAGGACCATCACGGTGAGCGTCACCGTGCCGCCGATCAGCAGCACCGTCTTGACGATCTGGATCCACGTCGTCGCCCGCATCCCGCCGAAGGACACGTAGAACACCATCAGCGCGCCGACCCCGACCACCGTCCAGGTGCGCGCCGCGCCGTGCCCGCCGAGCAGCAGCCCGACCAGGCTCCCGGCGCCGACCATCTGCGCCACCAGGTACAGGATCGACACCACCACCGACGACGTGCCCGCCGCGATCCGCACCGGCCGCTGTCTCATCCGCGCGGAGAGCACATCGGCGAGTGTGTACCGCCCGCAGTTGCGCACCAACTCGGCGACCAGCATGAGGACCACGAGCCACGCGACGAAGAACCCGACCGAGTACAGCAGGCCGTCGTACCCGAAGAGCGCGATGAGCCCGGAGATGCCGAGAAAGGACGCCGCCGACATGTAGTCGCCCGCGATGGCCAGGCCGTTCTCCATCGGGGTGAACAACCGTCCCCCGGCGAAGAACTCCACCGACGAGCTCCGCCGCCGTCCCGCCCACGCCGTGATCGCCAGCGTCACCGACACGAAGATCGTGAACAGCACGATCGCGAGGCCCTGATGCTCCCCGGCCGAATCCGCCAGATACCCGCCATTGAACCGACCGCTGTTCAACGCACCCGCTCCTGCCCGGTCCTGGTCGCCAGCGTCCAGCGCAGATCGAGCGCCGCCCGGTCCCTGCGCAGCCGCGCGTGCCGGGCGTAGGCCCACGTCAGCAGGAACGTCGTGGCGAACTGCGCCAGCCCCGCCACCATCGCCACATTCACGTCACCCGCGACCTGATGTCCCATCAGGCCCGGTGCCGTGGTGGCCGCCACCACGTACAGCAGGTACCAGGCCAGGAAGCCCGCCACCACCGGGAAGGTGAAGCTCCGGTACCGGTCGCGCACCTCCTGGAACGCCGCGCTGCCCTGCACCTCCAGATACACCGCCGACCGGTCCACCGGCCGTCCGTCCTGGCCCGCCTGCGGTGTGCCCTCGGGCCGGGTCCGCCCCGGCGCGGGGTCGGGGGCCGTCTGATCCGGGACCCAGAGACCGGCGTCCGCCGCGTCCTGCCACGGGTCGTTCACCCGCAGCGCCCCGGGGTCGCCCCCGTCGTGCTTGTCCACCGAACACTCCTCGTTCCATCGGCCGATCGGCCGATGTGCCCAATCATGGACAGAGCGGGAAGATCCAGAACGAACAAGTAGAAACCTTCACCCCATCAGGTGATGCCGTGCCGGTAGGCATATCCGACCGCCTGTGCGCGGTCCCGCGCCCCGGTTTTGGCGAACAGGTTGTTGATGTGCGTCTTCACCGTCGCCATGCTCACGTGCAGCCGCGCGGCGATCTCGGCGTTGGACAGCCCTTCGGCCACCAGGGCCAGCACTTCCGCCTCCCGGGCCGTCAGCCCGTCCGGCAACTCCCCCCGTCCCGCCGCCCCTTGGCCCGGCTCTCCCGCCCCGCCCGGTCCGCCCGGTCCGCCCGGTCCGCTCCCCCGTCCCTCCGGCCGCCGCTCGGGGCCCGCCCCGGTCAGCGCGTCCAGCATCCTGCCCTGCACCGCGGGCGACAGCCCCGCCCGCCCGGCCGTCACCTCCGCGATGGCCCGCGCGATCTCCTCCCCTCCCGCGTCCTTGGTCAGATATCCCCGCGCCCCCGCCCGCAGCGCGGGAAAGAGCGAGCCGTCGTCCGCGAACGTCGTCAGCACCACCACCTGCGTCCCCGGATACCGCGACCTGATCCGCCGCGTGGCCTCCACCCCGTCGCAGCGCGGCATCCGCAGGTCCATCAGCACCACCTCCGGCCGGTGTTCCCCCACCAGCCGTACCGCCTCCTCCCCGTCGGCCGCCGCTCCCACCACCTCGATGTCGGGCAGCAGCCCCAGCAGCATCACAATTCCCTCACGCACCACTGTCTGGTCGTCCGCGACCACCACCCGCGTCACGCAGGCACCCGCAAGCGCACCACGAAGCCCTCCTCGGCCGGTCCGGCGTCGAGCGCGCCGCCCAGCAGCTCCGCGCGCTCCCGCATCCCCAGAAGACCGTAGCCCGATCCGGATGCCCTCAAAGAGTTATCCACAGGCGTCCTGCTCCCGAAGTCCCGGAACTCCAGCTCCACCTCCTCGCTCCGGTACTCCAGCCGCAGCGCGACCTTCGCCCCCGGCGCGTGCTTGCGCACATTCGTCATCGCCTCCTGTGCCACCCGCCGCACCGCCAACCCCGCCTCCGCTGGCAGATACCGCGCCTCCCCTTCCACTTCCAGGTCCGCCCCCTCCGAGGCGACCAGCTCCCGCAGGAAGTCCTCCACCGGTGCCATCTCCCCGCGCAGCGCCGACAGCGCCTGCCGGGTCTCGGCCAGCCCCTCCCGCGCCATCTGCCGAGCCGCGATCACCCGTCCCAGCACCACATCCCGCTCGACGCCCCGCTCGATCAGCAGCCGCGTCGCCTCCAGGTGCACCGTCTGCGCCGACAGGCTGTGCGCCAGCACATCGTGGATCTCCCGTGCGATCCGGGCCCGCTCCGCCAACGCCGCCGACTCGGCCTCCGCCGCCCGCGCCGCCCGCTCCTGGACCAGCAGCCGCTGCGTGTTCCCCCGCGCCTCGGCGTCCAGCCGCACGACGTACCCGATCAACCCCAGCCCCGCCACCGTCAGCGACGTGACCAGCCAGCCGCCGGAGTCGCCGACCAGTGCGTAGGCGGCCAGCGCCGTACCGGTGAGGGGCGCCGCCGCGGCCAGCGGCAGCCGCTCCATCCCGAGCACCGCGCAGCCGCACCACAGCAGCGTCGCGGGCACATCGGCGCCCGCCGCGTGCAGCCCGAAGGCGGCGCCCAGCATCAGTGCGATCAGTGCGACGGACGGCGCCGCCCGGTGCTCGAGCGTGAACCGGAAGAACGCCCACACCGCGACAGCCGCCGCTGCCAGCCCCAGCACGGACGCCGCGGTCAGCCACCCGTTGAGATCCGTGCGGGCCAGGATCCCCCATAGCGCCGCGGCGGCGAAGAGCAGCCGCACTCCCCGGCCGAACGCCCGCCGCGCGGACGACCGGTTCTCGCGGGACAGCGCCTCCTTCGAAGGCCAGGACGTCCAACCGCTCATGAGGCCGTACGGTACGACGGCGCCACGCTCTGGGCCCGCCAGGCGAGCACCCCGGCGCGTATCAGCAGCGTGGCCGCGAGCGCTATCAGGAACGAGCCGCTGTCCTGGTGGACCCCCATCGCCGTACCCACCCCGTACAGCCCGATCCGCACCGCGACCCCCGCCGCCCAGACCGCGACGGTGACCTTCCCTCCCTGCGCCCAGACCGTCCCGTCCCTCTCGGTCCACAACCGCGTGGTCCACGCCCATGCCAACCCCATCCCCACAGCGACCACCAACTCAACGGCCAGCAGCGCGACCGCCGTCTGCCGGTGCTCCGGGTCGATCAGCCCGTGCTGCCGCAGCGCCATGAACACCAGCACCGCCGGTATCAGCCACCACCGCCGGCCGCCCGTGACCTTCCTCGGCCGCAGCTGGCGGGTGACCACCACACCGATGACCGCCACGATCACCAGCGCATCGATCAGACCGGACATGACGGACGCCTCCGTAAAGCGACTCCCACGAGGCCGGCGGGTTCGCCGACATCTCAGAATCTACGGAAACCCCCAGCTCAGCGGATCAAACCGGGGGTTGAATCTCCCTCTCCACCCCCGGGTGGAGCCCCCTCCACCAACGCCCCCGTGCTGTGGGCGAACGCACCGGTCCGGCACCGGTCCGGCATCGGTCCGAGCGCCCGCCCGGTGAGCGGATCCCCTGCGTCCGGGGGGCGGCGCTGCGTACGCTTTTCCAGCGACCGGCGATCGGATCGTCGGACAACGGGGAGGGCACCGTGTCGGATCTCGGCCAGCGGAACGTGGAGCGCCGGACACCGCACGGTGGGGAGGCGGGAGCGTGAGCCAGTCCGTACGCGCCGAGAGCGGTTTCGCCTACGGGGTCGTGGGCGCGGACATCCACGTGTTCGGCGACGGCGTCCCGGTCTACCTGCTGCAACGCTGGCAGCCGCCGGTCCTGCCGGACGACGACTTTCTGCTGAAGGTACCGAGCCGGATGCTCAACGCGCGTTTCCGGGTCGTGGAGTTCACCGGACGCACCGCCGAGTTGACCTCGTTACGGCGCTGGCGCGACGGCGGCGGTCCGCTCGCCGTGCAGTGGCTGTGCGCGCCGGGCGGACAGGGCAAGACCCGTCTCGCGGACCGCTTCGCGCAGGAGTCGCTGGCCGAAGGCTGGCAGGTCGTCACCGCCACCCACGGACCGGGGAGCGTGCTGCCGCCTCCTGGCAGTCAGGACCTCCGTGACCGGGGCGACGCGGGTGTGCTGCTGATCGTCGACTACGCCGACCGCTGGCCGCTGACCCATCTCATGTGGCTGTTCGGCAACGCGCTGGTGCACCGCGACAGCGGGCGCGGCGCCCGGGTGCTGCTGATCGCCCGTGGCGACGAGGTCTGGCCGAGCGTGCGCGCCGCTCTCGCGAACCAGCAGGCCAGGACCTCGCTGCAACGGCTCGCGCCGCTGTCCGACGAGGTCGGCGGTGACGGCGCCGCCGCGTCCCCGCGGTCCGAGATGTTCGCCGTGGCCCGCGACAACTTCGCCGCGCGTTACGGCGTCTCCCCCGGCGGCATCGCGGCACCGGCCCCGCTCGGTGACGCGGCCTTCGGCCTGACCCTGGCCGTGCACATGGCCGCCCTGGTCGCCGTGGACGCCGACGCCCACGGGCTGCGCGCGCCCACCGACCTCGCGGGCCTGTCCAGCTATCTGCTGGACCGGGAGCAGTTGCACTGGGCGCGGCTGTACGGCGACCCGGATCACGAGATCGCCCCGTCCGCACCAGCGTTCCGCACCTCGCCCGCGCTCATGAACCGCACCGTGTTCACCGCGGCGCTCACCGGGCCGGTCAGCCCGGAGGAGGGGCGGGTGGCCATCAGCGACCTCGCGGTCCGGCTGCCGGCCGATCGCATCCTCGCGGATCACGCGGTCTGCTACCCACCGGCCGAGGCCGACCGCGACACCGTCCTGGAACCGCTGTACCCGGACCGGCTCGCCGAGGACTTCCTGGCGCTGACCCTTCCCGGCCACCGGGCCGACTACCCGGCCCAGGACTGGGCCGGGCGCACCGTCAGCGCCATGCTCAGCGGCACCGACGTGGTGAGCGACGCGGTCACCGGAAGCTGGATGCCGCGCGCCGTGGTCTTTCTGACCGCCGCCGCCCAGCGCTGGCCCCACGTCGGCCCCCTCCACCTGTTCCCGCTGCTCGGCACGGCCCCTCAACTCGCCGTCATCGGGGGCAGCGCCGCGCTGGCCACGCTCGCCGCCCTTGACGACATCAGCCCCGAACTCCTCGAAGCCGTCGCGATGTTCTTCCCGCCATTCAACCGGCGCAGTCCCGACCTGGACCCCGGAATCGCCGCCGTCAGCACCCGGCTGCTCCCGCACCGCCTGGAGCGCGCCAGAAACCCCAACGACCAGGCCGCGGAGCGGCACGAGCACGGCGTCCGCCTCCACCACGCCGGTCGGCTGGAGGAGGCGCTGGCCGAATCCGAGGCCGTCCTGGCCCAGTTCCGGGCCATCGCCCGTGACGGCGTCCCCAATCCCTCGCTCGTCCCCGTGGTCGAAGGCAATCTGGCGTTCGCCCTCAAGGCGTACGCGGACCGCCTGGGCGAGGTCGGGCGCCGGGCAGAGGCCCTGGCCGCCACCGAGGAAGCCGTCGCCGTACAGCGCAGGCTGGCCGCGTACGACGAGCAGTACCGCCCCGACCTGGCGAGCGGCCTGCTCGGTATCGGACGGGATCTGTCGTACGCGCAGCGCTGGGACGACGCGACGGCTGCCCTGGAGGAGTCCGTGACGCTCCTGCGCGCGCTGGCCGCGGAAGAGCCCGGCAAGCACGAGTCGAACCTCTCCGCCGCCCTGGCCGCCCTCGGCGTGTGCCACCTGCGTACCGACCGTCCGCGGTCGGCGGTCTCACACGGCCGGGAGAGCGTCGCCCTGCGCCGCCGTCTCCACGCGAAGGACCCGTCCGCCCACGCCATGTCCCTGGCCAACGCTCTGTATCACCTGGCCGCCGCCCTCGAACGTGTCGGCGATCCCGACAGCGTCCCGCTGGCCCACGAGGCCGTCGAGCTCTACCGCGACCTCGCAAGGGTCAATCCCGCCGCCTACGAGCGCGAACTCGCCGACGGGCTCAACGGACTCGCCGTACGCCTGCTCGTCGCCCAACGCCCGGAGGAGAGCCTGACCGCGGCCTACGAGAGCGTCGCGATCCTCCGCCGCGTCAGCGCCCGCGAGGCGATCGCCGAACAGCACACCTTGGCCGAGGCTCTCGGCGTCCTGCTCGGCGCGCTGATGGTCACGGGCCGCTTCGCCGAGGCCACCGACACAGCCGACGAGTGCGTCATGGTCTGCCGCCGCATGACCGAGAAGGACCCCCTGGCCCTCCACCGCCTCGCCGGCGCCCTGCTCATCGCCGCGGAAGTCCGCGTCACCCCGGCCGACCCCCGCCTCGACGAAGCCCTCGCCCTCTTCGACGAGGCCACCGAGATCATGGACCTCTACGCGATCTCCCCTCAGGGCGGCCCGGCCCTCCACCACCGCGTCGGCTCCCGCCTCGTAGAACTCCTCACCGCCGCCGACCGCCCCGCCCCCGCCGCCCGCCTCCGCCGCACCCTCCAGAACCCAACAACCCCCTGACCCCCGGCCCGGCCGCAGGTCAGACGTCGATCCTCGACCGGTCCAGGGTCGTGGCGGAGTTGGTGATGAACCATTCGGCCACCCCTCTGACCTGCGGTGGAGCTGCCGTTTATGCGTTGAGCTGGTGTTTCTCCGATGGCTAGCGTTGGCCTCCGACGGCCGTTTTCGACTGCGCTGCGGACTGTTTGCGGACCGGTCTGACCTCCTCCGACGTGCAATTTCAAGTGGCCAGGACTCAGCTGACCGGGCTGACCGGCACACGTCGCGACGAGCCGGGTCGGTACGGCAAGCGAGCCCTTCGAGGAACATGCTCGTGCGCTGTCAGTGGCAGCCCGTACTCTCCCGCCATGGATTTGGTGACGTCCCCGTGGGAGCCTGCTGAGCGGGTGGAATTCGTCCGGAAACTGGCCGGCAAGGGCGACCTCGCCGAGTTGTCGCGCGCTTTGCTCGTCGCGAAAGACCCATGGCACGAGGGCTTCGGCGTGACGACTGTACTGCGCAGTCTCCCGAAGCCAGACCGATTCGCGCTTGCCCAGTCCTTCGTCGAGAACGCAGCAGCAGAGTCGGCCGACACAGAGGCAGGCAACCGCGGTCTGGTGCTGCTCGCCGCTGTCTCGCGTGACATCGCCAACGCCACATGGTGCGAGGCATGGGAAGCGCTCCTGACGGAGATGGCGGATCAGACCTGGTCCTGCGGCATCTCGGACGAGCTCTGGACGTGCAGCCACGCTCTGCTGGACGCCGACAGGCGCCTGCCCGACGCGGTGGTCGGCCTCCTCCGCCGCTCCGCGCTGGACCACGGCTGGCCCCCGGAATGCGTGACGCCCGTGCTCACCCGCCTTCGCGGGCCCGTGCTCAACCCCGGTGAGCCGTGGGCCGACGCTGTCCTCGCCAGCTTGCCTTCGCTCGGCGACCTCTGGCCCGGCTTCATCGACCACGCCCTGCTCTCACCTGTAGCGCGCCCCACACTCACCTGGGACCGCCGGGCACTGGCCCTTACCGCTCCGATCGACACTGAGCTGCTCCGGCTCACGCTGACCGCCTGGCTGGATCTTGCCGCCGACGGCGGGGGCCGCGGCGATGGTGGCTACGACCGATACAACCTGCCCGCGCTCGCCGGGCTCACCTGGCTGCTCTCCTTGTTGCCCTCGCACCCCTCATCCATCCGCACCCTAGGTGCCCTCGTCGAGGGTCCATCCTCGCGAACCCCGCTGACGAGCACAGCCATACGAGCTTTGGCCCGCGTCCCTCAGCGCCGAGGCCACCCCGAACTGGAGCGGCTGTCCGTTCTTACCCGGGACAAGGTGACACAACGACAGATCCGCGAAGCACTGATCGCCTGAACGCCGCGTCCTCGGTGGGGATAGGTGCCACACACAACGCGGCGCAGAGATTCGGCCTTCGCCAGCCTCTCGTCCGCACCCGCGAGGCAGCTCGCAGACCGCGCACACCCGGGCACCGGTCACAACCGGCTGGATGCAACCGCTGCTGCGCGGCCTCCCGGTCACCGCCCAGCAACTTCGCGAGGACCGAATCCCCGAAAAGGCCGCCGTCACCGCCGCTGATCCGCAGCACCTATGCGCGGTGTTCAACATCACTCCGGAGACCGGACTCCGCTACACCCGCTTCTTCCACCCAGACCCCACGGACAGCGACGACGTATCCGGCTGCAACATGGAGACAACGTGACCGACCACCACGCTCACCTGCTCGCCGCCATCGTCGAGCTCGGCGGTGAGCTGGCGCTCCCAGCTACCCGTAACGGGCGCTTCAGGGGCGCGCGGTCATCCCAGAAGGCTGCGCGGTCAGCGCCGGCCGCCGCCGATGCGGCGGTCGTCGGCCAATGCGGTAAGCGGGCCGAACTCGCGGGCAAGCCGGTTCCACGTCAGAACCTCGCCACAGCGGGCCGGGAACTCCTTCGGGTTGAACTCGGGCATGGTCCAAGTGCCAGTGCCCCGGTCCCTCAGCCACAGGTCCCCGTCACCGTCGACCACAGTCGGCGGGACCGGTACGGGCTCGGCCTGATCAGTGGGCTCCCAGGTGACCCGACCCGGGTGGGAAACGCGGCGCAGCTCGGTGGTGACCAGCCGCGCGGCCAAGTCACGGGTGGGCTCTTCGGCGTCCTTGACCGACGCGAGTCGGAATGCGTCGTCAAGTACGGGCAGGGCTGGATTCTTGCTGCGCTTTGAACTCATACGCTGACTACCTCCGGTAGGGGACGTCACATCCGTTATGGCACCCCGTAGAGGAACACGGTATCCGAGGCGGGAGCCGGGCCGGCTACGACCACTGTCCAGGTGGAGGCGCTGGCACACCGGGCGGTGGGGCTAGGTGGTGAGCTGGTCCTGGACGTGGCGCAACCCGTGGTGGTAGCGCTCAGATACGGCGGTCCGGGTCTGAGAAGGTGAGGCCGCCGGGGGCGAGCGGACGTCGGGCCGGGTGCGGGTGCGGGCTCGGGCTCGCCGGGCGGCTGGCGGAAGTCGGCGCTGCTCGACCGGCATCAGCCGGCGCCCACCCGCCTGGGCGGGTACGGGAGCGTCGCAAGCGGGCTCGGACAGGCGGGCAGCGAGAGCGGTCGACGGTCGGTCATGATCCCTAGTCTCCGAGGTCCGGCCTTGCGGTAGGGCCAGGCGATGATCGCCAACCGACACGCGACGAACGCCCAGGTTCGGGGCGCCGAGTGCTCAGTATTCGCGAATTCAGGCGCTTTAGTTGCAACACGAATTTGATGCACACCATGGACGAACCGGTCGAGGTCCAGGTGCCTGCGTGTGTGCGTGGCGGACGACCAGTGACCCAGCTTCGAAGAGCTCCCGCAGTTCATGGACGGCGTTGGGCGCATCGAGTAGCGCGCCACACCCTCAGCCATCGGGCAGCTTGAGTGGTGGGGTCAAGCGCGACTTCGACGCGCAGATATCCGACGAGCGGGTCACCGAAACGACCGTCGCAGGCGAGGCGCAGCGCCGGGCGTCGTCGCCTTCCACGGGCCGACGCCAACCGCACGAAAGTCATGGTGCACGTGGAGCGCGACCAGCAGGGCTTTCAGACTCTTCGAGCACCTCGGCCACGCCAACGCGGCCATGACGGCCAACACCCGTACCCACTTGTGGCCCGACTTCGACGAGCGGGGCCCAGGCTCCCGTCGACGAGGCCTACGCGGACCGCCTGGACGGGGGTCACATAGAGGCCGAGACGGCGGCGTAACCACTCCCCCGAACTGACATCAGTTCGCCTGCGGACAACGTGCGGAACGCGGAGGGGAGCCCTGCGCCCGCCCTCTGCTCCGCCGTGCCTCACACGTCGATCCGCGCCCGGTCCAGGGTGGAGGCCGAATTGGTGATGAATCAATCCGGCAACGTCCTGACCTGCGGCGGAGCCGCCATCTGGAGGCTGATCTGGCGCTATCCCGACGGCCGTTTTCGACTGTCCTGCGGACCGTTTGCGGACTGTTCTACGGGGCTATCCAACCGGAGTCACACCAAGAGGGCATAGGTCGTTGCTCGACTGCCATCAGCTCCTGAACGTCGATATCAAGCCGCGACCTTACGCGGGTTGGCCAGCAGAGTGTCGTCGGCGCGGAGGACCGAGGCGCACGGCACCGTGTCTGAGGGTCGCACTTCGCATCCGGCCAACGTGACAACGAGCGTCAATAAGTGAGTGCGCCCCCGGAGCTCGGACGCCAGCAGCCGCCTGGCCAGCTGCTGAAGCAGGCCGTCTCACTACGAGTAGTCGGAGCCGGGCGCGGGCGCGGCCAATCGGTTCGTTGGCCAGCTGGCCGCCCACCGCCTTCGCCTTTGCGGGACGGAGAACACGGAGAACGAAAGAGGCAACGGGCAACCCCGCCGAACTCTGATTCTCGAGGCGTGCCTCGTGCCAAACTCGCTCTCGGATGCGAAGCGAGACGACTCCGTCACAACGGGTGCTCACCACCGGTCTTCGCGTCGGCCAGTGAACGCCGAACGGAAGTTCTCCGTGAGGGCGCAGAGCTGTCACGGTCGCTGTCACAAACGGGAGGTTGACGATGAGCACAACTTCACATTTCGGCCCGGAGCTCCGCCGATTACGACACGAGGCGGGGCTGACTCTGACCGAGTTGTCCGTGGCGCTCAACTACGACAAGGGGCACCTCAGCAAGGTCGAGCGTGGGGAGCGTTCCGCGTCCCTGGAACTGGCCCGGCGGTGCGATGCTTTCCTCGGCGCGAACGGCGAGCTGCAGAGTCTGGTCGTCCGCCCCGAGTCCGACCCGGACACCGCCCAAAGCCCCGCCGCCCCGAGCCTCTGGCACATCGGGCGTCGGGCGGTCCTCGCAGCAGGTACGGGGGCGCTCAGCGAATTCAGCCTGAAGCTCGGTGGACAGGCGTTCTCTGCCAGCGACGCCCTCCTTCCCTCCTTCCGCGCGCAGTTCGACCAGCTACGAATTCTCGGCCAGTCCACCGCGCCGAAGGTTCTGCTTCCCCTCCTGGAGACGCAAACGCGCATGGTCGCCGGGTTGGCAGCCGGCGCCCCGTCCGCCACTCGGACCCCCGCGCTCCTGCTCGCTTCGCGGTTCGCCGAGTTCACCGGCTGGATGGCGCAGGAGGCCGGAGACAGTGACGCGGCGCTCGGCTGGACCGGTGAGGCCGCCGAACTGGCGCGTGCCGGGGGTGATTCGTACCTCGGTTCCTATGCGCTCGTGCGACGCGCCTTGGTCACGCTCTACGCCGGGGACGCCGCGGGCACCGTCACCCTGGCCTGCCGAGCTCAGAGCGACGGACTCCCGCCGCGCATCCGAGGACTCGCGGCCCAGCGGGAAGCGCAGGGACACGCGCTCGTCGGCGCGGAACGTGCCTGCCTGCGCAGCCTCGACCGGGCACGGGAACTGCTCGACAGCGACGATGCCCGCAGCGGCGCCGAGCCCGTGATCGGCACCACCCACGTGAGCGATCCGGCAGAGATGACGACCGGCTGGTGCCTGCACGACCTCGGTCGCCCCAAGGCCGCCGCCGAGGTCCTCGACCGGGAATACCGCCGCCTCCCGCCCCACGCGCTGCGTACCCGAGCCCGGTACGGCTTCCGCAGGTCCTTGGCACACGCTGCCTCCGGAGAGGTCGAGCACGCGTGCACGATCGCAGGGGAGCACCTTGGGGTGATGCCTGTCGTGCCTTCGGCGACGGTGAACAGTGACATCCGGCGCCTCGCGCGGGAACTCGCCCGGTTCCGGAGCAGCCGGGCCGTACGCGATCTGCAACCGGCGCTGGC
This sequence comes from Streptomyces sp. NPDC088197, assembly GCF_044741185.1. Classification (NCBI taxonomy): domain Bacteria; kingdom Bacillati; phylum Actinomycetota; class Actinomycetes; order Kitasatosporales; family Streptomycetaceae; genus Streptomyces; species Streptomyces sp. NPDC088197. The sequence goes on from NZ_JBIUSD010000018.1 coordinate 59,279, forward strand.
ACGGGTCCTCGCCTCGACGCACGACTGACCCTGGCTCCGCGACCGGGGCCCCAGTTGGAGCCGCCCTGCTCGCCGGAGCACCCAGGCTCTCCGGACTCCGGATTCCATGACCCCCAGTGGGCCCATCTGATCCCGGCCCGACGAATCGCACCGCACTGCAGCCCTGCTTTTTCGGGCTGCCCGCGACCGGTCGCGCACCGGGCGACGCGCCCATCATCCGTACGCCCTCCCCGGGGACGCGCGATGCCGTCACCCGGTCGGGACCTCATGGCCTGAGCTGACCTGGGCCTCGGAGCCCCGGTCGTCTCCCGCGAGCCCACACCCTTTCACCCCCGTCTTCCTCTCACGAAGGGAACCTCCATGCCCGACGTCTTCGTCAACTACCGCACAGGTGACGAGGAATCCGCCGCGACCATGATCGCCCGGGAACTTATCCGGCGGTTCGGCGGCGAACGGATCTTCTTCGCCAGCAACTCGATTGAGCCCGGTCGCCGTTTCCCGGTGGAACTGATCAAGGCGGTGGAGCAGTCGGAGGCGCTCCTCGCCGTGATCGGTCCGCGCTGGGCAGAGGTGCGTGGGGCCGACGGCCGCCCCGCCCTCGAAGCCGAGCAGGACTGGACCCGCCGCGAGATCCGGACCGCGCTCGACCGCGGGATCCTGGTGATCCCCGTACTCGTCGGAAAGGCTGCGCGGATCGACCGCGCCGGCCTCCCGGACGATCTGCTGGAGCTGGCGGACTGCCAGTACAGGCGATTCGACCACCGAAACGCCGAGTCGGACCTGGCGGCGCTCGGCGATACCCTCGCCCGGCTGCTTCCCGAGCTGGGCGCAGCGGACCACGACGCCCGCGCGGCGCAGGAGCGGGCGGAAGCGAAGTCCAGCAAGAAGACGGCCCAGGACGCCCGGCACACGAGGATGCGGACGCGCGATGTCGAACAGCGTGTGCATGGCGGCATCGGAAACCTGAACGGAGACCTGTCCGGCACCTTCCTCAACAAGCCACAGGGGCCTGTGAACACCGGTCAGGGACACCAGTACAACGCACCCCACTTCGAGGGTGACAACGCCGGGGTCCAGTTCACGGCAGGCGACAACAGCGGTACGGTTCACCAGCGCTTCGAGCGCGAGCGTCGGCACTCGGACGACGGACGATGACCGAGCAGGACCACGTCACCGTCAATGATCCGCACGGCCCCGTGAACAACGGCGAGGGGCACCAGTACGTCTTCTACGGCGTCGGCGCGGACTGGATGATCCGCAAAGGGGTCGAGTCCCTCCGGATCACCCGGGAGGACCGGGTGCACCTGGCCGACCGGTTTGTTCCGCCGATGGGTTACCGCGTCGCCGCTGACCGCCTGGAGAAGCCCGGATCAGTGGTGCTGCTGAAGGCTCCGCCCGGCAGCGGCCGCCGGGCCGCGGCGATCATGCTGCTGCACGGACTCGGTGAGGACCAGGGTGCCGATGAGGAGGGGGTCCGGTTCGAGGAGCTTCCCGCCACGGACAAGGACGAGGTCCACCTCGCCCCCGGAGAAGGGGACCGTTTCCTCCTCGACCTCTCTGGAATAGCCGACGAGGAGGCGTACACCGAGGCCCAGCGCCGCCTGGCCGTACGCCGGTCACAGGTTCAGGAGGCGGGGGCTCACATGGTCGTCGTCCTGCCGTCGGGGATGGAACATGCCCACGCGCTGGACCTCGAACAGCACCCGGTGACGCTGGCGCGCCCCCGGGGGATCGCCGTGGTTACCCGCTACCTCCGTATGGACCGGATGAACTTCCGACCCTCGGACCTGGGGAGCGCCGACCTCCAGCGCTTGTACGACCGCTCCCCCATACGAGAACTGGCTCGGCTGGCAGGGCTGGTGAGAACGGCTCGCGACAGCGGCCGGTTCGGAACCGACTTCGCAGAATGGCTCGACCAAGCAATGCACGCGGTGACCGACCGGGCCGGCGACGTGGGACGGCAGATGGCCAAGGTCCGCGCCGCGCCCGACCGGGCCCTTCTGCTCACAGCGGCGGTGTTCGAGGAAGCTGGCGCCGACACCGTCTACGAGGCATGGCAGAGCCTGATGGCCATGGTCAAGGAAGAGGAAGAGGCGACAACCGAGCTCGGGCGGGCGGACTTCGGGGAGAGGTTGGAAGCGCTCGGGATCGAGCGAGACCCAGATGGACGGCTCCGCTTCGGAAAGTTGGCCTACGCCGACGCGGTGAGGACGTACTTCTGGGCGAACTTCCCCGGCGTGCGCGATGACCTGCGAAACTGGATCGGCCAGACCACCGGTCTCCGCGGTTTGACCACCGACGACCGAGTGAACATCGTCGTCCGCTTCGGCGAGCGGTCCCTGGCCGTCGGGCGGCCCGACGACCTCTTCGACCTCGTGGCGCACTGGGCTGACCGCGCGGCCGGGACGACCTGCGACCCACGAGCCGTGGCGGCCCTCGAACTCGGCCTCAACCACCAGAAGTTCGGGGGGTGGTTCCGCAAGCGGATGTACGACGGAGCGACGTCCGGCCGCTTGTCGGATGGTCTCGCCCGCGTCCTGATAGCGGCATGCGTAAAGAGCCTTGGCGCCACACACCCGGATCAGGCGATGGTGCGACTCCACCATCTCGCCGTACGCAACGGGGAGGTGGCGCGCGAGGCCCGGGAAGCACTTCTCGACCTCGCCGGCCGCGACCGTCGGCTCTACCGGCTGATGATCGACCGCCTGCGGGACTGGACGCGCAGGGAGTCGCGCGGGGCAGAGCCCCAGCTCCAACTACTCACCGAGCTGTTGAGGAGCGACCGGGCACCGGACCCGCTGTCGTGGCCGGACCTGTTCCTGGGCTGGCAGACGGTCTTCTCCCAGCCGCCGACGGAACTCTGGAACCCGATGGTGAGCAGCTGGTTGAACGCCGTGGCGATCGACAGGTCGCGGGAATTGGCGCTCGACGTGATGGTCAGGGCGACGAATGGGCGCACGGCCGCCCTGCACCGCCTGTACGCCATCGCCTGCGGCTGGGCAATTCCCACGAGCCACCGCCGGGCACCCGTCGCCGCCCTCTTCTGGCAGCACATTGACCACGTGCAGTACGCCCCCACAGAGCGTGCGGGCGCCGGACCACACACCACGGAAGAGGCACGATGAAACGCCGCTCATCCAGCCTGCTGTTCATCGCTCTCTGCTGCCTCGCGCCGGCTGTGCTCGGAAGCCTCCTGCACTGGTCGATGTTGCTGTGGGGCTTCATGTCCATGGTCACGGCCTCGGGCTCCCTGCTGCTCGTGATGACGATCCTCAGCGGTGCCCGCACGCCGGCCGATCCGTACGGGTCCGGGGAATCCGAACAGCCCGCGGAGCCGACGGAGCAGCCGTACCAGGAGACCCGGGTGATCGACGCGGCGTTGCCGAGCGCGGCGGAGGGCTACGAGTTCCTCTTCTCCGCCACCGTGTGGTGGAGGCCGGTTTCCGACCACGCCGACCGGTCCGACCATGCCTCCCCAGCCCTAGCCGCTTCCTCGGTGCTCAGCCGGGCCTTGGAAGTCGTCCAGCGCGAGCAGCCCGACCGGGCGAGCTTCGCGCGGTACCTCTTGGAGGGGGAACTGAGCGTCCCGCTTCCGGACCGGAGCGGACGGGTGACGGCCCAGGCGGCCGACGTGACGCTGACCCTGGCTCCGGCCGATCGCGAGCGCCTGCGGAAGTTGAACGACCTTCGCAAAGACGAGGAGATCTGGGAGTACGAGCGTCAGCACGAGCGCAACAAGCGGCGCTACCTCGGTGACGACGTGCTCAAGAGCGCGGGCAGCGCGGTGGTTTGGTGGCTCACCCGCCATGAGGACGAGATCGAGAAGGCGGTCAACATGATCGGCCCGCTCGCTCAGATCTCGGCGGCAGCCAACGACGAGGAAGTACCCGAACTCTTCCGCCACCTGCTCGTCCCGCCCGTGGGCGCGCGGAACGGGGCGACTGTCGGGGGCCCACAGTGGGGCGATGCCGACCAAGGAGGAGGGGTGTTCGACCGCGAGGAAGAAGTGGGGGTCTCGGACCGGCTGCTCCTTTTGCTGACGGCGCTGGGGCTGAAACCGGACATGGACGAGTACACGGTGCTGGTGCACCGGGTGGTGCGGGACCTGGAAGCGACCGGGCTGGGTGAGGCAGCCAAGGAGATCAGGCGGACCCTTCTCCTGACACCCGAGGGTGGCAGCGAAGAGCCGGAGGGCTGGCCCTCGACCGAGGCGGACGCCACTGAGCCCTGGGCGTCGGGCTTCCCTGCCGCCGACGGCTCTCCGTTCACCGACGCAGCCGCAGGCACGTTCACGCCAGAGCCGGCAGAGGACGACGACGCGAGCTGAGCCGGTCGTCGGTGGCCTCTCCTGGGCCTCCCCTCGCCGCACGCGGCGGCGGCGGGAGGCCGTCTTGCCTGCCCCAAAAGCTGGGCAACATCACCACTCTGTGCGGCGCTGACCCGGGCCGCCGTCGACAGCGCCTACGCGGACAGCCCGGACGAGGGCGACGCGCGGGCCACCGAGGCGGCGTAGCCACTCCCCCGCACTGACGTCCTGTCAGTGCGGCTGCGGACTGGGTGCGGACCGCTGGGGCACCCGCACGGCAGCCCGCTTGCTCCGCCGCAGGTCAGACGTCGATCCGCGACCGGTCCAGGGTCGTGGCGGAGTTGGTGATGAACTCCTTGCGGGGGGCGACCTCGTTGCCCATCAGGAGGTCGAAGGCCTGCTCGGCGGATTCGAGGTCGCTGATGTTGATGCGGCGCAGGGTGCGGTGGCGGGGGTCCATGGTGGTTTCGGCCAACTGGTTGGCGTCCATCTCACCGAGGCCCTTGTAGCGCTGGATGCTGTCCTTGTAGCGGACGTTGCGGCGCTGGAGGTCGAGGAGGGTCTGGCGCAGCTCGTTGTCCGAGTAGGTGTAGACGTACTTGTCCTGGCCCTTCTTGGGCTGGACGAGTTCGATGCGGTGGAGCGGGGGGACGGCGGAGAAGACCCGGCCCTGCTCGACCATGGGACGCATATAGCGCTGGAAAAGGGTGAGCAGGAGGCAGCGGATGTGGGCGCCGTCGACGTCGGCGTCGGCCAGGAAGATGACCTTGCCGTAGCGGGCCTGGTCGATGTCGAAGGTGCGGCCGGACCCGGCTCCTATGACCTGGATGATCGCGCCGCACTCGGCGTTCTTGAGCATGTCCGAGATGGACGACTTCTGGACGTTGAGGATCTTGCCGCGGATCGGCAGCAGCGCCTGGAACTCGGAGTTGCGGGCCAGTTTGGCGGTGCCCAGTGCCGAGTCGCCCTCGACGATGAACAGTTCGCTGCGGTCGACGGCGTCGCTGCGGCAGTCGGCCAGCTTGGCGGGGAGCGAGGAGGTCTCCAGCGCGGTCTTCCTGCGCTGCGCCTCTTTGTGCTGCCGGGCCGCGATGCGGGTCCTGGCGGCGGCGACGGTCTTCTCCAGGACGGCGCGCGCCTGGGCCTTGGCGTCCCGCTTGGTGGAGGTCAGGAACTCGCGCAGTTCGGTGGCGACGACATTGGCCACGATGCGGTTTGCGGCGGAGGTGCCGAGCACTTCCTTGGTCTGGCCCTCGAACTGCGGCTCGGCCAGACGCACGGTGATCACCGACGTCAGGCCCTCCATGGCGTCGTCCTTGACGATGTCGTCCTCGGCGACGCGCAGCAGTTTGGCCGAGCGCAGCACCTCGTTCATCGTCTTGGTGACGGAGCGCTCGAATCCGGTCACATGGGTGCCGCCCTTGGGGGTGGCGATGATGTTCACGAAGGACCTGGCGGTCGTCTCGTAGCCGGTGCCCCAGCGCAGCGCGATGTCGACGCCCAGCTCGCGGGTGACCTCGGTGGGGGTCATGTGGCCGCGGTCGTCGAGGACGGGCACGGTCTCCTTGAAGGTGCCGCTGCCGGACAGGCGCAGGACGTCGCAGATCGGCTTGTCGGGGGCGAGGAACTCGCAGAATTCGCTGATGCCGCCGTCGAAGTGAAAGACCTCCTCGACGGGCTTGTCGGTCTCGATGCCGCGCTCGTCGCGCACCACGATGGTCAGGCCGGGCACCAGGAAGGCGGTCTGGCGGGCGCGCTGGTGCAGGTGGTCCAGGGAGAGCTTGGCGTCCTTGAGGAAGATCTGCCGGTCGGCCCAGTAACGCACGCGGGTGCCGGTGCGGGTCTTGGGGACCCGCTTGGCCTTGGTGAGCCCGCTGGCGGGGTCGAAGGGCGCCTCGGCGCCGGATTCGGTGAAGATCCCGGGGACCCCGCGACGGAAGCTGATGGCGTGCGTGGCGCCGTTGCGGTCGACCTCGACGTCCAGCCGGGCCGACAGCGCGTTCACCACGGACGCGCCGACGCCGTGCAGACCGCCGGAGGCCGCGTACGAGCCGCCGCCGAACTTCCCGCCGGCGTGCAGCTTGGTCATGACGACCTCGACGCCGGACAGGCCCGTCTTGGGCTCCACGTCCACCGGGATGCCGCGGCCGTTGTCCCGGACCTCGACCGAGCCGTCCTCGTGCAGGATGACCTCGATGCGGTCGCCGTGACCGCCGAGCGCCTCGTCGACGGAGTTGTCGATGATCTCCCAGACGCAGTGCATCAGACCGCGACTGTCTGTTGACCCGATGTACATACCGGGCCGCTTGCGAACCGCTTCCAGCCCTTCGAGGACGAGCAGGTGCCGCGCGGTGTAGTTGGAGCCGTCGCGATCTGCACCCGTCAGCAGCGCAGAGGACGGCACGGATGTTTCGGCGGTCACGCGGGCAGCTCCTCGATCAGGAATGTTCTGAAGTTTTTTTCAGCCGTGTCGGTGAGAGGGTACCGATGCCGGGAGGGGTGACAGCGCCGCGACCCGGTATCCGGGCCTCAACACGGCCCTCGTCCCGGCTTCCATGCTAGCCCTCTTCGAGCACGTGTTCGATAACCCGCGCGAGTGATACACATGTCACGTTCCCAAAGAGGCATGAACCATTTAGGCTCCGGGCACGTCCTCAGCAACAACCGGCAAGCCAGCCGGGAGCAAGTCCGGACAACAGCTCCATAAGCGACATCTGACGCAACTGACTCCTATTCGCCGCCAATCGGTAACATCCAGTCACCCCGAGGTCGGTTTTCGAGGAAAAGCTGAGAGCGGGAACGTTTTCGGCCTGGTTGGATGTTGACCCTGGTACGACAGCTCGTCGAGCTAGAGAAGAGGCGACGTGACTACTGTTCTGACCCCCGCGAGTCCGCTGACAGCGGCAGACCGCTGCGACCGTTGCGGCGCTCAGGCATACCTGCGCGTTGTCCTCATCAGCGGTGGTGAGCTGCTCTTCTGCGGACACCATGGACGCAAGTTCGAGCCGGAGCTCAAGAAGATCGCTTCGGAAATACAGGACGAGACCGGACGGCTGACCGACACCCCGGCAACGGCGGGAGAAGACGAGCGCTGACACTTCGCATCAGCGACGAATTCGAGTCGGCGGGCGGACAGACCCCTCCAGGGGGTGTCCGCCCGCCGTCTTCCGTTCAACCGCGGCCCGCCGCAGCTCAGCTGGTTCTGCCAGCCTTCGACCGCGCTGCGCCAGCGCTCAGCTACTGTGCGCCGCCACCAGTGAGGCCATCGCCGAGACGCGCGTGTAGACCCCTGGATAGGCCGCCTCCGCGCAGCCACTGCCCCACGAGACCAGACCGACGACCCGGTCCCCCACGACCAGCGGGCCGCCGCTGTCGCCCTGACAGGCGTCCCGGCCCCCGCCCTTGGCACCCGCGCACATCATCGAGGCGCGCACATAAGTGCCGTCGAAACTCCCCGGATACGCCTGCGCGCACACCGTGTCCGCGAAAACCGTGACCGTCGCGGAACGCAGCGTGTTCGAGTACGTGCCGCGGCCGGTCGTGTCACCCCACCCGTAGACCTGCGCCTGAGTGCCCGCCCGGTAGTCCTGCTCGTCGGAGGAGTCCGCGATCGGGATCGTGGCGCCCTTCGGCAGCGCTGTCGCCAGCGTGATGACCGCGATGTCGCCGGAGTTCGTCGTCGAGTCGAAGCCGGGGTTGACCCACACCTGCGACAGGCCCAGTTCCTGCCCACGACCGCCGCTGAGGTCCGTACGACCGGCGATCACACGCAGGTCGGGCAGTTGGTGCCAGTCGCTCGCTCCGAGCGCCTCACGGCCGAAGCAGTGGGCCGCGGTGATCACCGTACGAGGCCCGACGGCCACCGCACCGCAGAACTGGCCGGACCTGCCGGAGCCGAAGCGCTTACGGCTGGCCAGGGCCATCACCCATGGCGTGCTGTCCGTGCTGGCCGGGTTGCCACCGATCACGACGCCGTTGGCGGCGGCTGGGGTCGCGGGCGCGGCCAGCGGGACGGCCAGCACCGGCAACAGCGCCGCCGCGAGACCGCCGATCACAGCACGACGACGACCGGTCACGGCACGGAAGGGGAAACGCATGCGGCCTCCTGACCCTGTGGAGCACTCTGGACACCCAGAGTGATCGATAGGGCCGGAGGCCGCATCCGCAAAGAGGCCATGTCGCCCGAAAGACGTCCGCGGAGTTCTCCGGAGGCCCGAAGGGCTCCGGAGAACTCCGCGGAAATGACGTCGGGTCAGCCCGGCCGGGTCAGTCCAGGTAGTCGCGCAGCACCTGGGACCGCGACGGGTGACGCAGCTTGGACATCGTCTTGGACTCGATCTGCCGGATCCGCTCGCGCGTGACCCCGTAGACCTTGCCGATCTCGTCCAGCGTCTTCGGCTGCCCGTCCGTGAGGCCGAAGCGCATGGAGACCACGCCCGCCTCCCGCTCGGAGAGGGTGTCGAGCACCGAGTGGAGCTGTTCCTGCAGCAGCGTGAAGCTGACCGCGTCGGCCGGCACGACCGCCTCGGAGTCCTCGATGAGGTCGCCGAACTCGCTGTCGCCGTCCTCGCCCAGCGGGGTGTGCAGGGAGATCGGCTCGCGGCCGTACTTCTGGACCTCGATGACCTTCTCGGGGGTCATGTCGAGTTCCTTGGCCAGCTCCTCCGGGGTGGGCTCGCGGCCCAGGTCCTGGAGCATCTGGCGCTGCACGCGGGCCAGCTTGTTGATGACCTCGACCATGTGCACCGGGATACGGATGGTGCGGGCCTGGTCGGCCATCGCGCGGGTGATCGCCTGCCGGATCCACCAGGTGGCATAGGTGGAGAACTTGAAGCCCTTGGTGTAGTCGAACTTCTCGACCGCGCGGATCAGACCCAGGTTGCCCTCCTGGATCAGGTCCAGGAAGAGCATGCCGCGACCGGTGTAGCGCTTGGCCAGCGAGACCACGAGGCGGAGGTTGGCCTCCAGCAGGTGGTTCTTGGCCCAGCGGCCGTCCTCGGCGATGATCTCCAGCTCGCGCTTGAGCTTGGGGGCGAGCTTGTCGGCCGCGGCCAGCTTGTCCTCGGCGAAGAGACCGGCCTCGATGCGCTTGGCCAGCTCGACCTCCTGCTCGGCGTTGAGCAGCGGGACCTTGCCGATCTGCTTGAGGTAGTCCTTGACCGGGTCGGCGGTGGCACCGGCGACGGCGACCTGCTGTGCGGGCGCGTCGTCCTCGTCGTCGTCGGAGAGCACGAAGCTCTCGGACTCCGACTTCTCGGTCTCCTCCTCGCCGCCCTTGCCCGCGGCGGCCTCCTCGACCGTCTCCTCCGCGTCGACGACCTCGTCCTCGCCTGCGGCCGTCTTCTTGGCCGCCACCTTCTTGGCGGGGGCCTTCTTGGCAACGGTCTTCTTGACGGCGGCCTTCTTCGCCGGCGCCTTCCTTGCTGGGCTCTCCGCCTCCACCGATGGCTCCACCGTGGTCTCGGCCTCGGCCTCCGCCTCCGGGGCGGCGGCCTTGGGCGCAGCGGTCTTCTTGACAGGGGTCGCCCTGGAGGCGACCGTCTTGGTGGCAGTACGCTTCGCCGGGCTCTTGGCTGCGACGCTCTTACGGGTGCGCTTGGGCGCCTCAGCGGCAGTCACCATCAGCGTCACACCCTCCTCGTCGAGGACCTGGTTGAGGCTGCGCAGAACGTTCTTCCACTGGGTTGCCGGAATCTGGTCCGCTTCGAACGCCCGACGCACGTCGTCGCCGGCGATCTGCCCCTGGGCCTTACCCTGCTCGATGAGCGCCATCAGAGACTCGGACTCGGCGATCTCGGACGGGAGCGTACGGGATGTGCTGGCCGACACGAACAACCTCTCGGAACGATGGGAACGACTCGGTGGAACCGCACAGCCACTCAGCGTCAAAATCGTCGCTGAATATTCCTTGTGCCGTGGCCACCTCTTAAGTCATCGCGCTGCCTCGCCAAGCGTTACGCCCACCCTACGTGGCCCGAGTCACACCCTAAATCGTGCAGATCGGTCATAAATCCGGACACATGACCCGTCCGGCCGTGCGAGGGCGCGGGAGAGCGGCCGGGAGAGCCACGGGGGACCACATGGGACCGCCGCCGACCCCAGGTGTTCCGGGGTCCGCGGCGGAGGGCGACACGGTCAGTGCTGCTCGCGCGGACCGGGGACGACGTGGTCGGCGGGAGCGGACTCGGGCTGCTCGGGCAGGACGGTGAGGAGCTGGCGCATCGCCGCCTCCGCCGTGCCGCCGTCGCTCTCGGCGAGCGCTTCGACGATCCGCTGGTGCAGGCCGACCGAGGTGTCGCCGGGGCGGTCGCAGCCGGTCACCGGGCCGCCGGACACGTGCAGCGCGGAGGAGACGATCCCCGACAGGTGCTCCAGCATCCGGTTGCCCGCGACCTGGAGGAGCAGGGCGTGGAATTCGGCGTCGGCCCTGGAGAAGGTCAGCGCGTCGCCCTGTGCGGCGGCGTGCGCCATGATCTCCGCCATGTCGGCGAGGCGCTGCTGTACGTCCTCGCGGCCGTGGCCCGCGGCGAGCCGGGCGGCCAGCGGCTCGATCGTCCAGCGCAGTTCGAGCAGTTCGCGGCGCTGGTCGTCGCGCTGCGGCCCGAAGGCACGCCATTCGATGATGTCGGGGTCGAGCAGATTCCAGTCGCTCACCGGGCGGACCCGGGTTCCGACGTTGGGCCGGGCGCTGACCAGGCCCTTGGCCTCCAGCACGCGCAGGGACTCGCGCACCACGGTGCGGGAGACCTCGAAGCGCTGGCCGATCTCCTCGGGGACCAGCGGGCGGTCGGCGCCCAGATCGCCGGAGACGATCATCTGCCCGAGCTGCTGGACGAGTTGTCCGTGCAGTCCCCGGCCACGGCTGCCGCCGGCCCGGCGGCCCATCCGGTTCATATCCGGCTCCATGCCCTCCCAGGACGTTAGTCCAGGTCGGTCGGTGCCAGGGGCTTCGGCGTACGAATAGCGGTCCAGCTCGCCCGATCCGGCGATTCCGGAGTCGGCAGAACGAGCCGCGGTCATCATGGTGTGCGCAAGGGTACTCACGCATCCTTTGTCGGCGATGCCGATGCGCGCCTTGAGGGCTTTGCTGAAAAGCACACGAAAGGGTGAGCGCTCATCACCTCATAATTGACGTTTTATGGCGATGAATCATCCCTTCTTGCTGGTAAGCGGCGCAGTTCGGCTGACGCGTGGGGCAGTTGGGCGGCGCCAGCGTCGCCGTCCGCGCAACGCGGTTGCCAGATAGGCGCAGACCAGCACGGTGAGTGACAACGACAGCGCGGAGACCACCGGTTGGGCGGCGAAGCGCAGCAGTCCCTCGACCGTTCCGCCGCCGCCCTGCGAGACCCCGCTGACCACCGACCACAACGCTCCGCCCGCGTCGGCGAGTTGTCGTGCCACCGGCCCACCGAACAGTCCCCGTACGGCCGGAGCGACCAGCAGCGGTACGGCGAGGACGGCGGCCACACCGAGCGCGGTGGTACGGAACACCCCCGCCGCGAGCACCCCTGCCCAGGCGCAGCCGATGGCGAGCGCCGCCCAGCCGCCGAGCGCGGCAGGAAGCGTCGTCAGATCCGGCGCCTTTCCCGGGCCGAGGGTCAGCCGCAGCACCAGGGTGTCGGCGACGGCGGCGAACGCGGCGAGCAGCAGCGCGCAGATTCCGCTCACGGCGAGTTTGGCGCCGAGCAGCCGCAGGACCCGCGGCTCGGGGCCGTACCCCGGCGCGAGGGCGGGGTAGCGGAACTCCTGCCCGTAGGCGAGTGCGCCCAGCACGCCCGCGCCCACGGCCGCCGCGGGCAGCGGCAGCCGGACCGCCCATCCGGAGATCAACCGCAACGGCGGTACGGACACAGCGCCGGTGCGTGCCATCAGGACCGTGCCGAGCACCGAGCCGACCAGTGCCGCTCCGGCGATCGGCCACGGCGTGAGGACCCCGAAGGCGCGCCGCAGTTCGTACCGCAGTGGCCGGACCGGGCCGTGCTGCCGTGCCGGACGCCGCCGCGGCTGCGGCAGGGCGGGCGGTACGGCGGCCGCCACGCCGCCTTCTGCCTCGGGGGTGACGTCCGGGGTTGTGACGCCGTTTCCGCTCTCGTCGGCGAGGTGGTGCAGCAGGATGCCGTGGCGGTAGGCGGTCTCCCCCACCGCGGCCGAGGTGGTGCCGTAGACGGCGATACGGCTGCCGGTCGCGGCGATCACCTCGGCTCCGTCCTCGGTGAGCAGCGTGGCCAGGCGCTCGGCGTAGGGCGAGCGGACGGCCACGAACGGGCGCATCCTCGTGCGGGCGAAGTGCGCGGCCGACTGGTCCGCGACCAGGCGCCCCTTGTCGATCGCGATCACGTGGTCGGCGGTACGGGCGAGGGCTTTGGTGTCGCGGCCGGTGAGCAGGACCGCGCCCCCGGCGGCGACGTGCCGTCGTACGAGCGCGTGCACCCAGGCGGCTTCCCGGGCCGGGAGTTCGCGCACCGGGTCGTCCAGGATCAGCGCGCGGGGGTCGGCGAGCAGAGCCGCGGCGAAACCGAGACGGCGGTCCATGCCCAGCGAGTACGTGCCGAGCCGCTGTTCGGCGACCTCGGCGAGGCCGACCTGGTCGAGCACCTCGTCGGCGCGGGCGGCGGGCAGTCCGAAGGCGGCGCAGAGCATGCGGAGGTGGCTTCGGGCGGTGCGTCCTGGATGTCCGGGCACGTCACCCAGGAGGGCGCCGACGACCCGGGCGGGGTGGGGGAGGTCGCGCAGCGGCCGGCCGTCGACGAGGGTGGCGCCGCGTCCGCCCTCCAGCCCGAGCAGCAGGCGCAGCGCCGTGGACTTTCCCGATCCGGCGGGACCGAGCAGGCCGGTGACTTCACCGGCCCTGATGTCGAACGTGAGGTCGGTGACGGCGGGCGGGGCGTTGCGGCGGGGCATGCTGGTCAACCCGATGGCCTGGATCACCCTTGCACCATAGCTCCGCAAATGGGCGTTTTGCGGAAGGAGCCGGTTCTACACCTCGGGCCGCAGCATCGGCGGATTGAGCAGTGCGGCCCCGCCCGCCCTGAACAACTGCGCGGGACGGCCGCCCTGGCGGGTCGTCGTCCCCCCGGTCGGCACGAGGAAACCGACCGTGCCGGTCACCTTGCGGTGGAAATTGCGCGGGTCGAGCGCGACACCCCACACCGCCTCGTACACCCGCCGCAGCTCCCCCACCGTGAATTCGGGCGGGCAGAAGGCGGTGGCCAGCGACGAGTACTCGATCTTCGACCGCGCGCGCTCGACCCCGTCCCCCAGGATCCGGGCATGGTCGAACGCGAGCGGCGCCGTCTCCCCCGCGTGCTCCTGTCCCCCTTCGCCCAGCAACGTCCCGACCGGCGCCCAGCGCGCGCTGCGGGCGTCACCGCCCGCCCGAGGCGCGGGCAGGTCGGGCGCGAGCACCAGATGCGCGACGCTGACCACCCGCATCCGCGGATCGCGCTGCGGATCCCCGTAGGTGGCGAGCTGCTCCAGATGAGCGCCGCTCTGCGCCCGGAGCCCCGTCTCCTCGGCCAGTTCCCGCGCCGCGGCCTGGGAAAGATCCTCGTCCTCGCGGACGAATCCGCCGGGCAGCGCCCACCGCCCCTGGAAGGGCGGCTCGCCGCGCCTTACCGACAGTGCGCACAGCGCGTGATGTCGCACGGTCAGCACGACCAGGTCGACGGTGACGGCGAAGGGCGGGAAAGCCGACGGGTCGTAGGGCGACATGGCGCGATCATAGTCGTCTGCCTGACGATAATCAGCCGGATCGAGAGCCTGATCCCTATCGGATCGATACGTTTTCCCGTCCCTCCCCGCTCGGACCCCGCCCATGGTCAGGTCCCGAGGCGCAGTCCCGGCGCCGCCTCCTCGATCATGGCCATCCCCAGACGGCTGACCCGAACGGAGAACGGCTGCTCCGCGACCCGCAACCCCGTCAGATGCACGGCTCCCAGCGGCGCGGCGCTGATCGGCCGGACCGCCACCGTGCCGCCCGGCGCGTCCGGCCGCACCCCGGCGAGCGCCGTCAGCAGATGGACGGCCCCGGCCGCCGCGACCGCCGCCGGACGGCACGCCATGGGGTGCGGGCACGGCGCACCGCCCGCAGAACGCTGCTCGCCCCCGTATATCTCCGGCATCCGCAGTCCGAACTCCGCCGCAGCGTCCAGCACCCCGCCCACCAACGCGGACGCCTCCTTCTCCAGCCCCGCCGCGGCGAGTCCGGACACGGCGAGCGCCGTCTCATGGACGCGCACCGCGCCTCCGCGGTGGCCGAAGGGGCTGAAGCCGGGCGTCTTCGCCGACATCGTCCGCAGACCCCAGCCGGAGTTCATGTCCGGCGCGGCGAACAGCTTGCCGAGCTGTTCCGTCTGCCCCTTGTCCAACAACCCGGGAGCGAGCGCCCCTTCGCCGAGCAGCCCGGTGTCGAGGAGGTGCGCGAGCGACGAGGACAGCACCGGCACCGGTTTTCCCCCGGCGGCCAGCGCCAGCGCGGGCCGCCCACCGCCCGGATCCTCCAGCCAGAATCCCCGCCGGAAGCCCGCCCGCAGCGCCGCCGCGTACTCCCGCCAGCCGTCCGTTCCACTCCGTTCGTGGGCGTCGAGCAGATCCGCACCCTGCACCGCCGCGCGATACGCGTACGCCTGCACCTCCGCCCGCGCCGGACCCTCCGCCGACGGGTCCACGACCAGGCCGGAATCCGTCGTCGCCGCCCGCATCCAGCCGAGGCACCGCTCCGCCGCCGGGAGCAACGGCTCCACCTCGCGAGCCGGAAGCCCCCAGCGTCGGGCCTCGGCCAGCACGGTCACGAAGAGCAGCGTCGCCTCCACGCCCGAATCCAACGGCGGCAGGTGCGGTCCGGAGTGCCGCGGCACTCCGGGCACACGGCCCGTCGCGGGGTCCTGCAACCTGACCAGCATGCGGAGCGTGCCCGCCGCCAGCCGCGTGCCGAACGGCAGCAGCATCCGCGCCGCCCACAACGCGTCCGCGGGGGCCAGCCCCATCCGCCAGGGCGCCCCGGCCGCGACGTAGAGGTCGGCGGGATGTTCCGGCGCGCGGAGCAGCAGGGCCTGTGCGTCCCCGAGCGAGGCGTCCAGCAGGACACCGGCTCTGGGGTCGTCGCCCTCCAGTCGCGCGTCGGCCCACATCGGCGGCGGTCTGTCGCCGACCGGTGCCCGCGCGCTGCCCGCCGTCGTGGCCGCCGGTGCCGGCTCCACCCGCAGCTCGATCGTCCGTGCCGCTCCGGGCGCCACCTCCAGGTCCCACCTCAGCAGTCCCGACGCGCCCAGCGCCGCGTCCGGCGCGGGAGTCGCGGTGACCCGCGCCGATTCCCCGCCGCTCGACCAGCGCAGCCCCGAGCCGCTGACGCCGGCCGTCAGATCCGCCCCGGCCTGCCCTGCGGCCACCGCGGAGAGCGCCACGAGATCAGTGCCGAACGCGATCTCGACGGGCAGCGCCACCCGTACCGGCCCCGCGTTGGCGAACGTGATCCGCTCACCGCCCTCGGCGGTCCTGACGCGCTCCACCGTGACGACCGGGTCGGGACCACGGTCGCCGGGTGTCCGGACGACCGCCAGGAAACGTGCCCGTCCCGCGTCGAGCAGCCTGGCCTGCACGGTCACCGGTTCGGCTCCCGCGACCGTCAGCTCGCAGCGGCTCAGCAGTCGCCTGCCGTCGCGGTAGAAGCCGTCCAAACCGTCGCCGCGCATCTGCCCGTGCTGTGCGGACACCGCGAGGGCCGGCGCCGCCACGCAGATGACGGCGTCGTGGACGGGTACCGGGCCGGGTGCCGCCCGGCGCGGTACGACGACCGGCGGCGTGCTCACCGGGCTCCGGCCTTCGCCGCGCGTGCGGCCCGGGCGACGGCCGAAGCCGCCGCCCGCTCGTACGGGATTCGTCTTCCGGGAGAGTGCTGCACGCCGGGTGAACGCCCCGCCGAGCGCACAGGTCACGGCCCGTCTACCGTTCCTGAACGGGAGCCCCGGCTCCCCGCACGGCCCGCACCCCCGAAAAGAGACTCCATGACCGTCCACCGCCAGCCAGGCACCGTCATCACCGACCACACGTTTGCCGTACCGCTCGATCACTCCTCCCCGGACGGGGAGCGGATCGAGGTCTACGCCCGCGAGGTCGTGGCTGCGGGCCGGGAGCGCGAGTCGTTGCCTTGGCTGCTGTATCTCCAGGGCGGTCCGGGCTTCGGCTCGCCGCGCCCGCTGGGACGGGACGGCTGGCTGCCGCGCGCGCTCGACGACTTCCGGGTGCTGCTGCTCGACCAGCGCGGCACCGGGCGCTCCACGCCCGCCACCCGCCAGACGCTGCCCACCCGTGGCGACGCCGCCGCCCAGGCGCACTACCTGTCGTACTTCAGGGCCGACTCGATCGTCCAGGACTGCGAATTCATCAGGCGTCAGCTCCTCGGAGAGGACGCGCGCTGGAGCGTGCTGGGCCAGAGTTTCGGCGGCTTCTGCGCGGTCACCTATCTGTCGTCGGCGCCCGAAGGTCTGCGGGAGGTGTTCGTCACGGGCGGCCTGCCGGGTCTTGATGTGACCGCCGAGGCCGTCTACCGCGCCGCCTATCCCCGCATCGAGCGCAAGAACGCCGGTCACTACGCCCGTTACCCCGAAGACGTCGAGACGGTGCGCACCATCGTCCGCCGCCTGCGCGACGAGGCGGTGTCGCTGCCCGGCGGAGGCCGCCTCACACCTGAGGCGTTCCAGTCCCTCGGTCTGATGCTCGGCACCGGCACCGGTTCGCACACCCTGCACTACCTGCTGGAGTACGCGTTCGTGACGGGTCCCACCGGTCCCGTCTTCTCCGACTCCTTTCTCTCCCAGGTCCAGCAGCATCTGTCCTTCGCCGCGAATCCCCTTTACGCGGTGCTGCACGAGTCGGTCTACGGACAGGGGTCCGTCTCTCCTCACGGCACCGGCTGGGCCGCCGAGGCCGTCCGCGGTGAATTCCCGCGGTTCGACGCCGAGCGCGCGCTGGCAGGGGACGCTCCCGTGCTGTTCACGGGAGAGAGCATCCATCCGTGGATGTTCACGTCCGATCCGGCGCTCGCACCGCTGCGCGAGACGGCGGAGCTTGTCGCGCGCCGCGAGAAGTGGCCGGACCTCTATGACACCCGCCAGTTGGCGGCCAATGAGATTCCGGTGGCGGCGGCGATCTACCACGACGACATGTACGTCGACACCGCCCACTCGCTGGCCACCGCGCGCGCGGTGCGCGGGCTGCGGACCTGGGTCACCGACGAGTTCGAACACGACGGTCTCCGGGTGAGTGGCGGCCGGGTCCTCGACCGGCTGATCCGACTGGCCCGCGGCGAGCTGTAGTCGAGGCGATCACGCGCTGTCGCCGCTCCTGCCGCAGGCTCCGCCGCAACAGCTCAGGGTCCAGACCCTCGTTGACGGAGTGGTGGAGCAACCGCGCGAAGGTGTAGTGGGGTTCGAGGTCCAGCGCGAGGCCGAGGGCGACCCGCGCCTCGGCCTCGTCCCCCGAGGACCATGCGACCCAGCCCGCCAGGGCGAGCGGGGCCGCGGCATGGTCCGCGTACGGTCCTGCGCAGCGCCGGGCGAGCGCCCGCCACAGTCGAAGGGCGGCGTCCGCTCGCTCGGGCTCCATCCATTCGGCGGCGCGGTCGCGTGCCGTGCGGTCCTGGAGGCCGAGGATGACCGCCGCGCCCTCGTCGTCGGAGAGGAGCCGGTCGTCCCGCCGGTCCGCACGCGCGGGATCGTCGATCCGGGGCGCGGAGCGGAACTTCTCAAGTGCCGCACGGGCAAGGGCGAGTGTTCGCTGTCGGACGCTCTCGCAGTCACCGTCGTTAAGCATGCGGGGCACCAATTCGGCGCAGGCAGCGTCGAGGGCGATCTCGTGTTCACGATTCCGCGCCTCGGACGGCTTCAGCCTGGCTTCCATGTCCCGCAGCGAACCCGGCGCCGGGATTCCCGCGTAGGCGCTGGCCGCCGCCATCGTGGACCGGCCGGGCGGAGCCAGGACCGTTCCCTCAGCCGGGACGGTCTCCGCGGGGCGGCAGTACGACCACCAACGGCCGGCCGAGACGCACAACGCCTCGACGACGGGCACGTCCAGCGCCCCGCAGGCCACCCGGATCCGCTGGGCGAGCGGCCTCAGCCTTTCCATCACGGCCGACGCGCGCTCTCCTTCACGCGGGTCCCGGCACAGGAACAGCACGATGGCGTCGGGTCGCCCACCGCGCCGGGTGCTGTTTCTCACGAGGCAGTCGGCGAGTTGGTCGGCGGTCTCCGGCCACTCACTCGGGTCCTCCGGCAGGCCCAGTCGCAGTCGGCCGCCGAAGCGGCCGTGCTCGCCGTGCAGTGCGACGAGCACGACGGAGTCATTGGGATGAAAACCCATCAAGTACGGCAATGCGTCGGCCAGGTCGGCGGGCCCGCGCAAGGTGACTTTGACGTCGGCCGCTTCGGAGAGTGACTCTCCGTGCTGAATCTCGTTGCTCTGTGTCATGAGATCGACGATGCCGTAATCGCGCGAATCACACCAGACCCCCCAAAAACCTGTGGATAACTTTCGGTGGAGTTATCCACAGGCCACGGAGCGGGGTTGGCGCGATGTCGGTGCGATCAGGTTGCATGGGGGCATGACCGAGACCCCCACCGCGCTGCGTTCCGCGGCCGACACCGTACTGAGCCGACTCGTCGGCGCCGAGCCGGGCACCGCACGGCTCCGCGAGGACCAGTGGCTCGCCGTCGAGTCGCTGGTCGCGCACGGCCGCAGAACGCTGGTCGTCCAGCGCACCGGCTGGGGGAAGTCGGCCGTGTACTTCGTGGCCACGGCTCTGCTGCGCGAGCGGGGCAGCGGCCCGACGGTCATCGTGTCGCCGCTGCTGGCCCTCATGCGCAACCAGGTGGAAGCCGCCGCACGCGCGGGCATCCGGGCCCGCACGATCAACTCGTCCAACACCGAGGAATGGGGCGAGATCGAGGCGGAGGTCGCGGCGGGCGAGGTGGATGTCCTGCTCGTCAGCCCGGAACGCCTCAACAACCCGGACTTCCGCGATCAGGTGCTGCCCAAGCTCGCCGCCACCACCGGCCTGCTCGTCGTCGACGAGGCGCACTGCATTTCGGACTGGGGTCACGACTTCCGCCCGGACTACCGACGGCTGAGGACGATGCTCGCCGATCTGCCGCCCGGCGTCCCCGTGCTGGCGACCACGGCCACCGCCAACGCCCGCGTGACCGCCGACGTCGCCGAGCAGCTCGGTACCGGCGCCACCGGGGCCGATCAGGAAGGCGCCCTCATCCTGCGCGGGCCGCTGGACCGCGAGAGCCTGTCGCTCGGCGTGCTGCGACTGCCCGACGCCGCCCACCGGCTGGCCTGGCTGGCCGACCACCTCGAAACGCTTCCGGGCTCCGGCATCATCTACACCCTCACCGTGGCGGCGGCCGACGAGATCACGGCGTTCCTGCGGCAGCGCGGCTTCCCCGTCGCCTCCTACTCGGGGAAGACCGAGAACGCGGACCGGCAGGCGGCCGAGGCGGATCTGCTCGCCAACCGTGTCAAGGCACTCGTGGCCACCTCGGCCCTGGGCATGGGCTTCGACAAGCCCGATCTCGGATTCGTCGTGCACGTCGGATCGCCCTCGTCGCCGATCGCCTACTACCAGCAGGTGGGCCGTGCCGGACGCGGCGTCGACCACGCCGAGGTCCTGCTCCTGCCCGGGCGCGAGGACGAGTCGATCTGGCGGTATTTCGCGTCGCTCGCCTTCCCGCCCGAGGAGCAGGTGCGCCGCACCCTGGAAGTGCTCGCGGCCTCCGACCGCCCGGTGTCCATCCCCGCGCTGGAAACACGCGTCGATCTGCGCCGCTCCCGCCTGGAGATCATGCTGAAGGTGCTGGACGTCGACGGCGCGGTGCACCGGGTGCGCGGCGGCTGGACCGCGACCGGGCGGCCGTGGGCGTACGACACCGAGCGGTACGCGTGGGTGGCCCGCCAGCGCGAGACCGAGCAGCAGGCCATGCGGGACTACGCGACCACCACAGGGTGCCGGATGGAGTTCCTGCGCCGGCAGTTGGACGACGAGCAGGCCGCGCCCTGCGGACGCTGCGACAACTGCGCGGGCGCGCGCTTCCCTCTGGAGGTGTCGAACGCCGCGCTGGACGCGGCACGCGCGGCGCTCGGGCGCCCCGGAGTCGAGCTGGAAGCACGCAAGATGTGGCCGACCGGTCTCGAGGCGATCGGGGTCGCGCTCAAGGGTCGTATTCCGGCGACGGAACAGGCGTCCACCGGGCGGGCGTTGGGCCGTCTGTCCGACATCGGGTGGGGCAACCGGCTGCGGCCGCTGTTCGCCGAAGGAGCCGTCGACCAGCCGGTTTCGCCGGAAGTGGTGGACGCCGTGATCCAGGTGCTCGCCGACTGGGCCAAGGGGCCCGGCGGTTGGGCCAGCGGCGCGCCGGACGCCCCCGCACGCCCGGTCGGCGTGGTCGGTGTCGCCTCTCGCCGCCACGGCGTGCTGGTGGAATCGCTCAGCACCCGTATCGCCGAGGTCGGCAGAATGCCCCTGCTCGGCCGGGTCGAGTACGCGGATCAGGGAGACCCGGGCGGCGTACCGCGCAGTAACAGCGCACAGCGGGTACGCGCCCTGCACGGGGCTTTCGTCGTACCGCAGGAGTTGGCCGCGGCCCTTCAGGCGAATCCCGGTCCCGTGCTGCTGGTCGACGATCTCTCCGACACGGGCTGGACACTGGCGGTCCTGGCCAGGCTGCTGCGGCGGGCCGGTGCGACGGCTGTCTTCCCGCTGGTCCTGGCCGTTCAGGGGTGAATGTGCGTGGCGAGGCGCCGGACGGGACAGGATCTAAGCGGCGGACAGGTCCATACCGGTCGGCGGCTTCAATTGCCCGTTGCCGCGGGGCAATACGGGAGCGAGAATTGATGCCGGATCCCCTATCGGCTCATCGAGCCATCTGACCGGCGTGCGCCCGCGCCCGGTCTACGGGTGCATCCATGAAAGGAGGACCGTGACCATCGGCTTCGTTCCGGAGACGTCCTCCGCCGCAACTTCCCTCGCGTCGCGCACTCTGGAGCCGGCCGAATGGGCAGGCATCGGCGTACCTTTGCTGGCCAATCCGCGTGACGTGATCAAGGACCTGCACGCTCGGCACCTGCCGTCCCCGTCCACCGCGGTGATCGCGGTGTACGACCCGGACGGCCGGATCCGGGCCAGCGCCTCCTTCACCGCCCGCAGCGGGGTGGTCGACGGCTGGGAGCGGCGCAATGCGCTGCTCTCGCACCTGCGCCGCGTCATCCCGCACGATCTGCGACTGCGCAAACCGGTACGCACCGCTGTCCTGATGGTCTGCCGGGACGGTGGTCCCGGCTGGACCGAGGAGGACGGGGCGTGGATGTGGGGGCTGCGTGACGCCTGCACCCTGCACGGCCTTCGCTCCGGGTCGTACGTCACCCTGACCGCCGACGGCTGGAATGTGATCGGCGAGAATCGCGTCGGCCGCACACCGAACGCCGCTTCCTGGTCGCGGCGGCCGGGCGACGCGGCGCACGGCATCCCCGGTGGGACGACGCAGGCTCTTCGCCGCGCGGCCGCGCGCTGACGGTCAGGCGCTGGCGCCCAGCAGGGAATTGACCCTGGCCGGGTCGCCGCAGACGATCAGCAGGACGCCCGCGTTGGCCAATGCGCCCGCCAGCGCCCTCGGCAGCGTGTCGTCGCTGCCGCCGTTGACGGCGACGACCACGACCGGTCGCCCGGTGGTGCGTTCGGCGGAGATGTCTGCGTAGAAGACGTCGTCGGCCGCGTCGTACTGCGCCCAGTAGGACGCTTCGCCGAAGGTGAGTTCGTGCGCCGCCCACGGGTGCTGGTCACCGGTGGTGAGGACCAGGATCTCGCCGGGTGCCCGACCCGTGTCAAGCAGCAGGTCGACCGTCTCGTCGGCGGCGTCGAGCGCACCGTCGGTCGGCGCGGGGATGAGTTGGATCTGGGCGGCGGCGGGCTCTTGGGTGCGCTGCTGCGGCACGGTGGGAGGAACCGCCGTCGCGGCCGGGGTCACCGGGCCGGAGGGTGCGGCGGGACCAGGGGTACCGATGGGACGGGCGGGGCCGTGACGGCCCGGACCGACGCCTGCGGCGGCTTCCCTCGGCGGCGCGGGACGCGGCGCTGCGGGCCGCGGCGGACCGGGGACAGGACGGGGGGTCGACGCACTGCGGCCGGTGGCCGGAGCTGTACGGGGACCCGGGACGCTCTCGTGAATCTGAGGCTCCTCGGGGATGAGAGGCATGAGTTGATGTCTATCAAATGCCGCACGGATGCGCAGCGGGGGGTGGCGTGTGGATCAGAAATCGAAACCGAGTTGTTCCCCTGACTCGACCGGCTGACGGACCTTCTTGAGGTGCTGCCAGCGGGGCAGCGCGTCCAGATACGACCACGACATCCGGTGCTGCGCGGTGGGCCCCAACTCCTCCAGGGCCGCACGGTGAACAGGCGACGGATATCCGGCGTTGTCGGCGAAGGCGAACGGCGTGTAGTCCGCGCCGAGTTCGGCCATCGCCGTGTCCCGCTGCACTTTGGCGATGACGGACGCGGCGGCGACCGCGACGCAGGACTGGTCGCCCTTGATCACGGTCCTGACCTTCCAGGAACCGCCGAGGTAATTGTGCTTGCCGTCGAGGATCACCGCGTCCGGCCGTTCCGGCAGTCCCTCCAACGCGCGTACGGCCGCCAGCCGGAGCGCGGCCGTCATCCCGAGGTCGTCGATCTCCTCGGGTGAGGCGTGCCCGAGGGCGTAGGAGGTGACCCAGTCGCCGAGGACGGCGGCCAGCCGGGCCCGGCGCTTGGGGGTGATCAGCTTGGAGTCGGTCAACCCCTCCGGCGCGCGACGCAGTCCGGTGACAGCGGCGCACACGGTGACGGGTCCGGCCCAGGCGCCGCGGCCGACTTCGTCCACACCCGCCACGGTCCGCGCCCCGAGAGTGGCACGAAGGGAGCGTTCGACGCTGTGGGTGGGTGGTTCGTACGGCATGGCAGTACCAAGCCTACCCCGCTGCTTCGCGCCGTCCCACGGCGGTCGGTCAGTCGGACAACGCCCAGTCCGGGAGGACTTCGGTCCGCTCCCGCCAGTCGCCCGGCGGTTGGCCGCCCGGCCGGGACGCGACGATGCCGCCGACGATCGCGCAGGTCGTGTCCACATCGCCACCGGCCCTGGCGGTGGTCCAGAACGCCTGCTCGTAATCGTCGAGATGGCGGGCCGCCGCCCACAGGGCGAAGGGCACGGTGTCATGGGCGCTGGTGCGCCGCCCGCAGCCCAGCACGGCGGCCACCGTGGCGACGTCCGCGTAGTCGAGCATGTCCCTGGCCCGTCGGATACCCGCGTGCACCGCGCTGCGCGGTACGAGGTCGAGAACCGCGCCGAGAAGGTCGGACGGTGCCTGGGGTCCCGTGGGGTCGGCGACGAGGGCCGCCGCGGCGGCGACCGCCATGGCCCCGACGACCGCCTCACGGTGCTGATGCGTCGTGTAGGCGGAGATCTCCGCCTGGTGGGTGGCCTGGACGGCGTCACCCGCGTACCAGGCACCAAGGGGCGCGACCCGCATCGCGGCGCCATTGCCCCACGAGCCCTGCCCGTTGAACAGGCCGGCCGCGAGTTCCCGCCAGTCGCCGCCTTCCTGGCGGATCAGCCGCAGCATCCGGTTGACAGCCGGGCCGTAGCCGCGGTCGAAGTCGTGGTGCTCGGCGAAGGAGTGGGCCAGGGCGTCCTGGTCGACGCGTCCGTGCTTGATCAGCACGGAGACCACCGAGCAGGCCATCTCCGTGTCGTCCGTCCACCCCCATGTGCCGGGTGGCAGTTGGCCGTTCTGAAGTGCCGGGTAGTTGGCGGGGACGAAGAACTGGGAGCCCAGGGCGTCGCCCACGGCCAGCCCGCGGAGGCTGGCCACGGCGCGCGCGGCGCGGTCGGTTTCAGTGGTGTGAGGGGTCATGGCGTCGGAAACTCTGACATCGTGTTCAATCCCGGTCAATCTCCGTGTGCCCAAAGTCACCGGCCCACTTCACCACTCCCCGCCGCCAGGCGGGCCGGGCGTCCGCCACCTCGCGAACGGCCGGTCCAGGGTATAGCCGCCGGAGGGGCCGAGCAGGAGTGTGCGGGTCTCGGCGTTGTCGGGGTTGGACAGCGCCTCGAACTCCTCCACCGTCCAGTGGAACCAGCGCATGCAGAACAACCGCATCGTCAGCCCGTGGGTGACCACCAGCACGTTCGGCGGGAAGTCCTCCTTGTCGAAGGCGCGGTACAGAGTCTCCAGGAAGGCCCCGACCCGGTCGTAGACGTCCGCGCCGCTCTCCCCCATCGCGAAGCGGTAGAAGAAGTGGCCGTAGGCGTCGCGGGCTTTGCGCTGCCGCTGGATGTCCTCGACGTCCTGCCAGTTCCCCCAGTCCTGTTCCCGCAGGCGCGGCTCCTCCTTGGCCCGGGTCAGCCGGGGGTCGAGCCCCAGTGCCCGGAAGGTGTGCCAGGTGCGGCGGTACGGAGAGACGAATGCCTGGACCCGTTCCTCGCCGAACAGCTCACGCAAGCCCGTTCCCGCCTCCCTCGCCTGTTGAAGGCCGGTGGCGGTGAGTTCCAGGGCGTGGTCCGGCACCCGCTCGTAAATGGTGTCGTCCCTGTTTCCCTGGGACTCGCCGTGCCGAATGAGCACAATGCGGCGAGGGCGTCCCATGACGATCAGCCTATTGCGCGACTGTCGCTCCGGCGCGCTGATCCGGGGGTCATCCGCCTCACAGTCGCGCCGTCAGCTCCTCCGACAGCTCCCGCAGCCGACGTCGGGCGTCCCCGTCGTACGCCTGCCGGTCGGCCCTCGCTTCCCGGGTGCCGTTGAAGTACCGGCCAGTGCCGACATCGGTGCCTTCGATGAGCCGCAAGGTCGCCTCCCCGCCCTCCTCCACCGAGCTCCACGGCGCTATGCCTCCCTCTCTGACCATGGTGGTGTCCATGTACGTGGCCGGATGCAGCGCGTTCACCGTCACACCGGTGCCTTTCAACGCCTCGGCCAGGTCGAAGGTGAACATGACCTGTGCGAGCTTGCTCTGCGTGTACGCCCGCCCGCCGTCGTAGTCCTTGCTCAGCATCGGGTCGCCGAAGTCGATCGCCTGCTGACCCGCGGAGGCGACGTTGACGATGCGGGACGGCGCCGA
The DNA here is from genome assembly GCF_044741185.1 of Streptomyces sp. NPDC088197. Lineage (NCBI taxonomy): Bacteria > Bacillati > Actinomycetota > Actinomycetes > Kitasatosporales > Streptomycetaceae > Streptomyces > Streptomyces sp. NPDC088197. The sequence continues at coordinate 84,733 of NZ_JBIUSD010000018.1, forward strand.
CGCCGTCAGCAAGGGCAGGAGCCGGTGCGTGAGCCGGTACCCCGCCAGGTAGTTCACCGCGAACCGCCGCTCCACGCCGTGCTCGTCCGCCTCCCGCGCTCCGCCCGGCGAGGCGGTCCCGATTCCCGCGTTGTTGACCAGCACGTCCAGCCGGTCGGCACGGGCCAGCACCTCGTCGGCGAGCCGGTCGACCTGCCCGAGATCGGAGACATCGGCGAGCAGCACCTCCGCGCGGTCCTCACCCGTCGCCTCCCGTATGGCGTCGCGAACCTCCTCGGCCCGGCGGGCGTCACGGCCATGGATCAGCACACGGGCTCCGTCGGTCGCGAGGCGTATGGCGAGCCAGCGACCCAGGCCGTCCGTGGAACCGGTGATCAGGATCGTCCGCCGGGAGTCGGTCTCGGCCTTGCCCTCGGGGCGCTCCCCCCGGCCGCCGACAACGCGTTCGTTCATTGCGAGCTCCATTTACGAGACATGCTGACTCGTTAAGAGTATGCGAGACACCATGCCTTGTAAAGTGGATTCGTGGACGAGACACCCGCGCGGGGCAGACCCCGCAGTGAGACCGCCCGCCGCGCCGTGCTCGACGCGGCCCTGCGGCTCTGCCAGGACGGCGGTTATCAGGCCCTGACCATGAAGGGCATCGCGGAGAACGCGGGGGTCGGCCGCCAGACCGTGTACCGCTGGTGGGCCGCCAAGCAGGACGTCCTGCTCGACGCCCTGCGCGACCTGGGTCTGCGCAAGGCGGAGCACCTGGACCCCGACAGCGGCGACACGCTGCGCGACGTCCGTACGCTCCTCGACGCCACCTTCGTGCTCACCCGCAAACTCACCGGCAAGGCCCTGGTCGGACTGATGGCCGATGCCCAGCACGACCCGGACCTCTCACAGCGGCTCCAGTCCACGGTGATCGGGCCTCGGCGGCAGGCGCTCCGCGTGCTCCTGGCCCGCGGGGTGGAGCGCGGTGAACTGGCCGGGGAGGAGCGGACGCTGGACCTCGCGGTCGACTTCGCCTTCGGCGCCATGTGGTACCGGCTGATCAGCCACCACGCGCCGGTGGACGCGAGCCTGGGGGAACAGATCACCACCGCCCTGGCAAAGCTGCTGAGCGCGGACGGACCCACCGGGGCACGCGCGACCACAAGCGTAGACGCGAGCACAGGCGCGGCCTCATCGGCGAACGAGCAGGTGAGCGCGCAGGCGAAAGAGCAGGCACCGGTCAGCGCCGCAACCCCCGCCGCGCCCACTGTCGGTTGAGGAACACCAGTCGTCCCGGATCGGCCACCGTGCGGATGCCGACCAGCCCCTGCGGCCCGAACTCCGGCGCCACGACGGCCACCACGACATCCCCGGTCGTCGCCAGCACCGCCGCGTCGCCGTTAATCTCGACGATCCGGCCGCGCGTTCCCGCCGGTGCCTGGCTGATCAGTCCGGCCAGGAAACGGGCCACTTTGGCAGCTCCCAGGGCGGGACGCCGGGCCGTCCCGGGGACCCCGCCGCCGTCCGACCAGGCCACCACGTCGTCGGCGAGCAGTTCCGCCAGCGCCTGCTGGTCCGCGTGTGAGGCGGCCCGCATCAGGTCCTCGGCCAGCTGCCGCCGCTGCGGCCAGGGCAGGTCAACGCCGGTGGCGGACTCCCGCACCCGTTGCCGTGCCCGGCGCCGCAGGGCGCGGCACTGCACTTCGGGCAGTCCGAGGACGACGGCGGTTTCCGCCGACCCGTAGCCGAAGGTCTCCCGCAGGACGTACGCGGCCCGCTCGGCCGACGACAGGCGTTCCAGCGCGACCAGCCGCGCCATGGACACCGATTCCCGGCTCTCGACCGTCTCCAGAACGCCCAGGGCGCCCATCGCGCCGCCCTCGGTGAGCACCGGTTCCGGCAGCCAGGAGCCCGCGTGCGCTTCACGCCGGTGCCGCGCCGCCTGCTCGGGCACGGCCCGTATCGCGCCGAAGACCTCGCGGACCAGCTCGGGCAGCGCGTCGCCCGCGTCGGTGTCGGCCGTACGGGTGAGCGCGTGCCGTACGACCTCGTCCGCCGCGCACGCCGATCCGAGCATCCGATAAGCGGCCCCGAAAAGCCGCACCTGGTGCGGGGAAGGGGCTTGCGTATCGTCGGCCGCCACTGCTGCCACAGCGGTGGCTTCCACCCCACCCGTGACAGCGCCGCCTATATCCGGCGCGCGGTCGCCACCACCCGTGTCACCCGAGCCATCCGCTCTCAGACCGTCCACCCCTGCACCACATCCACCACGTCACCCGCCACGGACACCACATCGGTGTCGAGTTCGGCGCGCTCCGACAGCCGCGTCACCGCTCCCTCGCGGTATTTACCGCGCTCCGTCGCCGAATTCCACATGGACAGCACCAGGAAGTCGTTTCCCGGACCCTGGCCGAAGACGCCGCGCAGCATGCCGGGAGAACCCGCCATGGCGGGATTCCACACCCGTTGCTGCATCGATGTGAAGTGGTCGACACGGTCCGGCCGCACTTTGCACAGGGCGACGCGCAGGACATCGACGTCGGCGAAGGTCGGTTCGAAGCCGACCTTGACGTCCAGCCGGTGCTCGAAGAGATTCACCGCGAGCATCTCGTAGGTGTCGCCCTGCGACGCGGCGATCCCGCCGTGCGGCCCGGCCATGAAGGCGTCGTAGGACCGCCGGCTGTCCCAGAAGGCGAAGAGATGCGCCATTCCGGGCTGGGCACGGCTCCAGCCGCCGCCCTGCCCTCGGAAGCCGGGCTGGTCCTTGAGCGCCGCCCACCTGCGCTGCCCCCGGTCGAACCCCGCCTGATCCACAACCCCGCAGCGCATCCACTTCACCAACACCGCGCCATCGTAGTGGCGTTGACGCCGGAGATCGTCCCTGTGCGGGGGAGGCAATCGCGTGAGGGACCGGAAGGGCCGGAAAAGGGCGGTGGCACCGGGTCGCCCCGGTGCCACCGCCCTGACCAGTCAGTTCAACAAACGGGCCGCGCCCGGATGTCAGCTACAACCGCTCGTCGATCCGCAGCCCTCGCACAGGTAGCAGCTCCCCGCGCGGCGCATCTTGGTGCCGCAGGAGAAGCACAGCGGCGCGTCGGCGTTGAGGCCGAGCTGGATCTCCAGCAGTTCCGTTGAGTTGTGCGCTTCCTTGGGCGCCGGTACCGCCGCCGCACCCGCTTCGGGCTTGGCCACGGCCAGCGGCTTACGGGGTTCTGCCTCGCGGACCTCGCGCGGCGCGGACTGCGCCAGGCCCTCGACGTCGACCTCTTCCTCGGCGGCCTCGTAGGAGCCGGTGTCCAGGTGGCGCTGCCGCTCGGGCGCGGAGTGGATGCCCAGCGCGGAGCGGGTCTCGAAGGGCAGGAAGTCCAGCGCCAGGCGGCGGAAGATGTAGTCGACGATCGACTGCGCCATCCGTACGTCCGGGTCGTCGGTGAGACCGGCGGGCTCGAAGCGCATGTTGGTGAACTTCGAGACGTAGGTCTCCAGCGGGACGCCGTACTGCATGCCCACCGAGACGGCGATGGAGAAGGCGTCCATCATGCCCGCGAGGGTGGAGCCCTGCTTGGACATCTTGAGGAAGACCTCGCCGAGGCCGTCGTCCGGGTAGGAGTTCGCCGTCATGTAGCCCTCGGCGCCGCCGACCGTGAAGGACGTGGTGATGCCGGGACGGCCCTTGGGCAGGCGCTTGCGGACCGGACGGTACTCGACGACCTTCTCGACTGCGGCGGGCGCCTCGGCGGCGGCCTCGGCCGGCTTCTCGTCCTTCTTCTTGGCCGAGAGGGGCTGGCCGACCTTGCAGTTGTCGCGGTAGATCGCGAGCGCCTTCAGGCCGAGCTTCCAGCCCTCGAAGTAGACCTCCTCGACCTCTTCGACGGTCGCCGTCTCCGGCAGGTTGACCGTCTTGGAGATCGCGCCCGACAGGAACGGCTGGGCGGCGGCCATCATCCGTACGTGACCCATGGCGGAGATCGCGCGCTCACCCATGGCGCAGTCGAAGACCGAGTAGTGCTCGGGCTTCAGACCGGGGGCGTCGATCACATTGCCCTGCTCGGCGATGTGGGCGACGATCGCCTCGACCTGCTCGGCCTGGTATCCGAGCCGCTTGAGGGCCGCGGGCACCGTGTTGTTGACGATCTGCATCGAGCCGCCGCCGACGAGCTTCTTGAACTTGACCAGGGCCAGGTCCGGCTCGACGCCCGTGGTGTCGCAGTCCATCATCAGGCCGATGGTGCCGGTCGGCGCGAGCACCGACGCCTGCGCGTTACGGAAACCGTTCTTCTCGCCCAGCCGGACGACGTCCTGCCAGGCCTCGGTGGCGGCGGCCCAGACGGGGGTGTCCAGGTCGTCCACGCGGGTGGCGGCGCCATTGGCGTCGGAGTGCTGCTTCATGACGCGCTTGTGGGCGTCCGCGTTGCGGGCGTAGCCCTCGTACGCGCCGACGACCGAGGCCAGTTCGGCGGAGCGCTTGTAGGAAGTGCCGGTCATCAGCGAAGTGATGGCACCGGCGAGGCCGCGACCGCCGTCGGAGTCGTACGCGTGGCCGGTCGCCATCAGCAGCGCGCCGAGGTTGGCGTAGCCGATGCCGAGCTGGCGGAAGGCTCGGGTGGTCTCGCCGATCTTCTGGGTCGGGAAGTCGGCGAAGCAGATGGAGATGTCCATCGCGGTGATGACCAGCTCGACGACCTTGGCGAAGCTCTCGGCGTCGAAGGACTGGTTGCCCTTGCCGTCGTCGCGCAGGAACTTCATGAGGTTGAGCGAGGCGAGGTTGCAGCTCGAGTTGTCGAGGTGCATGTACTCGCTGCACGGGTTCGAGGCGGTGATCCGGCCCGTCTCCGGCGAGGTGTGCCAGCGGTTGATCGTGTCGTCGTACTGGATGCCCGGGTCGGCGCAGGCCCACGCGGCCTCGGCGAGCTTGCGGAAGAGCGCCTTGGCGTCGACCTCCTCGATGACCTCACCGGTCATCCGGGCGCGCAGCCCGAACTTCGAGCCGGACTCGTACGCCTTCATGAACTCGTCGTTCACACGGACGGAGTTGTTGGCGTTCTGGTACTGCACCGACGTGATGTCGTCGCCGCCCAGGTCCATGTCGAAGCCCGCGTCGCGCAGGGCGCGGATCTTCTCTTCTTCCTTGACCTTGGTCTCGATGAACGCCTCGACGTCGGGGTGATCGACGTCCAGGACGACCATCTTGGCGGCGCGGCGGGTGGCGCCGCCTGACTTGATGGTGCCCGCGGAGGCGTCCGCGCCGCGCATGAAGGAGACCGGTCCCGAGGCGTTGCCGCCGGAGGAGAGCAGCTCCTTGGAGGAGCGGATCCGGGAGAGGTTCAGGCCGGCGCCGGAACCGCCCTTGAAGATCATGCCCTCTTCCTTGTACCAGTCGAGAATCGACTCCATGGAGTCGTCGACGGACAGGATGAAGCAGGCGGAGACCTGCTGGGGCTGAGCGGTGCCGACGTTGAACCACACCGGGGAGTTGAAGCTGAACACCTGGTGCAGCAGCGCGTAGGTCAGCTCGTGCTCGAAGATCTCGGCGTCCGCGGGGGAGGCGAAGTATCCGTGGTCCTCGCCCGCCTTGCGGTAGGTGAGCACCACTCGGTCGATGAGCTGCTTCAGGCTCTTCTCGCGCTTGGGGCTGCCCACCGCGCCGCGGAAGTACTTGCTGGTGACGATGTTGACCGCGTTCACCGACCAGGAGTCGGGGAACTCGACGCCACGCTGCTCGAAGTTGATCGAGCCGTCGCGCCAGTTGGTCATGACGACGTCACGGTGCTCCCAGACCACTTCGTCGTACGGATGCACGCCGGGGGTGGTGTGGATGCGCTCGATGCGCAGACCCTTGCTCGCCTTGGATCCCTTGGTACGGGAACCGCGTGCCGGGCCGCTCGTCGTCTCTGTCATTCCGCCTCCCTATACGGGCGAAAACGCCCTAATGTGCGCGGATCTTCCCGCAACACGGTGATGTCTGCCGCCTCGGCGCACCTGGCGCTCCGGCAAATCTGTGGGTCCCCGCCGTTCCGCTCAGTCGGCGGCGACTGCGGGCGCGGGGACTCCGAGGTCCTCGTCGAGCCCGCCGGGAGTGGTGGGTGGCAACTGCTCGCGCAGCTCCGTGATGGCCGTCTCGAAGTCCTCGAGCGAGTCGAACGCCCGGTAGACCGAGGCGAAGCGCAGAAACGCGACCAGGTCGAGGTCCTGAAGCGGACCGAGTATGGCCAGTCCCACGTCGTGGGTCGACAGCTCGGCGCTGCCCGTGGCCCTGACCGCCTCCTCGACGCGCTGCCCGAGCTGGGCGAGGGCGTCCTCGGTGACGGGGCGGCCCTGACATGCCTTGCGCACGCCCGCGATCACCTTGCTGCGGCTGAAGGGCTCGGTCACTCCGCTGCGCTTGATGACCATCAGTGACGCGGTCTCGACCGTGGTGAAACGGCGACCGCAGTCCGGGCACTGCCGACGGCGGCGGATCGAGGTGCCGTCATCGGTGGTGCGGCTGTCGACGACGCGGCTGTCGGGGTGCTTGCAGAAGGGGCAGTGCATGGTTCCCGGCTCCCTTCCTCACCCGCGGTGAGCGCACGACAAAATGGCCTTCGGGGAGCCTTGCCGGCCCCTCGAAGCAGTCCCAAGCATAGGCGATCCCGCGGAGTTTGGGGCCGCCGGCCCCCCGCGAAACCACTACGGGTGGTGGCTGGTGCACATACAACCACTAGATCTGGGGGCAGCGGGCAAACACCGTCGCTCCGCGTGTCGCGCTTGCGGCCGGAGGTGAGCCTAGGGGAAGTGTCGTGACGGCCCGCCGCCGGGGCACGGGTGGCAGACTGAGCCGCACGGAGCCCCCGGGACACTCGGCAGGCCGTGGATAATCGAACTTCCATTCGACCAGTACACCCGATACCTTGATCACGTCAGCGGATTTACGCAGATTCACTCGAACGTGTGTTTGGCGCAACCTTTCGAAACCCACTACCGTTGTACTAACTGCCCGCGACTGCGAAGCGGGCCGGCCGCAGTCCATGCGGTGGGAGAACATCGAAAAGGGGCCGCCGTGACCACCACCGCAGACAGCGCCACATTGACCGCCCATGACCGCTCCCAGGATCGGATCGGCCCGTTGGACGTGACAGGCGAAGACAACAGCCCGAAGCCCGCACGATCGCTCCCCGGGCGGCCCCCCGGTATTCGTGCCGACAGCTCCGGGCTCACCGAGCGGCAGCGCCGCGTCATCGAGGTCATCAGGGACTCCGTGCAGCGTCGCGGATATCCGCCGTCCATGCGCGAGATCGGCCAGGCCGTCGGCCTGTCCAGCACGTCCTCGGTGGCCCACCAGCTCATGGCCCTGGAGCGCAAGGGCTTCCTGCGCCGCGACCCGCACCGTCCCCGCGCGTACGAGGTCCGCGGCTCCGACGGCGGCCACCCGCAGCCCACCGACACGGCGGGCAAGCCCTCCGCCTCGTATGTGCCGCTCGTCGGCCGGATCGCGGCGGGCGGCCCGATCCTCGCCGAGGAGTCGGTCGAGGACGTCTTCCCGCTCCCCCGCCAACTGGTCGGCGACGGCGAGCTGTTCGTGCTCAAGGTGGTCGGCGACTCGATGATCGAGGCGGCGATCTGTGACGGCGACTGGGTGACGGTACGCCGTCAGCCCGTCGCGGAGAACGGGGACATCGTCGCCGCGATGCTGGACGGCGAAGCCACGGTGAAGCGCTTCAAGCGGGACAACGGCCACGTGTGGCTGCTTCCGCACAATGCGGCGTACCAGCCCATCCCCGGCGACGAGGCGACGATCCTCGGCAAGGTGGTGGCGGTGCTCCGCCGGGTCTGACCGACCCCAACGAACGGGCCCCGGGACCTCTGCGCCGGTTCCGGGGCCCCGCCATGCCCGCTGAGCGGCCGTCCTCCTGTCGACTGAGCCGTACGACTCCCCTGTCAGCCGCCAGCCTGAAGCCCCGCTCCGGTCGGCCCTGTCCCCGTCCCGTCCCTGCCCTGTCAGCCGACGACCGCCGCCGTCGCCGCCGCGTCGATCGCCGCCAGAGAACGCCGGACCTGATTGCGGTCGGTCGTGTACCAGAGGTCGGGCATGGAGGACCGCAGGAAGCTGCCGTAGCGGGCGTTGGCCAGCCGTGGATCGAGTACGGCGACCACGCCGCGGTCGCCCATCGCCCGGATCAGCCGTCCCGCGCCCTGTGCCATCAACAGGGCCGCGTGGGTGGCGGCCACGGCCATGAAGCCGTTACCGCCGTGCTCCTCGACCGACTTCTGCCGGGCGCTCATCAGCGGGTCGTCCGGCCGCGGGAACGGGATCCGGTCCATCACCACCAACTGGCAGTTCACACCCGGCACATCGACGCCCTGCCACAGCGAGAGCGTCCCGAACAGACACGTCTTGGCGTCCTGCGAGAACGTACGGATCAGCTCACCGAGCGTCTCCTCGCCCTGGAGCAGCACCGGGTGGTCCAGGCGGCCCCGCATGGCCTCCGCGGCGGCCTGGGCGCCGCGCATGGACGAGAACAGCCCGAGGGTACGGCCGCCGGCCGCCTCGATCAGCTCGGCGAGTTCGTCGAGCATGTCCTCGCGGTTGCTGTCCCTGCCCGGCTGGTTGAGGTGCCTGGCGACGTAGAGGATGCCCTGCTTGCGGTAGTCGAAGGGCGAGCCGACGTCGATGCCCTTCCACTGCGGGACGTCCTCGCCCTCGGTCCCCTCGGGGGCCAGGCCGAGCGAGGCGGCCACCCCGTTGAAGTCGCCGCCCAGCTTGAGGGTGGCGGAGGTGAGCACCACCGAGCGCTCGGTGAAGAGCTTCTCGCGCAGCAGCCCGGACACGCTCAGGGGGGCGACCCGCAGCGAGGCCCCGTACCGGTCGTGCCGCTCGCACCACACCACGTCGAATTCGGAGCCGAGCACCAGCCGCTCGCTGACCCCGTGGATGTGCTCCACCGCGGCGAGCGCCTGCTTGCGGACCGCGTCCTCGTCCTGCACGGACTTGTCGCGGGTGTCGCCGATGGCGGTGATGACCTGGCGGCAGGCGTCGCGCAGCGCCGCGAGGAAGTACCCCAGATCCTCGGGGATCTCCTCCAGGCGTCCCGGCAGGGCCAGCTCCATCACGCGCTCGAAGCCCTCGGCGGCGGTGAGCAGCGCGTCCGCGGACTTCTCGTTGACCAGCCGGGACGCCCGCTTGACCGCGCGGTTGACGGCGCCCGGGGACAGCTCGCCGGTGGCGACCCCGGTGACGCGGGAGACCAGTTCGTGCGCCTCGTCGATGATCAGGACCTCGTGGCCCGGCAGCACCGGGGCGCCCTCGATGGCGTCGATCGCCAGCAGCGCGTGGTTGGTGACCACCACGTCGGCCAGTTTGGCGCGCTCACGGGCGGCCTCGGCGAAGCACTCGGCGCCGTAGGCGCACTTGGTGGCGCCCAGACACTCGCGCGAGGTGACCGACACCTGGCTCCAGGCGCGGTCGGAGACGCCGGGGGTGAGGCCGTCCCGGTCGCCGGTCTCGGTCTCGTCGGCCCAGTCGCGCAGCCGCAGCAGGTCCTGGCCGAGCTTGCTGGTCGGCGCGGCGGCCTCGAAGGGGTCGAAGAGACCGTCCTCCTCGTCCTGCGGCACGCCCTCGTGCAGGCGGTGCAGGCACAGGTAGTTGGATCGGCCCTTGAGCATCGCGTACTGCGGCTCACGGCGCAGCAGCGGCTTCAGGGCGTCGACGGTGCGCGGCAGGTCGCGCTCGACGAGCTGGCGCTGGAGCGCGAGGGTGGCGGTGGCCACCACCACGCGCTCGCCGTGGGCGAGCGCGGGCACCAGATAGCCGAGCGATTTTCCGGTGCCGGTACCGGCCTGGACGAGCAGATGGGACTGGTCGTCCACGGCGGCCTCGACGGCTTGGGCCATGGTGACCTGACCGGCCCGCTCGACACCTCCGACGGCGGTGACGGCGGCGTGCAGCAGGTCGGTGAGCGCGGGTGGGGGCGTGGCAGTCATAGGGAGGCAAGCCTAGAGGGCCGCACTGACATCGCCGTCCGCGCCGGGTGCCGCGGATCGTTCGGCGGACCGTTCAAGTCGGGCGGTGATAGCTTCTGGACACATGCCGTTCGAGCGCCGCCTGACTCTGGATGCCTCCGCCGCGGAATATGTGATCGACGTCGCGAATGTGGTGCGTGAACCGGCGCTCGGCGGGGAACGGGCGGCGGATCTGGCCCGGTTGTCGGGTCTGCTGGACGCGCTGGCGGAATTCACCCGCGATCCCGCCGTCCAGGTGTACGCGATCACCGACCGTTCCCTGCTGACCGACGGCCGTCTGACGCCCGAGGAGCGGCAGAGTCTGGACCGCTGGTATCTCGAAGGGCTGCTGGAGGTCCTGCCGAGGGCCGACGACCGCATCCTGGAGCTGGCCGACGCGCTGGAGCTGCGGGTGGTCAGCGCGGACAATTTCCTGGACTTCCACCGCGCCTATCCGTGGATTCCCGGCAACCGGGATCGTTTCCTGCGGCCCTTCCTCCAGCCGGACGGCGTGATCGGCGTACGGCCGCGGATCATGCCGGTGCCTCCCGAGTGGCAGGTCTCCCGCAAGGAGGAGGAAGGGCTGCTCCTGGAGGCGGGCGTGTACCGGCGCTGGGACCGGTCGGCGCACCGGGCGGTCCTCGGCCGTGACTGGCGTTGTCCCGAGGCCGACTGCCCGCTGTTCGGCGCCGCCGACCGGCCGAGGAGCACCGCGCTCCCCCGCCGCCGGAAATCCCAGGTTCTCTGCCCGACGCACGGGCTGCCCCTGGCGGACGCGGGTCCCCGTCCGTCCCGCGCGCAGGTGAAGGTGGTCATGGACGGGACGGTGCGGGGCCGCTTCATGGTGACGGCGGGCGAGCCGCTCGCGGTCGGCCGGGCGCCCGCCGACGGCGGTGTCGTCCTCGGCGCCTGGATCGACGACACCGAGGTCGAGTCGGTGAGCCGTACTCATGTGATGGTCAGTTACGACGGCACAGGGCTGAGCGTGGTGGACGAGCGCAGTGCGAACGGCACCTGGGTGCGGCGCCGCCGCCCCACTGGTGACGAGTTGGTGCCGCTGCCGCACGGCGCGCTGTGGCATCTGCGCCAGGGGGATTCCGTCGTCCTGCACGAACGGCTGGAACTGCTGCCCAGCGGCCGTCAGTTCGTCTTCGAGGAGGACCCGGCGGACGGTACCGTCGGACCGCGGGTGAGCGCGGACGCGGCGGGTCCCACCATGATGGCCGTACCGTGGCCGCCGGGGCAGGAGCCCGGGTGAACCGGGCCGCGACGGCGAACGAGCGGGGACGAGGACGACGTGTCGGGGGAGATCGGGATCGGTACGGTCCTCAGCGACCGGTACCTCCTGGAGGAGTCGCTGGGCGGCGGCGGGTACGGGCAGGTCTACGCGGCTCTCGACCGGAGTCTGGGGCGGCGTGTCGCGGTGAAGGTGCTGACGCTGCGCGCCGATTGGGGCGACGGCGAGCGTGACGAGCGCCAGGGTCGGTTCCGCAGGGAGGCGATGGCCGCCGCCGCGCTGAGCCATCCCAATGTGGCCACCGTCCATGACGCGGGCGAGCACCGGGGCAGGCCGTTCATCGTCATGGAATTGCTGCGCGGCGCGGACTTCCGCCAAGTGCTGCTGGACCGCGGCGGACTGCCGGTGGCCGATGTCATCGCCTATGGCGCGCAGATCAGCGCCGGGCTGCGGCACGCGCATGAGCGCGGGCTCGTCCACCGGGACATCAAGCCGGAGAATCTGATGCTTCTCCCGGACGGCGTCGTCAAGATCTGCGACTTCGGCCTGGTGGCGCACCGCGACGACAGCGCCACGCGGTACACCGATCCGCGGGCGGTCATGGGCTCGCCGCCGTACTTCTCGCCCGAGCAGGCGCGCGGCGCCGAGGTGACCGCGCGGTCCGACCTCTATTCGCTCGGCTGTGTGCTGTACGCGATGCTCGCCGAGGGACCGCCCTTCTCGGCCGGGACATCCGTGGGATACGCGTACATGCACGTCCACGAGGCGCCGGAGCCCATCGAGCGGCGGCGCCCCGAGGTGCCCGCCGGACTCGCGCGCCTGGTGCACCGGATGCTCGCCAAGAAGCCGGACGACCGGCCGGCCGACGCCGGGGAGGTGGCCGAGCGGCTGCGCGCGCTGATGCGGCCCGCTCCCGTACGGCGCAGTCCCACGGTGCTGGACCGGAGCGCCGGCCATGTGCTGTGGGCGCTGCTGGAGGACGCCGAGGGGCTGCTCGCCGCGGACCGGTTCACCGACGCGGACGAGCGCTACTGGCAGGCGCTCCAGCACATCGCGCGCCAGGGTGCGGAAAACGAGGCCGCACCATTTGCGGCGCTTTTCGGCCGTGCGCGGGCCCTGGAGGGTCTGAACGGCACGACCGCCGTCGTCCGCCGCTTCGAGGAGCTGTCGGCCGACGCCGCGCAGGCGCTGGGCCCCGAGCACCCGCTGGCCCGTTGCATCGCCGCCTACGCGGAGGTCAGAGCAGTACGCGGACGGTGACGTCGGCGGCGAGCCGGAGGGTGTCGCCGGGGCGTACGGGTGCCCGCTCGCCGGGCGCGAGCCGGTAGCCGTGGACGAAGGTGCCGTTCGTGGAGCTCTCGTCGGAGATCCAGGCGGAGCCGTCGGGCTCGACGCCGATCATGGCGTGGATACGGGACAGATTGTCGTGCGCGGCGAGGAAGGGCACGGCGGGGCAGTGCTTCGGGTCGCGGCCGAGCCGGATCGAGTTGGCCGGCTCCACCGCGACGATCTCGCCGCTGGGGAACCGCAGTCGCAGCGCCCGCGGCGGTGCGTCCCTGCGTGTCTCCAGGGGTCGGGGCAGCGCTCCGGGGATCACGTTGATCACTCGGGTGTGTTCGGAGTCGGCGCCGTGGGCGCTCGGCAGCAGCGCGGTCGGTTCCGGGGATGCCTCGGGGGCGGCTCCCTGCGGCGGGGTCTGCGCGGCGCGGTCCGCGGCCATCAGCGAGAAGGGCACGAAGCAGCCCTGGCAGAGCAGTTGTCCCGGCCGCGTGCCCGTACCGCACTCCGGGCAGGGTTCGGCGCCAGTTGCCTCCCGCATGGCCGCCCCCACCTTTCCGCGGTGATTCCCGTACGCGTTCCGTACGGGATTCCGTACCGGGTCCCCGTGCTCGGATCGTATCGGCTCGGCCGCGGCGCGCCTCAGGGACGGGGAAGGTGGAGGGGGTTGGCGACCGTGCCGTGCACGGCGGCGTGCGGGCGCTGCGCCCGGTCGCGGTAACCGTCGAGGTGCAGCCGATTGCGGTTGAGGCAGAGCCGGTCGATGCGGGGCGTAAGGAGGTCGAAGGCGGCGAAACGTTCCTTGAGTTCGGGAAAGCGCTCCTGGTGCCGGATGATCTCGTCCCGCACCAGGGTCCAGAATTCGGCTTCGGGCACGTCCAGTTGTGCCTCGCACAGGGGCGCGAGATAGCGCAGGACCCCGATGAAGAGGCCCGCGTGGATGAACTGGGTGAGGAATTCGGGCCGTTCGGTGAGCAGCACCTGGCGTACGTCGTCCGGCATGCCGTCGTGTTCCGGCAGTGGGTCCGCGGAAACGTTGATGTCGTCGACGAAGTCCTTCACCGCGAGGCGTACCGGGATGTCGTGCTCGTCGTAGACCACGATGGTGTTCTCGCCGTGCGGGGAGAAAACCGTGCCGTATTGGTAGAGAAAACGCAGGAGGGGCGGTAGCAGCGCCGCGAAGAGGTGGCGCAGCCATACGCGGGGCGCGAGACCGGACCGGTCGACGAGTTCGGCGGTGAAAGATCGCCCGTTCGGGTCGGTGTGCAGCAGCGCGGCGAGGGTACGGGCGTGTTCTCCCGGTTCCAGATGGGCGGCCAGCGGCTCGCGCCAGATGCAGCCGAGCAGTTCGCGGTACTGGTACGGGACGGTGGGCAGCCGGTCGTACTGCGGGTGTTCGACGGTGACGGAGGCGACCTCGCCGAGCAGGATCACCCGCGTCTCGTCCCGCAGGAAGGGGTCGGCGTCCCGCAGTCCCCGCACCCAGGCGGTGACGGCCGGGGCGGCCAGCGTGCGTTCGGTCGGCAGGCCGCGCCAGACCAGGGTGTTGAGGACGGACAGCGGGAGCTTGACGGTGCGCCGGTGCGGGCGGCTGGTGTTGAGGAAGGTGCGGATCGACTGCTGGGGCAGCCGCAGGTCGTTGTCAGTGGTGAGGTGGAGGATGGATCCGTCGCTGATCGCGGGGGCGAAGAGCGGCGCGATCACCTGGTCCCACTGCCAGGGGTGGACGGGCAGCAGCAGGTAGTCGGCGGGGTCGCGGTTCCGGTCGGCGATGGTGTGCCGGAAGGTGTCGAGGGTGCCGGGGGTGAGTTCTTCGGCGTAGAGGAGATCGGGGGTGGCGAGCGTGGAGATACCGCGGTATTGGGCGAGGTCGCGGTGTACGGCGATCCAGGGCAGGCGCCCCGGCTTGCGCGCCTCGGGTGCCCAGCGGGCGGCGTCGGCGGCGGAGAAGCCGATACGTCCCTTGTTGGCGACCAGCCAGGGGTGGCCGGTCTGGTGGCCTTCGAGGTCGGCGTAGTCCAGGTCGGCGAGTTCGGCCGCCGTCAGCGCGGTGCTGTCGAGCCGCACGTCGGCGCGGAGCGTCGCGAGGAGTTCCTGGATCAGGTGCCCTGTGGTGTCGCCGCTCAGGCCGAGCACGCTCTCGTGGCCGTGCAGCAGGAAGTGCAGCGGGTCACCGGTCGGCGTGACGCTGTCCGCGTCCACGTACCAACTGCCGTACGCGCCGCGCCGGGCGCGGAAGCGGTAGGTCACGTCCGGGCTGAGCCGTAGCCGGTACGCGGTCGGGCCCTCGGCGGGCTCCGGTTCGGGGACGATCACCTCCTCGTACGCGAACTCGGCGAGCATCTTGGCCAGCAGGCGCCTGGCCGCGTGCTGCCAGGCGGCGGAGTCGGACACGGAGGGGGTGAGCACAGTGGGGCTCCTGCGGTGGGGACCTGGTGACCTGGAAGGCAGGGGTGAGGAGGGTTCGGGGAACCGCCGTCGAGGCAGCGCCCGAAGGACGCGGTGTCGGGGCGCAGGCGTTGCCGGCCGGGCTCAGAGCCGGTGGCGCAGCGAACGGTCGCGGATCATGAGGGCCGCCCGCTTGCCGGGCAGTTCGAGTTCCGCGGACAGGCGGAAGCCCGCGGTGAGGAAGGCGGCGACGGAGGGAGTGTTGCGCAGGTCGGGTTCCGCGATCACTCGTGGGCAGCCGGGGCGGTGGTCCAGAACGATGTCGCACACGGCGCGCAGCAGCGTGCCGCCGAGGCCGCGTGCCCGGTCGGCGACGCCGCCGATGAGCAGGTGGACGCCGATGTCGTGCGGCCGGGCCGGATAGAAACGGGCGACCGGGTCCAGATCGGCGCGGTAGATCTCCCAATAGCTCATCGGCGTGCCGTCCAGCACGCCGAGGCAGGGCACGCTGCGTCCGTCCCCCTCGGTCTGGCCGCGCAGGTGCCGCTCGGTGACGCGCTCGTCACCGGCCAGTTCCCAGAATTCGGCGACGGCCGGGTCGTTCATCCAGCGGGTGAGCAGCGGCAGGTCGCGGTCGACGCGGACCGGCACCAGCCGGAAGGAGCCTGCGGGGGTCTCGACGGCCGGCCAGGAGGCGGCCGCGCCGAGGAGTCCTGGCCTCGCGGCGCCCGCCGGGTCCTCGGTGTCCGGTTCGGCGGCGTCGAACGCCGTCGCGGCGAAGAGGGCCAGGACCTCGGGCGGCAGCTTCAGGTCGAGGGTGTCCTCGGTACTGGAGTCGGCGGGTGTCACGGAAGCTCCTTCCTCTCCTGAGCGGGGTCCGATTCCTCGTCGGGAGTCCGGGCCGGTTCCCGGCGGGGATCCGGTGCGGGTCCGGGGGCGAGGACCGGGGACGGACGCGCGGCCGGACGGTTCGCTCAGACGGTCAGCGGGTTGGGCATGGTGATGTAGACCGACTGGGTGTCGACCGGTCCGACGAGTTCGTCCATTCCGTGCAGCCTGGTCAGCAGATTGGCCTTGCTGCGCAGTTCCGGGGCGTCCAGCAGCCGGGCGGGAAGGCTGCTGCGGCCACCCGCGGCGGCGGCCAGGAAGCGGCGGAACGCGGCGAGCAGCACCTGCTCGTCCGCGAGCCGCTGGGAGCCGAAGGCGCCGATGAGGCCGAGGACGTTGTTGACGCCGAGGTAGTAGGCGATCCGCTCGTCCGCGATCTCGTCGGCGACGAAGGTGTCGCTGTCGGCCCCGATGCCCGGCTGCTGGCGTTCCAGCTCCCCGCGGTGCGACTCGCGGAAGTAGTACCCCTGGTTGTCGCGGTAGCGCCCGCCGCAGGGCCAGCCGGAGGCATCGAGCAGGACGAGAGTGTTCTGCTGATGCGCTTCCAGGGCGATGCCCGCCTCGCCGTCGAGCCACAGCACCGGCCGTACGACGGCGTCGAGGTAGCGCAGGAACCACTCGGTGGCGACCGCCGTCGCGGGCCTTCCGGTGCGCTCCGCGAGGCGGGTGACGAGCATGGCCAGCCGGGAGCGCACCGCGGGCGCGGGAACGCCGGGCCACGGGCGCGGCGAGGTGAGTCCCGCCACGCAGTGCGCCTGGTCGCCGGGGCCGAACGGGCTGTGCCTGAGCACGACGTCCAGGCCGGGCACCGGTGTGCCGTCCGGCGTGTCCACGCCCAGCCAGGCCGGGTCGCGGACGATGTCGAAGCCCGGGTGGGCGGCGTGCCAGCGCGCGACGAGCCCGCTGCGCAGCAGCCGGTGCACCTCGGTGCCGCGCCTCAGCTCCTTGCGGAGATTCTCCCTGCGGGAGTTGGTGATGCGCAGCGCCAGGGAGAGCTTGAGCATCGCGGGCGCGTCGGGACGGTAGACGGTCCGCACGGAAGAGGTGGCGTACCACGGGTCGCCGACCGGGCCCAGGTCACGCAGCAGCCCGGCGTCCAACAGCCGCTGGACGGCGGGCCGGTGCAGGATGTCGCGCGCCTGCCAGGGGTGCAGCGGGAGCGGCGCGGTGCCTGCGGGGCACGCGAGTTCTGGCCCGGCCATCGCGGTCAGCAAATCGGCGGCCGGTACGGGTCGGCCGCGGTCGGTCCACGCGGAGTCGGTGGCGAGGACGGCGGCGTCCACGGCGAGCCAGTGCAGCGCGAAGGAGCCGCGCGTCTCGGGCGAGTACGCGGCGCTCTCGCTCTCGCTGAGCCCTTCGCGGGCCTTGGGCGCGGGATGCGTCGGGTGACCGAGGAGCAGGGCCTGTTCCGACTCCAGGAAGGGCAGCTCCGGCTCGGGCCTGCCGGGCCGCGCACGCCGCTCGCTGACGAATACGGCGGTCCTGCGTACCGAATCGGCCACCCTCGCCACCAGGTCGTCGCCCTCGGCCGCCGCACCGCCGCCTTCACGGGCCAGCAGCGCGGCGAGCGCGACCGCGGTCAGCGGGCGGCTCGGGGCGGTTGTGAGGCGGACCGGTCCGAAGCGGTGGTGGCCGGTGGCCGACCAGTGCAGAACAACCGCCTGGGCGTGCGTGCCGCTGGCGGGCAGAGAGATCCGCAGCAGGCTGTCGGCCGGCTCCGTGAGGCCCGTCTCGCGGACCCAGCAGCGCAGCAGATTCTCGGCGCCCGCCGCGTCGGCGACACGATACGGGTCCGGGTGCTCCAACGGGTCCGGATCCTGGTCGGCCGCGGCGGCGCGCGGTCGCTGCACTGGTACGGCGGCGGCCAGCGGCACCGCCGCGCCGGGCGGCATGGGGGTGCCGGGGTCAACGGGTGCGGTCATGCCAGGGCTCCACTCGTCGGTACCGCGCGGCGGCACGGCTTCTCGCGATCGGTCAGCCGGGGTCATGCCGGGCCGCCTCGCGTCGCGGTCCGCGCGGCGTCGATGGCGGCGGCCAGCCGGTCGAGCACGGCTTCGGCCTGTTCGTCGGTGATGGTCAGCGGCGGCAGCAGCCGGATCACGGCGCCGTGCCGTCCGCCCAGTTCGACGATGAGTCCGCGGCGCAGGGCCTCCTGCTGGACGCGGGCGGCGAGCCGGGGCGCGGCGGGAAGCGCTCCGTAGTCGTCGGGCTCGGCTTCGGTGTCGACGAGTTCGACGCCGATCATCAGACCGCGTCCTCGGACGTCGCCGATGCAGTCGTGGTGCGCGGCGAGTCCGCGCAGGCGGCTGAGCATGCGCGCGCCGACGGTCTCCGCGCGCTCGTGCAGCGCGTGCTGCCGTACGAAGCGGAGCGTGGCCGTGCCGGCGGCCATGGCCAGTTGATTGCCGCGGAAGGTGCCCGTGTGGGCGCCCGGCTGCCAGGCGTCGAGCTCTTCGCGGTAGACGATCACGGCCAGCGGGAGGCTGCCGCCGATGGCCTTGGACAGCACCATGACGTCGGGCACGATTCCGCTGCGCTCGACGGCCCAGAAGGTGCCGGTACGGCCGACGCCGGTCTGCACCTCGTCGACCACCAGCGGGATGCCGCGCGCTGCCGTGATCTCTCGCATCCTGCGCAGCCAGGTGTCGGGCGCCGGGATGACGCCGCCTTCGCCCTGCACCGGTTCGAGGAGCATCGCGGCGGGCGGCTGCACCCCGCCCTTGGGGTCGTCGAGGAGATGCGCGGTCCAGCGCGCCGAGAGCTCGGCCCCCCGGTCGCCGCCGATGCCGAACGGGCAGCGGTAGTCGTACGGGTACGGCAGACGGGTGATCCGCGCGTCCGCTTCGCCGACGGCGCCGCGGACCGCCGTGTCACCCGTAGCGGCGAGCGCGCCGGCCGTCATGCCGTGGTAGGCGCCGGAAAAGGCGAGGAGTCCGCCGCGCCCGGTGGCGATACGGGCGAGCTTGATGGCCGCCTCCACCGCGTCGGTCCCGGCGGGGCCGCAGAACTGGATGCGGCCGTGCTCGGCGAGTTGAGGCGGCAGCGTCTCGAACAGCGCGGTGGTGAAGGCGTCCTTGACCGGGGTCGCGAGGTCCAGGACGTGCAAGGGAGCGCCCGAGTCCAGGACGCCCCTGATGGCCTCCAGGACGACGGGGTGATTG
Organism: Streptomyces sp. NPDC088197; assembly: GCF_044741185.1. Classification (NCBI taxonomy): domain Bacteria; kingdom Bacillati; phylum Actinomycetota; class Actinomycetes; order Kitasatosporales; family Streptomycetaceae; genus Streptomyces; species Streptomyces sp. NPDC088197. The sequence goes on from NZ_JBIUSD010000018.1 coordinate 103,639, forward strand.
TGGCCGAGAGCGAGGGTTCCCGCACCGGACAGGCAGTCGAGGTACCGGCGGCCGTCGGCGCCCTCCACGGTCATCCCGCGGGCGCGGACGGGTACCACCGGCAGGGACCGCGCATAGGTGCGCGCGGCCGATTCGCGCTGCGCCTGCCTGCGGAGAATCGCCTCCCCCGTCATGGATTCGTCGGCCGGTCCCTCGGCGGACACCTCGGCCGATGCCGCCAGTCGTTGTCCCGGCGCGCTCGAAATGGCGGCCACGTGCTCACTCCTCCGGGTCGGCGTCCAGGCAGTCGTCCCCCGTCCGTACTAACGACTGGGTGACGGCTCGATCACGGGCGGCCCGGAGACTTTCGGCGCGGAACCGGCGAACACCCCCGGCCGTCCCTCACACCAGCGGCATAGTGGTGGCCACCCCGTATCCGGGGCGGCAACTGCCGTACAGCCGAAGACATCTCAGGGGGAGCAGTCCATGTCATCCATACGAAGGCCCTTGGTGGCCGCGGCGGCGGCAGCCGTTCTCCTCGCGGGCACCGCCACCGCGTGCGGGTCGTCCGGTGACTCCGCGGACGCCAAGCCCAGTTCGTCGGTGACGGCGGGCAACAACCTCGGTCTGCCGACGTCCTTCCCTACCAGCCTCGACGACCTGAAGAAGTGGGAGCAGGCGTACAAGAAGGGCGGCTGGAAGAACTGGGACAAGGCGAAGTGGCTGCGCAAGGCGGCGGATTTCGTCAACCCGGTGATCAACGGGCTGTGGAGCGACGACCGCATGAAGGGCGCGGACCAGAGCGACAAGAAGGTGCCCACCAACGTGTCGGCCGACCAGGGCGAGAGCGACCCTGCGCCGGATCCGGTGCAGGCGAGCCGGGTCACGGCGCCCTACCACGAGGCCGCACCTGGTGTCGGAAAACTCTTCTTCGACGGGCCCAAGGGCTCGATGGTCTGCTCGGCGACGGTGGTCCGGGATCCGGCGCATCCGGGAAAGTCGAATCTGGTGTGGACGGCGGGCCACTGCGTGCACGCGGGTGCCTCCGGCGGCTGGTACCGCAACATCGCCTTCGTCCCCGCCTACAACGACACGGGCAAGAGCGCCGCGGCCCTGGAGGGCGCCTCGCGTGACGTGCTGGCGCCGTACGGCGTGTTCTGGGCCGACTGGGCCAGCACCTCCGACCAGTGGATCAGCACGGGCGCCGAGTCCGGCGGCAGCGGTTCGCCGTATGACTTCGCCGTGCTGCATGTGAAGCCGGAGGAGGGCGCGGGCGGCAAGTCGCTGGAGGAGACGGTCGGTACGGCGATGCCGGTGTGGTTCGACGCGCCGTCCGCGACGCGGATCGGGACGATGGGCGCCTGGGGCTATCCCGCGGCGCCCCCCTTCAACGGGCAGCAGATGTACGACTGCGTGGGCAAGCCGGGCCGGCTGTCGCTGAACGCCCAGGCGCCGACGGAGTACCGGATCGGCTGCACGATGACGGGTGGTTCGTCGGGCGGCGGCTGGTTCGCCAAGCGGCCGGACGGGACGACGGCACTGGTCAGCAATACGTCGATCGGGCCGGTGACGAACACCTGGCTGGCGGGGCCGCACTTGGGTTCCGAGGCGAAGAAGGTCTTCGACGGCGTGAGCCAGAAGTTCAACTAGCGGACGACGCATGGGTAAGGGGCCGCCTCCAAGGAGACGGCCCCTTACCCATGTCAGTGCGCGCGGCGGCGACCCGGCATCGAACTACCGTGGCGCCTCAGACCTGTCAGGTCCTGGCGACGAGCGTGAACGGGGCCAGTTCCGCGGCCAGTTCCTCGTGCACCCGCACCTTGAGCAGCGTGCCGTCGCCGGTGTGCTCCTCGGAGAGGACCTCACCCGCGGCGTGCACCCGGGAGACGAGACCGCCGTGCGTGTACGGCACCAGCGCCTCGACTTCCACATCGGGCCGCGGCAGTTCCTGGTCGATGATCTCCAGCAACTCGTCGATGCCCATGCCGCTGCGGGCGGAGACCGCGATGGCGTGCTTCTCGTTGCGCAGCAGACGCTGGAGGACCAGCGGGTCCGCGGCGTCCGCCTTGTTGACGACCACGATCTCGGGCACGTCCAGCGCGCCGACATCGCGGAACACCTCGCGTACTGCCGCGAGCTGCTCCTCGGGCACCGGGTGCGAGCCGTCCACCACGTGCAGGATCAGGTCGGCGTCGCCGACCTCCTCCATCGTGGACCGGAAGGCCTCGACCAGGTGGTGCGGCAGGTGCCGCACGAACCCGACGGTGTCCACCAGGGTGTAGAGCCGTCCGCTGGGGGTCTCCGCGCGGCGCACGGTCGGGTCCAGGGTGGCGAACAGCGCGTTCTCCACCAGGACGCCCGCACCGGTGAGCCGGTTGAGCAGCGAGGACTTGCCCGCGTTGGTGTATCCGGCGATGGCGACCGACGGCACCTTGTGCCGCTTGCGCTCCTGGCGCTTGAGGTCGCGGCTGGTCTTCATCTCCGCGATCTCCCGGCGCATCTTGGCCATCTTCTCGCGGATACGCCGACGGTCGGTCTCGATCTTGGTCTCACCGGGACCACGCGTCGCCATGCCGCCGCCGGACGAACCGGCGCCACCGCCACCCATCTGCCGGGACAGCGACTGACCCCAGCCGCGCAGCCTCGGCAGCATGTACTGCATCTGTGCCAGCGAGACCTGCGCCTTGCCCTCACGGGACTTGGCGTGCTGAGCGAAGATGTCGAGGATCAGCGCGGTCCTGTCGACCACCTTGACCTTGACGACGTCTTCCAGATGGATGAGCTGGCCGGGGCTCAGCTCACCGTCGCAGACGACGGTGTCGGCGCCGGTCTCCACGACGATGTCGCGCAGCTCCAGTGCCTTGCCGGATCCGATGTACGTGGCCGGGTCCGGCTTGTCGCGGCGCTGGATGACGCCGTCGAGGACGAGTGCTCCGGCGGTCTCGGCGAGCGCCGCCAGCTCGGCCAGCGAATTCTCGGCGTCGTCGACGGTCCCCGTGGTCCAGACGCCCACGAGCACCACGCGCTCCAGTCGGAGCTGCCGGTACTCGACCTCGGTGACGTCCTCGAGTTCGGTGGAGAGTCCGGCGACCCGGCGGAGCGACGCACGCTCGGAGCGGTCGAATTGGTCGCCGTCCCGGTCCTCGTCGATCTCATGACTCCAGGCGACGTCCTCTTCCATCAGGGCGTCGGCCCGAAGGCTCTCGGGGAGGCGCTGGCGGTTGTTCGAAGAGGAAGAAGAAGAGGAGGTCATTGGATCCTTTGGTCGAGCGGTCAACGGGTCGGCGGTGTTTCTGCCGTTACTACGATGGTCGCACGCCGGACACTCGCGGTCACGCGAGTTTCGCCGCGGATACCCGCGAGGGCTGTCCGCCGGCCGACAGGACCGGATCTCCGGCGGCCGTCGCCGGAATCACTCGTGTGGGTGACGATCACCCCGGAACCTACGATCTGCCACCAGACGTTCACTGGGAGTAACGATCGAAGGAGACAGTGATGACCCACTTCCCGAAGTCCCCGCAGGTGCTCACCCGGGCTTCCGCGCCGTCCTCACGAGAGTCCTCGCGCGCGTCCAAGCGTGTGTACGCCCTGGTCTCAGGGCTGCGCCGCCGTGACGGCCAGTCGCGCGCGGTAGACGTCATAGACGCCTGGCACCGACCGCATCGCCCGCATCAGCACCGCCAGCGCCTGGGGGTCGGGCAGCTCCACCGTGTACGTGTGCCGCACCCGGTGCTCCTGCGGGGGCTCCACCGCGGCCGAGACGATCCCGACGCCCTGGGCCGCGATGGCCTCGGTGAGGTCGGCGAGCAGGCGCGGGCGGCTCAGCGCCTCGGCGAGGATCGTGGCTCGGAAGCCGTTGGCGGGGCCGTCGTCGCGCCAGCGGACGGGTACGGGCGCCCGTCCCGCCGTGACCATCCGGGCGGTGCTCGGACACTCGACGCGGTGGACGGCGACGGTGCCGCCGCGGATGACGAATCCCGTGAGGCCGTCCGGAGGCACCGGCGTGCAACAGCGGGCCAGCCGTACGGTCGCGTGCGGCAGGTCGGTGACCGCCACCGGTTCGGCGGCGCGCGCCTGGCCCGCGGCGTGGGTCGGGCGTACCGCAGGGGCCGACGCCGGCTTGTCCTCGTCTGCCGTCGCCGGGTTCTGGGTCAGCCACCTGGTGATGGCGATCCGGGCGGCCGGGGTGATGGCGTGCTCCAGCCAGTCGGCGTCGGGGCCGGAGGTGGCGGAGTCGTCCATCAGGAGCTGGAGGGTGTCGCCGTCGCGCAGCCGGGTCCCCAGCGGCGCCAGCCGCCCGTTGACGCGGGCGCCGACGCACTGGTGACCGGCCTCGCCGTGCACCGCGTAGGCGGCGTCCACGCAGCTCGCCCCGGCGGCCAGCCGCATCGTGCCGATGGACTCGCCGGACTCGGTGGCGAAGACGGTGATCTCGCGGTCCTGGGCGAGGTCGTCCCGCAGAGCGGACCAGAAGGTGTCGGGGTCGGGGGCGTCGCGCTGCCACTCCAACAGCCGGGCGAGCCAGCCGGGCTGGGTCGGGTCCACCCTCCCCCAGGTCTCCGCCGCGCTCGCCCCCTGCTCGGCCTCGGCGGCCTGCGGAGTCTCCTCCACGGCGTGCGGGTCACCGAGCGCGATCACCCCGGCTTCCGCGACCCGGTGCATCCGCCGGGTGCGGACCAGGACTTCGGCGATCCGGCCGCGCTCGTCGGCGACGGCGGTGTGCAGCGACTGATACAGGTTGAACTTGGGGGCGGCGATGAAGTCCTTGAACTCCGCGATCACCGGGGTGAAACAGGTGTGCAGCTCACCGAGCACGGCATAGCAGTCGGCGTCCTCGGCGACCACGACGAGCAGGCGGCCGAAGTCGCAACTGCCGAGTTCCGCGCCGCCGCGCTTGAGCAGGACGCGGTGGACGGAGACCGCGTGCCGCGGGCGGATGGCGACCTCGGCGGCGATGTCCGCCTCGCGCAGCACCTTGCGCAGGTCCTCGGCGACAGCCGCGAGGAGGTCGGGTCCGGCGGCGTTCGCGGCGATCATGGCGCGGGTCCTGGCGTGCTCCTCGGGGTGGAGGATCGCGAAGACCAGGTCTTCGAGCTCGGTCTTCAGTGCCTGCACACCGAGGCGTTCGGCGAGCGGGATCAGCACATCGCGGGTGACCTTGGCGATCCGCACCTGCTTCTCGGGGCGCATCACCCCGAGGGTCCGCATGTTGTGCAGCCGGTCAGCGAGCTTGATCGACATCACGCGTACGTCGTTGCCGGTGGCGACGAGCATCTTGCGGAAGGTCTCAGGCTCCGCGGCGGCGCCGTAGTCGACCTTCTCCAGCTTGGTGACGCCGTCGACGAGATAGCTGACCTCCTGGCCGAACTCCTCCCGTACCTGATCGAGCGTCACATCGGTGTCCTCGACGGTGTCGTGGAGGAGGGAGGCGGTCAGGGTGGTGGTCTCCGCGCCCAGTTCGGCAAGGATCAGCGTGACCGCCAGCGGGTGGGTGATGTACGGCTCGCCGCTCTTGCGCATCTGACCGCGGTGCGAGGACTCCGCGAGCACATACGCCCGCCGCAGCGTCTCGATCGCTTCGGGGCCCGCTTCGGGGTGGCGCGCGCGGTGCACCTTGGTGAGGTGCTCGATGGCGTCGGGCACGCGGTCCCGGCCGCTGGGGCCGAGCAGCGCCGCGCGGCCGAGCCTGAGCAGGTCGATCCGGCGCAGTCCACGGCGCGGGGCCCCGGCACTGCGGTCGGCGTCCACCGCGTTGTCTGCGCTCATCGGGCACCTCCAGCAGCCTGAACCGGCTGCGGACGCTCTCCACGCCCCGTGGGGCCGCGCCGGTGATTGATGCTACCGAGCCCACCACGTGCGGCAGTCACGCTCTCGCCGAGAGTGATCCCCATCACCCGTTCGAGGGAACGTGTGCGGGAATCCCGGTCGGATACCGCCGGAAAGGTGGTGGTTCAGGCACCGGGGTCGGCGGAGGGACCGCCGCGCCAGGCCGGGTCGATGACGCCCTCGGCGACGATCACCGCGGGTCCGGTCATCTCGATCTGTCCGTCGGCGGTCTCGGTGATCACCAGTCGGCCGCCGGGAACATCGACGGTGTACGTGACCGGGCGGCCGGTGACGGCCGGGTCGGCGCCGTCGCGGCGGGCCGCGGCGACCATCACGGCGCAGGCGCCCGTGCCGCAGGAGCGGGTCTCGCCGGAACCGCGCTCGTGGACGCGCAGAGCCACGTGGCGCGGCCCGCGGTCGACGACGAATTCGACGTTGGTGCCCGCCGGGTAGGCGTCGGCGGGGGCGACCGCGGGGGCACGGAGGAGGTCACCGGCGTGGTCGAGGGTGTCGACGAAGGCGACGGCGTGCGGGTTGCCCATGTCGACGTGGAGCGCGGGCCAACTGCGGTCGCCCACGGTGACGGTGACGGCGCCCTCGGGAAGCGTGGCGCGGCCCATGCGGACCGTGATGTCGCCGGGAGTGCCGTCGTCGGCGTCCTTGGCGATGTGGACGTCGCGGACGCCGGCGCGGGTGGCGACGGACAGGTCGCCCGCGTCGGTGAGGCCGGTGCGCTGGAGGTAGCGGGCGAAGACGCGGACGCCGTTGCCGCACATCTCGGCGATGCTGCCGTCGCTGTTGCGGTAGTCCATGAACCACTCGGCCCGGTCGGAGAGTGCCGCGGCCTCGGGGTGGCAGGCGGAGCGGACCACGCGCAGCAGGCCGTCGCCGCCGATTCCGGCGCGCCGGTCGCACAGGCGGGTGACGTCGGCCGGGGACAGGTCGAGCAGACCGTCCGGGTCGGGGACGATCACGAAGTCGTTCTCGGTGCCGTGGCCCTTGAGGAAGGCGAGCGGTGCGATGTCGTGGCGCGCGTCAGTCACGTCATCGATCGTACGCGGGCGACGGAGGGGGACGGTCTGGTGGGCGGGGCCGTCAGCGCAACCGGGCGACGCGCCAGACGGCGAGCACCGCCAGCAGGGCGATCAGCGCGGTGTACCCGGCCACGTAGCGCCAGTCGACCCGGGCGCCGGAGCCGCGGGCGGGCAGGCCGGGCCAGGTGTAGCCGACCCGGCGGGCGGCCATCAGGCCCCACCCGGCGGAGCAGCAGCACAGCAGCAGGCCGAGCATGGCGACGACAGGTCCCGCGTCGCCGGATTCGAAGGCGAGGGGGAAGGCGAACATCAGCGATCCGCTCACCGCGAGGGCGATGATCGGGGCGAGTTGCCAGATCCGCAGTCGGCGCTGGGGGCGCAGCTCGCGGAAGGACTGGCCCTCCTCCATCGGCGGAAGGGGCTCGATCGCTTCCAGGGAGCCGAGGGAGTCCAGGGGCTCGAAGGGCTCCAGGGTGTTCCTCGACTCGGGGATCGCGCCATTGCGCGGAAACTCCGGGGGAATCTGGGCTTCCGCCGCGGGGTCGCGCCCGGCTGGGGTGTCGCGTGGGCCGGCTTCCATCGCCACGCGCCCTCCCGATTCTCCGACACCGTAGCTAGATGCTCGATGATGGCACGGTCGACCGGCAGGTCCGGGACGCCGGAGCGTCCCGATGCCATCACGTGATCAGGCTGTAACCGCTTCTTGGAGCAACGTCAGCGCCTGGTGCGCGAGTTCCGTGCCGCGGGCCGTGAGCCAGTGCACACGCGGGTCGCGGCGGAACCACGAGTCCTGACGGCGTGCGAAGCGCTTGGTGGCGCGTACGGTCGTGGCGCGGGCCTCGTCCTCGGTGCACTCACCGGCCAGTGCGGCGAGCACCTGTTGGTAGCCGAGCGCGCGGGAGGCCGTACGTCCTTCGCGCAGCCCCGCGGCCTCCAGGGCGCGGACCTCGTCGACCAGACCGGCCTCCCACATGCGGTCGACGCGCAGGGCGATGCGTTCGTCGAGTTCGGGCCGGGGGACGTCGACGCCGATCTGGACGGTGTCGTAGACGCCCTCGGGGCCGGGGAGGTTGGCGGCGAAGGGGCGGCCGGTGATCTCCACGACTTCGAGGGCGCGGACGATCCGGCGGCCGTTGCTGGGCAGGATGGCGCGGGCGGCCTCGGGGTCGACCGCGGCCAGCCGGGCGTGCAGGGCGCCGGAGCCGCGCATGTCGAGTTCGGCCTCCAGGCGGGCCCGGACGGCCGCGTCCGTGCCGGGGAACTCCAGGGCGTCGATCGCGGCGCGTACGTACAGGCCGGAGCCGCCGACGAGCACCGGGACGCGGCCCTCGGCGTGCAGCCGGTCGATCTCGACGCGGGCGAGGCGCTGGTAGTCGGCGACGTTGGCCGCCTGTGTCACGTCCCAGATGTCCAGCAGGTGGTGCGGCACGCCCTGGCGTTCATCCGGGCTGAGCTTGGCGGTCCCGATGTCCATACCGCGGTAGAGCTGCATGGAGTCGGCGTTGATCACCTCGCCGTCCAGGATCCGGGCCAGGGCCACGCCCAGATCGGACTTCCCGGCTGCGGTCGGGCCGACGACGGCGATCACACGGTTCTTCACGTGGCCAGTCTCGCAAACATTGGCCGCTGACCTCGATCGATTGGCGTGAAGCAGGCCAGGGCGGGCACAGGTATGGTCGGAAACAGGGCGGGGGATTCACGATGCTTGGGAAGGTGCCGCATGGGCCTCAAGGACACGTTCAAGGACAAGCTGGGCTTGGCGAAGAGCAAGGCCGGCGACTTGGCGCAGCAGCACGGCGGCAAGATCGAGTCGGGGCTGGAGAAGGCGGCGCACACCGTCGACTCCAAGACCGGCGGCAAGTACAGCGACAAGATCGGCACCGGGGTGGACAGGGCCAAGGGCGCCTTGGGCAACCTCAAGGACAAGAGCGGCAAGGACGGCGACGCGACCGCCTGAGCGCTCGCGCGGCGCCCTGCCGTAGGAGGTCCGAGTCGCGCGTCCGGGCGGGGGCTCCGGGTCAGGTATCCGCGTAGCCCTCCGGCTCAGGTCCAGGTTGCCACGGCGTAGCCCACGCCGTACGGCGCCGCCTCGTACAGCAGCTCCCCCGCCAGGCCCGCGCCCTGTGCCGCGCCCGCGAGCACCTGCCACGGCGCCCGGCCGGACACCTTCAGCGCATCGGCCAACTCCGCGTCCAGCGCGGTGAGCGCGTCGGTGTCGGCCGCCGCCAGGGCCGCGGTCACGGCCACGTCGAAGGGCTCGGCGCGCTCGTCCAGGTAGCCGGGCGCCTTGACCGTACGGCAGGCGCTGCCGTCCCCCATCACGAGCAGGGCGACGCGTCCCGCGGCCTCGGCGACAGCGCGGCCCGCGGCGGCGCAGCGCGGCTGTTCCAGTTGCTCGCCGACCCCCAGGCCCTCGACGGGTGCGGCGTGCCAGCCGCGCAGCAGCCAGGCGGCCACGGCAAGCGAGGGCGGCAATGTGCGTGCGGGCTCAGCGGCGGCCTCAGTAGCGGGCTCGGCCGTGGCGTCGGCCGCCGCGCCGGGTTCCGATCCGAGGCGGACGTCCAGCGCGACACCGAACGGCCGGAAAGAGCCCGTGGCGCCCTCGGCGAAAGCACCGCGGTGCGGCCGGTCCGCCGGACCGATCACGACCAGCCGGTCGGGCCGGGAAGCGGCCAGGACGCCGATCGCGTCGGCGCAGGAGGCCCGCAGAGCGTCGAGTTCGGGTGCGGCGCCTGCCGCCACCTCCGGGACCAGCAGCGGCGGGCAGGGACAGACGGCAGCGGCGACCAGCATGATCGAAACCTTACCGGCGCGGCCTCGCGGATAGACGGCCGTCGCCGGACAACGGCGTCGGCACGTTCGGCCGCGCACCGGTGTCCGGGACCGCGCGCGTCACTGGACGCTGCATCCGCCCAGCGACGCCGGCTCCGTCACGGCGGGCGCGCCGATCGTCGGCAGACCCAGCATCACGCCCGTGCCGGTCGCGGCCGGGGCCGCGTTGCGCCGCTCCCACGCGTCGCCCGCCCGCGTACGGCGTACGGCGGCGGCGGGCTTCTCCGCGAGCAGATGGTGCGGCGCGGCGTAGGTGATCTCGACGGTCACCATGTCTCCGGGCCTGACCGGCTCGGCCGGGCGCTCGAAGTGCACGAGGCGGTTGTCGGGCGCGCGGCCGGACAGCCGCCGGGTGGCATCGTCCTTGCGGCCCTCGCCCTCGGCGACCAGCACCTCGATGGTGCGGCCGACCTGCTTTTTGTTCTCCTCCCAGGAGATCTCCTCCTGGAGCGCGACCAGCCGCTCGTACCGCTGCTGGACGACGGCCTTAGGGATCTGGCCGTCCATCTCGGCGGCGGGGGTGCCGGGCCGCTTGGAGTACTGGAAGGTGAAGGCCTGCGCGAAACGCGCCTCGCGCACCACGTGCAGGGTCTGCTCGAAGTCCTCCTCGGTCTCGCCGGGGAAGCCCACGATGATGTCGGTGGTGATGGCGGCGTCCGGCATCGCGGCGCGCACCTTCTCGATGATCCCGAGGTAACGATCCTGCCGGTACGACCGGCGCATCGCCTTCAGCACCGTGTCGGAGCCGGACTGGAGCGGCATGTGGAGCTGGTGCATCACAGTGGGCGTCTCGGCCATGGCGGCGATGACGTCGTCGGTGAAGTCGCGCGGGTGCGGCGAGGTGAAGCGGATCCGCTCCAGGCCGTCGATGGTGCCCGCGGCGCGCAGCAGCTTGCCGAACGCCTCGCGGTCGCCGATGTCGGAGCCGTACGCGTTCACGTTCTGGCCGAGCAGGGTGACCTCGACGACGCCCTCGGAGACCAGGGCCTCGACCTCGGCGAGCACGTCGCCGGGCCTGCGGTCCTTCTCCTTGCCGCGCAGGGCGGGGACGATGCAGAAGGTGCAGGTGTTGTTGCAGCCGACGGAGACCGCGACCCAGGCGGCGTACGCGGACTCGCGGCGCGAGGGCAGCGTCGAGGGGAAGGTCTCCAGCGACTCGACGATCTCGACCTGGGCCTCTTCGGCGATCCTGGCCCGCTCCAACAGCACCGGGAGCTGCCCGATGTTGTGGGTGCCGAAGACGACGTCGACCCAGGGGGCCCGCTTCACGATGGTGTCGCGGTCCTTCTGCGCCAGGCAGCCGCCGACGGCGATCTGCATGCCGGGCCTGGCGGCCTTCTTCGGTACGAGCTGGCCGAGGTTGCCGTACAGCCGGTTGTCGGCGTTCTCCCGCACCGCGCAGGTGTTGAAGACGACGACATCCGCGCCGTCGGCGTCGGAAGGCGCGCGGACATACCCCGCGTCCTCCAGAAGGCCGGACAGCCGCTCGGAGTCGTGGACGTTCATCTGGCACCCGTAGGTGCGGACCTCGTAAGTACGCGCGCTCATAACAATCACCCAGAGTACGTGGTCGCCGGGGCCCGGCGCCCCCGCCTTCCCGGGACCGGCCGCCGCCGACCGCCCTTCCCCGATTCCCGCCCGGCTGGCAGGATCCCCATGCATGGACCTCCCCCGCCCCGTCGTACGCCTGCGCGATGCCGCGCTGGGCAGGCGGCGGCGCGTGCTCCAGGCGCTGCTGGCCGGGGTCTCCGTGCTCGCCCTCCTGCTGTGGTGGCTGCTGCCGAACGCGGGGCCTTCGTATCCGCGGGCGCCGATGTCGCTGGCCACCGGGGTCGCCAGCGGGGTGTACGAAAAGTACGGGCTGCTCCTCAAGGGCGATCTGCACACCGCGCTGCCGGGAGTGCGGGTCAATCTCGTGCACACCGAGGGCTCGGTCGACAACATCAAGCGGGTGGCGTCAGGACGGGCGGACTTCACCATCGCCGCGGCCGACGCCGTCGCCGATTACAACGGTCCAGGCAAGGACCAGTTGCGCGCCTGCGCCCGGCTCTACGACGACTACATGCAGCTTGTCGTACCGAGCGATTCCACGGTGCGGTCCGCGCGCGATCTGCGCGGGCTGCGGGTCGGGGTCGGCCAGGCGGACTCCGGGGTCAATCTGATCACCAGGCGGCTGTTCGCGGCGGCGGGCCTGGACATCACCAAGGATGTGGACGCGATACCGGTCGGCATCGACCAGGCGCCCGCGATGCTGCGCGACAAGCAGCTGGACGCGTTCTTCTGGTCGGGCGGGCTGCCGACCGCCGCCGTGGCCGAGATGGCGCACTCCTCGCCGGGCATCAAGCTCGTCCAACTCGGCGACCTGGTGGCGAAGCTGCATTCCATGGGACCGCAGATGTCGTACTACCGGCAGGCCGTGATGCCCGCCGACGCGTATCCGCAGGCGCAGAAGGGGCAGGCGATCGCCACCATCGCCGTCGCCAATCTGCTGGTCACCACGGACCGCGCGAACACCGGCCTGGTCGAACGGCTCACCCGTGCGGTGATCGACAGCCGGGACGCGATCGGCAAGGAGGTGCACGCCGCGCAATTGGTGGACCTGCGGACCGCGGTGTTCACCGATCCGCTGCCGCTGCATGTCGGCGCGGAGCGGTACTACCGGTCGGTGAAGCCGTAGCGGGTGCTCCGCCGCGACCTCGGCCGCGCCGCGCGCTCACCCCGCCGCGCACTCCGTGGTCATGATCAGACGGTCGTACGATCCGACAACCGGACGGTCACACCCCGACCGGCGCCGTCCTCGGCACCGTCAGGATGACCTCCAGGCCGTGCGGATCGCGCCGCCCGTAACTGATGGCGCCGCCGCCCTGGCTCAGCAGAGCGCGGGCGATGGACAGGCCGAGGCCGGAGCCGTGCACATTCTGGTGGCGGGCGCTGCGCCAGAAACGATCGCCGATCCTGGCGAGTTCCTCGTCCGTCAGACCGGGGCCGCTGTCGGCGACGGAGATCGCGGTGCGCTGGTCGTCCGCCGCCACGCGCACATGGACGGCCTCGCCGCGCGGGGTGAATTTGATCGCGTTGTCGATCACCGCGTCCAAGGCGCTGGACAGCGCGACCGCGTCGGCCCACCCGGTCACCTTGAGCGCCGCCCGCTCCTCCGCGCTCTCCCCCGCGCTCTCACCTCCCCGGTCCTCCGAGTCCTCCCCCTCCACCGTGAACTCCACGGAGATTCCCGCCTGGTCGGCGACGGGTCTCCAGGCCGCCGAGCGGGTACGGGCGAGCGCGGCGAGATCGGTGACGGCCAGATGACTGCCGGAGCGTTCGGCGAGCGCCAGGCCCAGCAGGTCGTCGAGCACCTGGGCGAGCCGGTGCCCCTCCTCCTTCACCGCCTCGGCCTCGTCGTGGCCGTCGGGCAGTTCCAGGCCGAGCAATTCGATCCGCAGCAGCAGTGCGGCGAGCGGATTGCGCAACTGATGCGACGCGTCCGCCACGAAGGCCCGCTGCTGGTCGAGGACTTCCTCGACGTTGTCGGCCATCTCGTTGAACGAACGGACCAGGCGGCGGAGTTCCGGCGGGCCGCCCGCCGTTCCGACACGCGACTTCATCCGGCCGGTCGCGATGTCGTGGGTGACGCGGTCCAAGGTGGCGACCGGAAGCAGCACCCAGGCGGTCAGGCGGACGGCGAAGAGCACGGCGATGGCCATCGCCGCCAACTCCCCGGCCGCCAGCAGCAGCCAGCCGTGCAGGATGCGGGAGCGCAGCGCGCCGGTCGGCGAATCGGTCACGACGACGGCGACGACGTCCCCGTCCCGGACGATCGGCGAGGCGATGGCGAGTTTGCGGGTCTGCCACGGCCACACCTGGCGGGGGTCGTGGGTGCGGCGGCCGAGCAGCGCCGAGTTGTAGGCGTCGAACAGCTCGCCCTCGTCCGGCACCTTCCAGTCGGCGGGCGCGGCCGCCATCGCGGTGCGGTCGCGGTAGAAGACTCCGGCGTCGATGCCGTACAGCTCTTTGTAGCGGGTGAGTTCGGTGCGCAGGGTGTGCAGCCGCTCGTCGTCGGCGCTGTCCACGGCGGTCTGTTCGTCCCGCGCGGTGACGTACTGCGCGAGCGCCGCGAAGCGCGTGGTGTCGTCGATGCGGTCGACCACGACGCGCTGCTGCTGGGACGCGGCCTGGCTGGCGGCCAGCGGGAAGCCGAGGGCCAGCAGGACACCGGCCATCAGCACGATGAGCAGCGGGAGCAGGCGGGAGCGCAAGGTGGTGGCCTCGACGGGTCAGCCGACGGGGACGACGAGCCGGTATCCGACCCCGCGCACCGTCTCGATCATCGCCGGGGTCCGCAGCTTGGAGCGCAGGGACGCCACATGGACCTCAAGGGTGCGACCCGTACCCTCCCACGCGGTGCGCCACACCTCGCTGATGATCTGCTCCCTGCGGAAGACGACACCCGGCCGCTTGGCGAGCAGCGACAGCAGATCGAACTCCTTGCGGGTGAGGGCGATCAGATCGCCCTCCACGGTGACGCGGCGGGTGGACAGTTCGATGGTGACCGTGCCGAGCAGCAGTTTGGCGCTCTCCTGCGGGCCGGTCTCGCCGGTCCGCGCGGCGGCCAGCACTCCGGTGCCCGCGACGGTCGCGCCGGTGGCCGTCGGCCCGGCGGCGCCTTGCGCGTTCAGCGGCGGGCGGCGGCTCACGGCGTGGATCCGCGCCAGCAGTTCGCCCGTGTCGTACGGCTTCACCACGTAGTCGTCCGCGCCCAGGTTGAGGCCGTGGATCCGGGAGCGTACGTCGGCCCGCGCGGTCACCATGATCACCGGGGTCGCGGTACGGCGGCGTATCCGGCTGCACACCTCGAAACCGTCCTGGTCGGGCAGCCCCAGGTCGAGCAGGACACAGTCGTACGCGGGGCCGTCGCCGGGCAACAGCGCCTGGATCGCCTCCTCGCCACTGCGGGCGTGCCGCACGTCGAAGCCGTGCTTGCCGAGGACCGCGGAGAGGGCGGAGGCGACCCTGTCGTCGTCCTCCACGAGGAGCAGTCGCATCGTCAACCTCCCTGTTCATCCGGTCTTATGATCATTTCGGCTGATCGTGTTGTTCGTGTGCGGTAGCGGTACCTGTGGACCGAATCCACGCCGATCGGCACGGGGTGCGTCAAGGCCCTACCGGCTCGCGCGGTGGACCGTTACCGACCCGGTACGCACCGGAGGTGCCCGAGGGCGCGCACGGGACACGGAGGGCGCGTGGAGCGGCGCACCGCGCCGAGGCGGGACCGTCGCTTGACGTGGGAAGGCGCAGTGGGTTGCATACGCTTTGTGACCGCACTTCTTCCGGGGGCCTCTCCATGGACCCGGTGATCGTCGCGGGGGCGGGTCCCGTGGGCCTGGCCCTCGCCCTCGCTCTGGCCCGCCGCGACGTCCCCGTCATCGTCCTCGACGAGGCGGAGGCACTGACCGATGCTGACGGGTTACGGCGCCCACGCACCGCGGTCCTCGGCCCCGACACGGTCGCGTTCGTCGAACGGCTCGGCTACGCCGGTGTCCGCGGCGACGGAGCCTCCTGGTCGGCCTGGCGCACATTGCGCCGTCGTACGGAAGTGCTGCGCGTCGAATTCGGACCGGAGGACTCCCCCACGCACATCGCGCAGCACCAATTGGAGCGCGGCCTGCGCGACGCGCTGCTCGCCTGCGGGTCGGTGCGAATCGTGCCGGGCTGCCGGGTGGACGCGTTCGAGCAGGACGGTCTCGGGATCACCGTGCACACCCGCGGGTCGCACGACACCTGGTGGCGCGGCAGTTTCCTGGTCGGCTGCGACGGTCCCCGTTCGACGGTCCGCAAGCTGACGGGCGTACGTTTCCCCGGCCGCACCGCCGTCGACCGGCACGCGGTGGCGGTGATCCGCGCGGAACTCCCCGAACCGGGTGTGGCGTTGCTGCACCGCGACCCGCCGGGGGCGCCCGCGGGCCAGGAGGTGACGGCCCGTCCGTTGCCGGACGGCCTGTGGCGGCTGGACTGGCTGCTGCCCCCGCAGGGACGGCTGCTCACGTCCGACGCGCTGGTGGAACGGCTGCGGTCCACGCTCACCGCCTGGTGCGGCAGCGTCGTCCCGTACGAACTCGTCGGCTCGGCCGACTATCCGGTGCACCAGCGGCTGGCCAGGCGCTGGCGCAGGGGGCGGGTCTTCCTCGCGGGGGACGCCGCACACCTGATGGGCGCGCTCGGCGCGCAGAGCGTCGAGGAGGGGCTGCGGGACGCGGAGAATCTGTCCTGGAAGCTCTCGCTGGCCTGGCACGACGGCGCGTCGAAGATACTGCTGAACAGCTACGAGGCGGAGCGGCGCGGCGCGGTCGGCGCCCGGTTGCGCGCCACCGACCAGGCGCTTCCGCTGCTGCGGGCCAGTGGCGCGTGGCAGACGGTACGGCACGCGGTGCTGTCGGGCTCGGCGCGCGGCCAGGCGGAGCTGCTGACCGACAGCCATCTCGGCCGGGGGTCCGCCGCCGCGTCCTCGGTCTACGGGCGCTCGCCGCTCGCGCTGCCCGCGCCGCGCTCCGGTGGCGGCAAGTCCGGGCCGTCGCCGCTGGTCGCCGGGTGCGACACGCCGCCGGGCGGTGCGGTGACCGATGTGTCGGTGACCGCGCTCGACGGCACCGTCGGACGGCTGCGGGACCGGCTCGGCCGGGGGTTGATCGTGGTGCTGATCGCGCCGGGTACGGGGGTGTGGGACAGCCGTCACTGGCTGACCGCCGGGCTCATGCCCCGGCTCGCCTCCGCGGTCGCCGCGCTGCCGACCCGCGCGGAGTTGGTCGTCGCCGAGACGTATCCGGGGGCGACCGCGCACAGTGTGCTGCTGATCCGGCCGGACGGGCGCCTGGTCACGGCGATGGTGGGCTGCCGCCCCGCGGAGCTGTACTCGTACGCCGACCTGGCCCGCGGCGGTCCGCCGGTGCCGGCGGGCAGCGAAGGTACGGAGCCGGACTCCGACGACGGTGACGGTGAAGGCGGCGGGCCCGGCGGCGCGGCGGGCACGCGGGTCAGCGGGCACACCCGGTAGCAGCCGGGCCGGGCACGCCCTGCCGGACGGTCACCGTCAGCCCGCCGGGGCTGCCGGTCACCGGCACCGTCTCCCTTGGCGGATGGTCCCGGTGCCGGACGGCGGGGCGGTTTTCGGAGGCCCTGGCGGCAGGGCGACGTCCGGTGGCGGGGCCTTCGTACTCCCTCGCCTTCCAGGATTCCGCCGTCCTCGCCGCCGTCACTCCCAGGGCTCCTCTTCGACGCCCTCGGCGGCGAGCGCTTCCCGGACCACCCGGAGGGCCAGGCCCTCGGAGTAGCCCTTGCGGGCGAGCATGCCCGCGACGCGGCGGATCCGCTTGTCGCGGTCCAGCCCGCGGGTGCCCGGCAGCCTGCGGCGTACCAGCTCGCGGGCGGTCTGCTCCTCCTGGTCGTGGTCGAGCAGTCCGACCGCTTCGTTCACCAGCTCCGCATCCACTCCGCGGTGGCGGAGCTCCTGTGCGAGGGCACGGCGGGCGAGACCCCGGCCGCGGTGCCGGGACTCCACCCAGGAGTTGGCGAACGCCTGGTCGTCGATCAGCCCCACGTCCTGGAAGCGTTCCAGGACGTGCTCGGCGACCTCGTCCGGGATCTCGCGCTTGCGCAGGGCGTCGGCGAGCTGCCTGCGGGTGCGGGGCGTCCCGGTGAGCAGGCGCAGGCACAGCGCCCGCGCCTGCTCCTCGGGATCGAGCGGCGGCTCTCGCGAGGCCCTCGACTCGGAAGAGCCGCCGCGCTCAGGGGACCTGCGCGCCACGGCGTCAGGCCTTGGCGGCGGTCGCCTTGGTCGCCTTCGCGCCCTTGGGCGCGGGGACCTCGGCCTTGGGCGCGTCGGTCTTGGCCACGGCCGCGGGTCCTGCCGCGTCCGCCCCGGGCTGTGCGCCCGGCGCCTCGACCTTCGGCACGCCGACGCCGAGCTTCTCCTTGATCTTCTTCTCGATCTCGTCCGACAGGTCGGGGTTGTCCTTCAGGAAATTGCGCGCATTTTCCTTGCCCTGACCGAGCTGGTCGCCCTCGTACGTGTACCAGGCGCCGGACTTGCGGACGAAGCCGTGCTCGACGCCCATGTCGATCAGGCCGCCCTCACGGCTGATGCCGTGGCCGTAGAGGATGTCGAACTCGGCCTGCTTGAAGGGCGGCGCGACCTTGTTCTTGACGACCTTGACGCGGGTACGGTTGCCGACCGCCTCGGTGCCGTCCTTGAGGGTCTCGATCCGGCGGATGTCGAGCCGGACGGAGGCGTAGAACTTCAGCGCGCGGCCACCGGTGGTGGTCTCCGGCGAGCCGAACATCACACCGATCTTCTCGCGGAGCTGGTTGATGAAGATGCAGGTGGTCTTGGTCTGGTTGAGCGCGCTGGTGATCTTGCGCAGGGCCTGGCTCATCAGGCGGGCCTGGAGACCCACGTGCGAGTCGCCCATCTCGCCCTCGATCTCGGCCCGTGGCACGAGGGCTGCCACGGAGTCGACCACGATGAGGTCGAGAGCGCCGGAGCGGACCAGCATGTCCACGATCTCCAGCGCCTGCTCGCCGGTGTCCGGCTGGGACAGGATCAGATTGTCCGTGTCGACGCCGAGCGCCTTGGCGTAGTCGGGGTCCAGCGCGTGCTCGGCGTCCACGAACGCCACCGTGCCGCCCGCCCGCTGGGCGTTGGCCACCGCGTGCAGGGTGAGGGTCGTCTTACCGGAGGACTCCGGGCCGTAGACCTCCACCACTCGGCCGCGCGGCAGGCCGCCGACGCCGAGTGCCACGTCAAGAGCGGTCGATCCGGTGGGGATGACTTCGATGGGTTCGTTCGGCCGGTCGCCCAGGCGCATGACCGCGCCCTTGCCGAACTGCCGTTCAATCTGCGCGAGCGCGGCGTCGAGCGCCTTCTCGCGGTCGTTTCCTGCCATGGGCTCCACCCGGGATGTCTGGTTCGATCGCTTCACGTCCACGACGCTAGCGCCTGGCACTGACAACGCGCCCGGCCGTCGCCCCGTGCTGTGGATAACTCCGGCGGAAACACGCTTCGTCACCACGGAAATCCACCCGGCACAAGCCATAAGAATGGATGTTCGAATTTGATGTCAAGCGACCCGCCGGGGGTGTCGGGCCGCTCCTGAATCCGTCGCTCCGCTCGCGACGCCGCGTCAGCGCTTGGCGGCGGGCACGTCCATCGAGGCGCACACCGCGCGCCAGACGTCCTTGGCCTCCCAGCCGTCGTCCAGCGCCTGATGCACCGTACGGCCGCCCAATTCGGCCATCACATGGTCCCGCGCGAAGGAATCGGCGTACGCGTCGCCGAAGTGCGCGCGCATCCGCTCCCAGAAAATCGTCAACCGCATGACTGCCAGTATCCCGCGCCCGCACGCGTACCGTCACACAGCCGGGTGGCTCCTCGGCTCGGCCGTGTTCCAGGCCGCCGCGCACGCCCTAGGGTGCGCGCATGCCAGCAACCCCGCTAGGTCGCGCCGAGCAGTTCGTGTGGCTCACCGCCCGTGTGCTCGAGCAGCGCAGGTTCGCCTTCCACTTCCTCGACGGCGACGGCGACGCGGTCGAGACCGCGCTCGACGCGTACCGCAATGACGACGCCGGATACGGCCACGCGCTGGAGCCCGACCTGCGCGGCCCGGTGAGCCAGCCGCTGCACGTGGCGTACGCGCTGCGGGTGCTGGACGAGATCGACCGGTGCAGGGGCGGCAGGGCCGAGCGCATCTGCCGCTATCTGACGGCGTGCTCGACGGCGGAGGGCGCGCTGCCCGCGGTCGACGCGTCCTTGCGCGGCTATCCGTACGCGCCCTGGATGCGGATCTCCGACGACCCGCCCGGTGACCTGCTCGCCACCGGGCCCGTGGTGGGGCTGCTGCGCCGCAACGAGGTGTGGCACGCGTGGCTGTTCAGGTCGACGGACTTCTGCTGGGCGGCGATCGACGCCCTGGACCGGACGCATCCCTACGAGGTGCTGGCCTCGCTGGCGTTCCTGGCCTCGGCGCAGGACCGGCCGCGTGCGCAGGGCGCGGTGGAGCGGCTGGGACGACTGGTGCGAGAGCAGGGTCTGGCGCTGCTGGAGCCCGAGCGCGCCGGGCGGGTCGCGCCGCCGACCGGATACGCGCCGGGCGAACACCACTTCGCCCACGACTTCGCGCCCTCCCCCGACTCGGCCGCCCGGTCGTGGTTCACCGACACCGAGATGGAACGGTCGCTGGACCATCTCGCGGGGCAGCAGGGCGACGACGGCGGCTGGCCGATCACCTGGCGCGAGTGGGCGCCGGGCTCCGCCCTCGAAGGGCGGCCCATGGTGACGATCGAGGCGCTGCGGACGCTGCGCGCGTACGGCCGTCTGGGCTGACGGCGAGGCCGCGCGGGTAAGGGGCGCTGATCCAGGTGCCCGGTCCTTACGCCGGTGACCGGGCACCGGATGTCGCGGAGGACCGGCCCGTGGCTCACATGCCGGAAACGGCCCGTACGGCCGCGGTCACGACGACGGCCGCGGCCACCACCACGAGGAAGGGCGCCCGCAGCAGGAGGGCGACGGCCGCTGCCGCGAGCCCGGCCGAGCGCGCGTCCACGGCCAGCCGCAGTCCGCTGGTGCCGAAGGTCTGGAGGGCGGTGAGCGCGGCGAGGAGCGCGATGGGCACGAGCGCGGCGAGGCGCTTGACCACGGGGCGTTCCAGCAATCCCGCCGGTACGGACAGGCCCAGCAGTTTGACCGCGTAGCAGCCGAGGGCCGTCACGATGACGGCGATCCAGGTACTCGCTCCTGTGCTCATTCCGCTGTCTCTCCCTCTTCGCGTGCCGGTGCCGATGCCGATGCCCGTGCTGGTGCCTTTGCTGGTGCCTGTGCTGGTGCCTGTGCTGGTGCCCGTTCCGGCTTCCGTACGGTTCCTGACGCGTCCTCTCCGGTGCGCTTCGCGCGGGTGACGGCCAGGACGAGGGGCGCTGCCAGGGCGGCGACCAGGACCGGGACTCCGGCGGGCAGGAGTGGCAGGCAGACAAGGCCGAGGAGGACGGCGACCGCGGCGACCGCCCGTTCGGCGCGCCCCTTGACCATGGGGGCGAGGAGCGCGAGGAAGACGGCGGGGCCTGCCGCGTCCAGCCCCCAGGAAGCGGGGTCGCCGAGCGCCGAGGCGCCCAGGGCGCCGATGAGGGTGGTCAGATTCCACAGGGCGTAGAGGCTGCCTCCAGTGACGGTGAAGCCCAGCCGCGCGGAGGCGCGGTCCGTCTGCGCCAGCGCGACCGCGGAGGTCTCGTCGATGACCCACTGCGCGGCCAGCGGCCGTATCGCGGCGGGCAGGCGGAGGAGTTGGGAGAGCCGGAGCCCGTAGAAGGCGTTGCGGGTGCCGAGGAAGAAGGCTCCCGCGGCTGCCGCGAAGGGGTTGCCGCCCGCCCCCAGGGCGCTGACCAGGGCGAATTGCGACGCTCCGGTGAACACCAGCAGGGACAGGGCGCAGGTCTGGGCGAGTGCGAGCCCGGCTCCGGCGGAGGTCACGCCGAAGGCGAAGCCGGAGAGCCCGACGGCGACGCCCACCCCGAGGGCGTCGCGGACGACCTGGGCGCGCGCGGAGCGTGGCTGCCGGTCCGCCGGCCCGGTGGATTCTCTGCGGTCGGCGGATTCCGCGGGTTCTGTGGCTATCGGATGTCCCGTCACCCGCATGAGGCTAGGGACGGCGGGACGGCGGGTCTTGTACGTTCTTGCGCTCGCGTTGGTATGCGCCGGGCGGGACGCCGACGATCCGGGCGAAGTGCCGGTTGAGGTGGGGCTGGTCGGTGAAGCCGACGGCGGCGGCCGTGTCGGCCGGGCTGACGCCTGTGTCGAGCAGGCGGCGGGCGGCCCTGACCCTTTCGCTGGTCAGCCAGGCGTGCGGCGGCAGCCCGTAGGCGGCCTTGAAGGCGCGCAGCAGGGCGAAGGGGCCGGTGCCGACCTCACGGGCCAGTTCCTCCAGGCTCGGCGGGGCCGCCAGGCGGGTGGCCAGCAGGTCACGGGCGCGGGCCGCGACGCCCGCGCCCGCGACGGGCGCGGGTCCGAGGGCCGCGGAGTTCGCGTGGCGTGCGAGCATCCGGGCGACGACGAGGCGCAGCTGCGTGTCGGCGGCGAGCGCGTTGTCGCCTTCCGCGGCGCGGTGGACGTCGGTGATCATGCGGGCGGTCACGGGGTCGTCGAGCACCGAGGCGTTGAAGGAGGGGGTGCCGCGCAGCGCCGTGGTCTCCGCGGCGACGGCGGCGACCACGGCGGGCGAGGGGTAGAGGACCCGGTAGCTCCAGCCCTCCTCGACGCCCGCGTAGGCGGTGTGCGGGGTCTCGGGGTTGATCAGGACGACTCCGCCCGCGCCCGCCCGCTCGGCTCCGCCGGGCAGCCCGATGCCCTCGACGCCTCCGGTGACCGCCGCGATCACGTAGCTGTCGTGGGCGTGCCGGGTGAAGGTGTGCCGGACATAGCGGGCACGCAGCAGGTCGACTCCGGGCAGTCCGGGGTGCTCCCAGTACCTGGCCTGCTCTCGCACCGTCACACGGCCATTGTGGACCGGTGGCGGGCCGGGGCGTCCAGCGAGTTATCCACAGGCTGAGGGGTCGGCCGCCGCGCGGTGTCGGTGCGGCGAGGCAGGATGGATGCCATGTCCAGTCGCAGCAGTCTCGACGCGTTCTCCCCGGCCACCCGCGCGTGGTTCACGGGGGCGTTCAGCGAGCCCACCGACGCCCAGGCCGGGGCGTGGTCGGCCATCGCCGAGGGCTCCGACGTGCTGGTCGTCGCGCCGACCGGCTCCGGCAAGACGCTGGCGGCCTTCCTCGCCGCCCTGGACCGGCTGGCCAGCACCCCGCCGCCCGCCGAGGCCCGCCGCAGGTGCCGGGTGCTGTACGTGTCGCCGCTGAAGGCGCTCGCGGTGGACGTCGAGCGAAATCTGCGCAGCCCGCTCGCCGGGCTGCGGCAGGAGTCGGTACGGCTGGGACTGCCGGAGCCCGAGGTCCGGGTCGGCATCCGCTCGGGCGACACGCCTCCGGCGGAGCGGCGGGCGCTGGTGACCAGACCGCCGGACATTTTGATCACCACCCCCGAATCGCTGTTCCTGATGCTCACCTCCGCCGCGCGGGAGGCGCTGAGCGGGGTCGAGACGGTGATCCTGGACGAGGTGCACGCGGTCGCGGGCACCAAGCGCGGGGCGCATCTGGCGCTCTCCCTGGAGCGGCTGGACGAGTTCCTTGACCGGCCCGCCCGCCGGATCGGGCTGTCGGCGACCGTGCGGCCGGTGGACGAGATCGCCCGCTATCTGTCGCCGCGCCGCAAGGTGACGATCGTCCAGCCGCCGTCGCAGAAGCGGTTCGACCTGTCGGTGGTCGTGCCGGTGGAGGATCTGGGCGAGCTGGGCGGCTCCCCGGTGGCCGAGCACACCGGGCCGGCGGCGGGTCCCGCCGAGCGGGCCTCGATCTGGCCGCATGTGGAGGAGCGGATCGCCGACCTGGTGCAGGCGCACCGCTCCACGATCGTCTTCGCCAATTCGCGCCGTCTGGCGGAGCGGCTGTGCAACCGGCTCAATGAGATCGCCTACGAGCGGGCCGAGGGCGAGGCGCTGCCCGAGGCGCACTCCCCCGCCGAGATCATGGCCCAGTCCGGTGCCGCCAAGGGCACGCCGCCGGTGCTGGCCAGGGCACACCACGGCTCGGTGTCCAAGGAGCAGCGGGCCCTGGTGGAAGAGGACCTGAAGGCGGGGCGGCTGCCCGCGGTCGTCGCGACCTCCAGCCTTGAGCTGGGGATCGACATGGGCGCGGTCGATCTGGTGGTGCAGGTGGAGTCGCCGCCCTCGGTCGCCTCCGGTCTGCAACGGGTCGGGCGCGCGGGGCACCAGGTGGGAGCGGTCTCCACCGGGGTGGTCTTCCCCAAGTACCGCGGTGACCTGGTGCAGTCCGCCGTGGTGACCGAGCGGATGCGGCAGGGCGCGATCGAGTCGCTACGGGTGCCCGCGAATCCGCTGGACGTGCTGGCCCAGCAGATCGTGGCGATGACCGCGCTCGACACCTGGGACGTAGACGACCTGCTGGCCCTGGTGCGGCGTGCGGCGCCGTTCTCGGCGCTGCCCCACTCCGCCTACATCGCGGTCCTCGACATGCTGGCCGGGCGCTACCCCTCGGACGCCTTCGCCGAGCTGCGCCCGCGCCTGGTGTGGGACCGGGTGGCGAACACGGTGACCGGACGCCCCGGCACCCAGCGGCTCGCCGTCACCTCCGGCGGCACGATCCCCGACCGCGGGCTGTTCGGGGTGTTCCTGGCGGGCTCCGACCCGAAGAAGGGCGGCGGCCGGGTCGGGGAACTGGACGAGGAGATGGTGTACGAGTCCCGGGTCGGGGACGTCTTCACCCTGGGCACCACCTCGTGGCGCATCGAGGACATCACCCGCGACCGGGTCCTGGTCTCGCCCGCGCCGGGAGTGCCGGGACGGCTGCCGTTCTGGAAGGGCGACCAGCTCGGCCGCCCGCTCGAACTCGGCCGTGCGCTGGGCGCGTTCCTGCGCGAGGTGGGCGCGCTGGCACCGGAGCGGGCCAGGGAGCGGCTGACGGCGGCCGGTCTCGACACCTGGGCGACGGACAATGTGCTGTCGTATCTGGCCGAGCAGCGGCAGGCGTGCGGTCATGTGCCGGACGACCGGACGATCGTGGTCGAGCGGTTCCGCGACGAGTTGGGCGACTGGCGGGTCGTCATCCACTCCCCCTTCGGCGCGCAGGTGCACGCGCCGTGGGCGCTGGCGCTCGGCGCGCGGCTCCAGGAGCGCTACGGCCTGGACGCCCAGGCGATGCACGCCGACGACGGGATCGTGCTGCGGCTGCCGGACGCCGACTTGATGGGCCTGGACCTGCTGGACTCCGATCCGGTGCTGCGCGGAGCGGAGTTCGACCCCGAGCAGTCGCCGGTGGGCGCGGCGGATGTCGCCTTCGACAAGGGCGAGGTCGAACAGCTCGTCACCGATCAGGTGGGCGGCTCGGCCCTGTTCGCCTCCCGGTTCCGCGAGTGCGCCGCCCGCGCCCTGCTGTTGCCGCGCCGCGACCCCGGAAAGCGCACCCCGCTGTGGCAGCAGCGCCAGCGAGCCTCTCAACTGCTCCAGGTCGCCTCGGAGTTCGGCTCGTTCCCGATCGTCCTCGAGGCGGTCCGCGAATGCCTTCAGGACGTCTTCGACGTGCCGGGTCTGGTGGAGCTGATGGGCGACATCGAGGCCCGCAGGGTGCGGCTGGTCGAGGTGACCACACCCGAGCCCTCGCCCTTCGCCCGCTCGCTGCTGTTCGGCTATGTGGCACAGTTCCTCTACGAGGGCGACTCGCCGCTGGCGGAGCGGCGGGCCGCGGCGCTGTCGCTGGACTCGCGGCTGCTGGCGGAGCTGCTGGGCCAGGCGGAGCTGCGCGAGTTGCTGGACGCCGATGTCCTGGCCGAGTTGGACTCCGAATTGCAGTGGATGACCGAGGACCGGCGGGTGAAGAGCGCCGAGGGGGTCGCGGATCTGCTGCGGGTGCTCGGACCGCTGACCGGCGCGGAGTTGGCCGCGCGGGGCGCGGAGCCGGGATGGGCGGAGGAGCTGGAGACGGCAAGGCGGGCGATCCGGGTGCGGATCGCCGGGGCGGAGCACTGGGCGGCGGTCGAGGACGCGGGGCGGTTGCGGGACGCGCTCGGTACGGCGCTGCCGGTGGGCGTGCCGGTGGCGTTCACCGAGCCGGTGAAGGACCCGCTGGGGGATCTGCTCGCCCGGTACGCGCGCACGCACGGGCCGTTCACGACCAAGGAGGCGGCCGGGAAATTCGGCCTGGGCACCGCGGTGGCGGACGGGACGCTGCAACGGCTGACGGCGGCGGGCCGTACGGTGCAGGGCGAATTCCGGCCGGGCGGCGCGGGCCAGGAGTGGTGCGACGCGACGGTGCTGCGGCGGTTGCGGCGCCGCTCGCTGGCCGCGCTGCGGCAGGAGTTGGAGCCCGTGCCGCCCGCCACGCTCGGCGTCTTCCTCCCGCAGTGGCAGCACGTGGGCACGCACAGCCTGCGCGGTCCGGACGGGCTGGTGCGGGCCGTGGAGCAGTTGCAGGGCGCGTCCGTACCCGCGTCGGCGCTGGAGAAGCTGGTGCTGCCGTCCCGGGTGACGGGCTACAACCCGGCGATGCTGGACGAGTTGACGGCCTCCGGCGAGATCCTGTGGGCCGGGGCGGGCGCCCTGCCGGGCAAGGACGGCTGGGTGTCGCTCTACCTCGCCGACAGCGCCCCCCTGCTGCTGCCCGCCCCGCAGCCGTTGGAGCTGTCCCCGCTGCACGAGGCGGTGCTGGCCGCGCTGTCCGGCGGCTACGGTCTCTTCTTCCGGCAGATCGCCGAGCAGGTGCGCGCCGCGGGGCAGGACACCACCGATCCCCAACTGACCGACGCCGTCTGGGACCTGGCCTGGTCGGGACGGCTCACCAACGACACCCTGTCGCCGCTCAGGGCGCTCCTCGGCTCGGGCCGCACGGCGGGTTCCACCGCGCACCGGGCGCCGCGGGCCGTTCCGCGCGGTCGGTACAGCTCGCTGGCGACCCGCGCCCCGCGTGCGACGGCGTCCCGTTCCGGTCCGCCGACCACCGCGGGCCGCTGGTCCCTCGTACCGTCCGCCGAGCCCGACCCGACGCTGCGGGCGCACGCCCTCACCCACACGCTGCTCGACCGGCACGGCGTGGTCACCCGGGGCGCGGTGGCCGCAGAGGGCGTCGCGGGCGGCTTCTCCGCGGCCTACCGGGTGCTCGCGGCCTTCGAGGAGACCGGGCAGGCCCGGCGCGGCTATGTGGTGGAGGGTCTGGGGGCGGCCCAATTCGCCATGGACGGCGCCGTCGACCGGCTGCGCGCCCTGAGCACGGCGCGCGACCGCGAGGAGGAGCACGCCTCCCGCGCCCGTACGGTGGTGCTCGCCGCCGCCGACCCCGCGAACGCCTATGGCGCGGCCCTCCCCTGGCCCGAGCAGCCCGCGGGCGTCACCCACAAACCGGGCCGCAAAGCCGGCGCCCTGGTCGTCCTCATCGACGGAGAGCCCGCCCTCTACGTCGAGCGCGGCGGCAAGACGCTGCTGGCGTGGCCCGACGACGAGATACGTCTCCAGGCCGCCGCGGACGCGCTGGCGCTGGCCGTCCGCGAGGGCGCGCTGGGCCGCCTCACGGTGGAGCGGACCAACGGTGAGTCGGCCCTCACCTCGCCGCTCGGCCGTGCTCTGGAAGCCGCGGGCTTCCACGCCACTCCGCGGGGCCTGCGCCTGCGGGACGGCGGATAGAGCCCGGTCGGACGCAGGGCGGCGGAAGCAGCGGGCCACTGCGTGGGGCAGTCGTGGCGGGCCGGGATCTCGACCTGGCCCCCCAGGGAGTCGCCCCGGTCTGCGGTCCGCCCGGACGCACCGGCCGTGGGGTGCGTCTCGCCTCGCCCTGGGCGACCGGTCGCGGGCTCGCCTCAGCCGGTCGCCCGCCCCGGCGGGGCGGGGCGGGGACCGGCGAGGGGACCGGGGTCTGGGCCTGCGTCAGGTCGCGGCGCGGAGTTGTTGGGCGATGGCGTCGAAGCCACGGCGTTCGGCGTGCTGGAGAGGGGTGACGCCGTCGGCGTCGGGGAGGGAGGGGGAAGCGTGGGCGGCGAGGAGGAGTCGGACGATTTCCTGGTGGTCGGCGCCGCCGTCGCCGAGGATGACGGCTTCGAGGAGGGCGGTCCAGCCGAGGCGGTTGACGTGGTTGACGTCGATGTCGGTCTCGGCGAGGACGGCGCGGACGTAGGCGACGTGGCCGCGTTCGGAGGCGGGGATGACGGAGACGCCGCCGTAGCGGTTGGTGAGGGTCAGGTCGGGGTGCGCGGGCAGCAGGGCGCGCATCATCTCGACGCTGCCGGTCACGCCGGTGACCAGCCAGGGGGTGTCTTGGCGGTAGTCCCGCGCGTTGGGATCGGCCCCGGCGGCGACCAGCCTGCGGGCCGCTTCGGGGTGGTCGGCGAGTGCGGCGAGCAGCAGCGGGGTGCGCCGTTGGTCGTCGCGGGTCTCGATGTCCGCGCCCGCGTCGAGCAGGGCGGTCACCTGCTCCGCGTCGCCGCAGTGGGCGGCGTCCAGCAGCCTGGTGTTCAGGTCGGCCATGCCGGTGTCTCCTCCTTCTCCGGAAAGCTTCTCCGGGTTTTCCGGTTTTTCCCGCTTCTCCGGGTTTTCCCGCTTCTCCGGCTTCTCCGGTGCTTCGGGCTTCCCGCACGGCTCACGTCTGTCGGGCGCCGGGGTGAGTGTCCCCCCGCCCGGCGGCCTTCAATGGCCGAGCGTTGCCGCTCCCGCCCGGGCGAACTGCTCGTCTTGGTCCCCGCTGGGCGCGCCCGCGACGCCGACGGCCGCGACGGGCCCGCTCTTGGCCGTGACCGGAACGGCGCCCGCGAGGAAGAGCGTGCCGGGGATGTCCTTGAGCTGCGGAGTCTGCTGGAGGCGCTGGGAGAGTTCGGAGGTGGGGGCGTTCCAGGACACGGCGGTGTACGCCTTGCGCTCGGAGGACTCGTACGACTGCGGTCCCGCGCCGTCGCCGCGCAGGGTGACGACGGTGTTGCCGTCCCGGTCGACGACGGCGACGGTGACGCGCTGGCCGGCGCGGTTCGCGGCGTCGAGGGCCGCCTGCGCGGCCTTCGTCGCGGCGGCGGTGGTGAGCCGGTCGACCTGACGGGTGTCCTTGCTGTTCGCGGCGGCGCTCGCCGAGGCGGGGGCGGCCTTGCCGGACGCGGCCGGGGCGGCGGCGGTCGCGGAGACGGCGCCGAAGGTGGCCGCGCCGACGGCTGCGACGGCCACGGCACCGGTCAGGACGCGGGTACGGGAGGACATCTTGTTCATGGACGTTCCAACTCCTCGGGTCTGCGGGACCGCCTTCGCGTTCCCGCCTCTGCCTTCGATCCTCGGGCCGGACCGGGGCCGCGCCGGTCCGCGATACGGCTCGCCCGCGCGGGCATGATGGAGGACAGGCGGGTCATCCGATCGGTCGATGCGCGGGCCGTTCCGGCAGGTCACGCTGCGAATGGCGGCCGGTCACCGGGTCGCCTCCCGTACCGCTCGCAGCGCCCCGACCCCGCCCTCGACCAGGAGCCCCGATGCACAGCTCGCCGCCGCCCGGCCAGGACCGGGACGCGCCCCCGGTCCCGACCCCGGAGCCGAACCGGACGCCAGAGCCGAACCGGAGGCCGCAGCCGGAGCCGGAGCCGGATTCGGATGCGGTATGGGAGCTGAGGCCGGAGCCCGCATCGGAGCGGGACCCGGAGCCGAGCCCCGATCCGGACGGCTGGTGGCTGGCGGCGGTCATGAACGGCGCCTTCGTCGTCCTCCTCGCGGGCGCCCTCATCCGCTTCGTCGACCGGCACCCCGGCAGCGGTCGCCTGCCGTGGGTGATCGGGCTGAGCGTGGCGCTCACGGTCCTCCAGTTCGCGGGCCGTCGGCCCGGACGGCGACGCGAACCGCTCCCCCGCAGGTGGGAGCTGGCACGCCTCGCCGCCCTCGTCGCCTGCTGGACCGTCGTCGTCCTGCTGGCGCCGAGCTTCGCCTGGTGCGCCGTCCCGCTCATCTACACGAGCCTGCGGTCGCTGCCGACCCGGGCGGCCGTGGCGCTCGTGGCGGTGCTCGCCGTACTCGTCGTCATCGCGGAGTTGCGGCTGGCGGACGGGACGGACCCCAATCTGGTGCTGCTGCCACCCGCCGTCGCCACCCTCGCCACCGCCGTCTTCGTCCACATGCGGCGGCAGACCGGCCGTCAGCAGGCCCTCATCGACGACCTGGTGCGCACCCGCCGCGAACTGGCGGCCACCGAACGGCGCGAGGGCACCCTCGCGGAACGGCAGCGGCTGTCGATGGAGATCCACGACAGCCTCGCGCAGGGCCTGTCCAGCCAGCGGATGCTGCTCCAGGCCGCGGACCGGATCTGGGAGACGGCACCGGACGCCGCCCGCGGCCACGTCCGTACCGCCACCGCCGTGGCCGAGCAGAATCTCGCCGAAGCACGCCGCTTCGTGCACGACCTCGCGCCCGCCGCGCTCGTCGGACAGGATCTGGACGACGCCCTGCGCGCGCTCGCCGCGCAGCACTCCGAAGGCTCTGACCGCTCCGAAGGCTCTGACCGCTCCGAAAGCTCTGACCGCTCCGAAGGCTCTGACGACTCCGAGCACGCTCCCCGCTCCCGGCCGTCGGCCCTCACGGTCCGCTGCCACGTGGAGGGCGCGCCCGTGCCGCTCCCGGACCGTACGCGGTCGGCGCTGCTGCGGATCGCGCAGGGCGCGCTCGCCAACACCGCGGAGCACGCCGGGGCCGCCCACGCCACGCTCACGCTGACGTATCTCGACGACGAGGTGCTGCTCGACGTCTCCGACGACGGGCGCGGCTTCGATCCGGCCGCCGTCGCCGCCACCGGGGTACGCGGCCACGGGCTGCCCGCGATCCGCGCGCGGGTGGGCCAGCTCGGCGGCACCCTGAGCATCGAGTCAGCCCCCGGCGAGGGCACCGTGCTGTCCGTCGCCGTCCCCCTCGAAGCCCTGGAGGCCGCGCCGTGACCGAGATCCGACCCGTCCGTCTCGTGGTCTGCGACGACCACGCCGTGGTGCGTGCCGGACTGATGGCGCTGCTGGCCAGCGCGGACGGCATCGAGGTGGTGGGCGAGGCGGGCAGCGGCGAGGAGGCCGTCGCGATGGCCGCGAAGACGCGGCCGGACGTGGTCCTCATGGACCTCCAGCTCGGTCCGGGCATCGACGGCGTCGAGGCCACCCGCCGGATCGCCGCCGCAGCGGCCCACGCACCGGCCGAATCCGTTCGGCCGGAGACGCCCGGAACAGCCGCCACGCCCGGAGCAGCCGCCACGTCCG
Organism: Streptomyces sp. NPDC088197; assembly: GCF_044741185.1. Taxonomy (NCBI): domain Bacteria; kingdom Bacillati; phylum Actinomycetota; class Actinomycetes; order Kitasatosporales; family Streptomycetaceae; genus Streptomyces; species Streptomyces sp. NPDC088197. The sequence goes on from NZ_JBIUSD010000018.1 coordinate 134,158, forward strand.
GAGCAGCCGCCGCGCCCGGGACAGGCACGGCGCACGGCGGCCCGTACGTCCTCGTCCTCACCACGTACGACACCGACGCCGACATCACCCGCGCCATCGAGGCGGGCGCGACCGGCTACCTGCTGAAGGCCGAGCGCCCGGAGGAGCTGTTCTCCGCGATCCGCGCCGCCGCGCAGGGCCGCACCGCGCTGTCGCCGCCGGTCGCGGGGCGCGTGATGGCCCATATGCGCGCGCCGGGACCGCAGTTGACCACCCGTGAGCGCGACATCCTCGGCCAGCTCGCCCGCGGCCTCGGCAACCGCGACATCGCCCGCGCCCTGTTCATCAGCGAGGCCACCGTCAAGACCCACCTCGGCCGGATCTACGACAAGCTCGGCGTCGACACCCGCGCGGGCGCGGTGGCCGCGGCGACCGAACGCCGCCTGCTCGGCTGATCCCGCACCCGAACCCCCAGCACCCCGCCCCCAGGGGCGCGCCGAAACCGCCGCCGCCCCGACGTGACCCCCGCCCCCGCCCCGCGTCATCATGGACAGATGCCCGAGGGAGACACGGTCTGGCTGACGGCCCGCCGACTGCATGACGCGCTGGCGGGGCGCGCCCTCGTGCGGGCCGACCTGCGGGTGCCGCAATTGGCCACGGCCGATCTGACCGGCCGCCGGGTCCTCGAAGTGGTGAGCCGCGGCAAGCACCTCCTCACCCGGCTGGACGGCGGCGCGACGCTCCACTCGCATCTGCGGATGGAGGGCTCCTGGCACCTGTACGCGCCCGGTGAGCGCTGGCGCGGCGGTCCCGCCCACCAGATCAGGGCGGTGCTGGAGACGGAGCACAGGACGGCCGTCGGCTACCGGCTGCCGGTACTGGCGCTGCTGCCGACCGCGCAGGAGTCCGAGGCCGTCGGCCACCTGGGCCCCGATCTGCTCGGGCCCGACTGGGACCCGGCGCAAGCGCTGGCGCGGCTGGTCGCGGAGCCGGAGCGGGAGATCGCCGAGGCGCTGCTCGACCAGCGCAATATGGCGGGGCTCGGCAATGTGTACGTGGTCGAGCTGTGTTTTCTGCGCGGGGTGACACCGTGGACGGCGGTCGGCGACGTCAGGGCGCCGGAGAAGGTGGTCGCGCTGGCGAAGCGGCTGCTGGAGGCGAACAAGGAGCGCCCCGGCCACATCACCACGGGCGATACGCGGCGCGGCCGTACGCACTGGGTCTACGACCGGGCGAACCGGCCGTGCCTGCGCTGCGGCACCACGGTCAGGACCGACCGGCACGGCAGAGCGGACCAGAGCCGGGTCGCGTACTGGTGCCCGAGCTGTCAGAAAGGTCCGCCCCCGCACGGCAATTGACGCACCGTCAGATACGGTCGTACGGTCGGACTCATGACGGTCACGGCGTACGACCTCAGCGGGCGGGTCGCCCTGGTCACCGGAGCGGCGAGCGGGATCGGCCGGGCCAGCGCGCGGTCGCTGGCGTCAGCGGGCGCGGTCGTGGTGTGCGCGGACCGGGACGAGCCGGGGGTACGCGAGACGGCGGCGCTGATCGATGAGGCCGGCGGCCGGGCCGAGCCCAGGGCGCTCGACGTCACCGACAGAGCGGCCATCGCCCGGACCGTCGCCGGCATCGTCCGGGACCACGGCGGCCTCGACATCTTGGCGGCCGTCGCCGGGATCATGCACAGCAGCGGCGTCCTCGACACCAGCGACGACGACCTGGACCGCGTCCTGGCGGTGAATTTCCGCGGGGTGCTGCACTGCGCCCAGGAGGCGGCCCGCGCGATGGCCGACCGCGGCGGCGGCAGCATCATCACGATGTCGTCCAGCGCGATCGACACGGGCGCGCGCGGCCTGCTCTGCTACAGCGTGTCCAAGGCGGCCGTCGTCCAGCTCACCAAGACCCTCGCCACCGAGCTGGGCCCGCTCGGCATCCGCGCCAACACCGTGGCTCCCGGCTTCATCCGCACCCCGATGACCGCGCACTACGGCACCGGCGCCGACGGGGTGTTCGACGAGAGGGCGCAGGCGCGCGCCGAGGAGTCGCTGGCACGCATGTCCCCGCTGGGCCGGGTCGGCAGGCCCGAGGACGTGGCCCCGGCCGTGCTCTACCTCGCCTCAGACGCCTCCGCCTTCGTCACCGGCCAGATCCTCCGCCCCAACGGCGGGGTGGCCATGCCCTGGTAGGACGCATCCCCGGAATCCGGCGTCGGGCGACAGCCGTCCGGTCCGCACCCGTTCCATCGGCCCCCGCGGAAAGGACGGCCCGTCCGCGTCCCCCGCCACGGCCGCCCGCATCCGCCGCTTCACCGTCGGCACCGCGTGCAGCGGTATGAGCCCGAGGCTCCAGCCGCCCGCGGCCATCGCGCCCTCCCACGGCCCGACGGCCTCCGGCCGTATCCACAGCCGCAGCACCGCCCACCACCACAGCAGCCCGCAGGCGAGCGCGAACACAACGGCGGCGGAGCGTACGCCCCGGCCCGATCCCGTACGGCGGACACCGGATTCAGCACCGCGGCCCGCGAATCCCCTACCGCGGACCGGAGAACCGTCCGGCATCTCCCGGCCCGGCGGCCGCACCGATGTTCGGCGCCATGACCGACCCCATGACCCGTCCCATGACCAGCCCCCCACCCGGTCCGTGGCCTGGAGCACGAAAACTCGCAGTGCGCGCATGGCCGCCTCCTTCGGACCCCCGAGGTTGCGGCGGGAGGCCGCCCGCGGCGGGTCCCGTACTCAGGTGCGATGCCCTGCCGCCAAGATCGCTAGCCGCGCGCCGGCAGGCCCCGGGCAACGTTCACCCGAAAGGGTCGCCGCACGGCCACGACCAGCTGCGACATATGCACGCAAAGCGACATTCCGGCCGTGCGTCAGACGTTCTCGGCCTGGAACATCCAGTGGAACTTCTCGATGTCGGCGGTGATCCCGATCAGGAGGTCCTGGCTGACCGGATCGGGCTGCTCGGTGGTCTCGATCCGCTCGCGCATCCGCACGATCACGGCGTCCAGCGCGGCGACCAGGATCTCGACGACCTCGGTGTCCTTGACCCAGCCGTCGGTCACCGTGTCGATCCCGCTGGTCTCGGCGACCGTGCGGGCCCGCCCGTCAGGCGTCACGCCGATCGCGGAGGCCCGCTCGGCGACCGTGTCGGAGTGCAGCCGGGCGGTGTCGACGACCTCGTCGAGCTGGAGATGGACGGAGCGGAAGCGCGGGCCGACGACATTCCAGTGCACCTGCTTGGCGAGCAGCGACAGGTCCAGGAGGTCCACCAGGGCGCCTTGAAGCGCGTCTCCGACGGTCTTCCGGTCCGGCTCCGACAGCGGGCTCTTGACGACAGTCATGCGGTTCTCTCCTAGCGGATCGACACCATGAGGTCCGTTTCGCCCCCCTTGACCCTCCCCGCCTACCCTGCCTCGGGCTCGCACACATGGCAAAAGCACGAACAACAGCGCGGACGAAAGCGCGGCCCGAAGCGCGGCGGGAGATGGCCGGGAGAAGGGCGGCGGAACGGCCGAAGCCCGGCGGACGTCGGGCACACGCCGACGGCCCCGACCGGGAGCGAGCCGGTCGGGGCCGTCGGAACAAGCAGGTCAGAAGGCTAGGCGGCGACCACGTCGACAGCCTCGGCAGACTTCTTGGGCGCCTTGATAGTGATCCGTTCGTCCGGTGTGGACGTCATGGACGTGACAGAAGTGACCGCACCCAGCAGGGGCCGCATCGGCGCGGCAGTGGTCTCGGACGCCGCCGACTGTGCCAGCTCGGCAAGCGACAGATCGTCACTGACCTCCCGCATCACCTCGGACATAGGAACGTCCAAGGCGTCGCAGATCGCCGAGAGCAGCTCGGATGACGCTTCCTTCTGCCCCCGTTCGACCTCTGACAGATAGCCCAGGGAAACCCGGGCGGACGAAGAGACCTCACGCAGGGTGCGGCCCTGGCGCTGGCGCTGCCGACGCAGCACGTCACCAAGCAGGCGACGGAGCAGGATCATCGGTGGCTCCCTCCTCGGACCGCGAATCCGCATCCTCTTCGCCCCACCGTACCGCCTCGGGCACCGGCCGTGCGGGGAGCGATGTCGTGTTCACTCAGGGCTGCAAACATCCCTTCCCCCCGTGTTCTTCCCTATCCTTCGCCTCCGGACTCTTCTCGGGGCGGGTCTTCCTCAGCTCCGAGGTCAGCAGTTCGAATACGGCGGCCACGGTCGCCCGCCGGATCTCCGTACGGTCGCCCGACAGCCTGAGCGCGGCGCCCACCGCACCGCCGGGACCCGCGACGGCCACGAACACCGTGCCCACCGGCTGCCCGTCCTGCGGGTCGGGTCCCGCCACCCCGGTCGTCGCGGCGCCCCAGTCGGCGCCGAGCCGGTCCCGTACGCCCTCGGCCATCTCGCGGGCCACCTGGGCGTCCACGGCGCCGCGCGCGGCCAGCAGGGCCGCGTCCACGCCGAGCAGCTCGTGCTTGAGGGCTGTCGCGTACGCCGTCACCGAGCCGCGGAAGGTCCGGGAGGCGCCGGGCACCCCGGTCAGCTCCGCGGCCACCAGACCGCCGGTCAGGGACTCCGCGACGGCCAGCGTCCGGCCGCGCTCGTCCAGCAGCCGCAGTACCTCCGCCGCGTCCGCCCGCCCAGCGGCGGTCATACGCCCTGCGGTCGCTCGGCCCCGGCCTCGGCCTCCAGCTCGACGCCGGCCACGGAATCCGCCGCGGTCGCGCCCGCCGGAGCGCCCGCCGGAGCTTGGGCCGGAGCGGCGGCCGCTTCCGCGACCGCCTCGGAGGCCGCCGCGACCGCGGCGCGCTCCGCCGCCAGTCCCGCGCGGCGCAGGACGACCGCCTGCCGTACGTAGTCGAAGCCGGTGGCAACGGTCAGGACGACCGCGGCGCCCATCATCCAGGCCCGTACGGTGGCCAGCGGGCCGGTCAGGATCAGGACGTACATGCCGACGGCGATGCCCTGCGTGAGCGTCTTGAGCTTGCCGCCCCGGCTGGCGGGGATCACGCCGTGCCTGATCACCCAGAACCGCATGGCGGTGATGCCCAGCTCGCGGAAGAGGATGACGACGGTGACCCACCAGGGCAGGTCGCCGAGGGCGGACAGGCCGACGAGCGCCGCGCCCATGATCGCCTTGTCGGCGATGGGGTCGGCGATCTTGCCGAAGTCGGTGACCAGGCCGTAGCGGCGGGCCAGCTCGCCGTCGAAGAGGTCGGTGATCATCGCGACGGCGAAGGCGGCCCAGGCGAAGGAGCGCCAGGCCGGGTCGTGCCCGTCGCCGTGCACGAGCAGCAGCACGAAGCCGGGGACCAGGACCAGCCGGGCCATCGTGAGCATGTTCGCGATGTTCCACAGGTCGGCCTTGGGCAGCACCGGGTCCCCGAGGTGGTCGGGGGTCGAGGAGGCCGGGGCGGCGGGCGCGGGGGCTCCGGTCATCTGCCCACCTCCTGCAGGCCGCGCGGGGCGTCGGTCACGCCCCCCGCGGCACTCGCCGTCCCGGTCGTATCCTCAGGAATCTCGGGAATCTCAGGAACCGCCGGAATCCCAGGAACCACACGGCTCGCCGGAACCGCCGGGACGTCCAGCGGCTCCGCGATCAGGTCCACGCCCTCGGTCGCCGTCACCTTCGCCATGACGAAGGTCCCCGGCAGCGGGGCGGGAGCGCCGTCGGGCACCGCCAGCACGACCTGCCCGTCGGTCTCCGGCGCCTGATGGTCGGCCCGGCCGGTCACCTCGCCGGTCTCCTCGTCCACCGCCTCGACCAGCACCCGTACGGTCGCGCCCAGCCGCTCCTCCGCGCGCTGCGCGGTCAGTTCCTCGGCCAGCCGCGAGACCCGCGCGAGCCTGGCGGCGACCACGTCCTCGTCGAGCTTGTCGCCGAAGGTCGCCGCCTCCGTACCGTCCTCGTCCGAGTAGCCGAACACGCCGATGGCGTCCAGCCGCGCGGAGCCCAGGAACCGTTCCAGCTCGGCCAGATCGGCTTCCGTCTCGCCGGGGAAGCCGACGATGAAGTTCGAGCGGACACCCGCCTCCGGGGCCTTGGCCCGGATGGTGTCCAGCAGTTCGAGGAAGCGGTCGGTGTCGCCGAAGCGGCGCATGGCGCGCAGCACGGCGGGCGCGGAGTGCTGGAAGGACAGGTCGAAGTACGGGACGACGCCCGGAGTTCCGGTGAGCGCGTCGATCAGGCCGGGGCGCATCTCGGCGGGCTGGAGGTAGCTGACCCGGACCCGCTCGATGCCGTCGACCGCCGCCAGCTCCGGCAGCAGCGTCTCCAGCAGGCGGATGTCGCCGAGGTCCTTGCCGTACGAGGTGTTGTTCTCGCTGACCAGCATCACCTCCTTGACGCCCTCTCCGGCCAGCCAGCGGGTCTCGCCGAGGACGTCGGAGGGGCGGCGGGAGATGAAGGAGCCGCGGAAGGACGGGATCGCGCAGAAGGTGCAGCGGCGGTCGCAGCCGGAGGCGAGCTTCACGGAGGCGACGGGTCCCGAGTCCAGGCGGCGGCGCAGCGGCGCGCGCGGTCCGGAGGCGGGCGCGACGCCCTCGGGCAGGTCGGCGGGCGCCTGGGCCGCGAAGTCCTCGGAAGCCTCAAGAGCGCTCGCGGCGGCCTCAACCGGCTCCTCGCCGGACGTCCCGTGCCCCTGCGCGTGCCCCGGCAGCGCCACACTCGCCGCCTGCCGCTCGGCCGGGCTGATCGGCAGCAGCTTGCGCCGGTCGCGCGGGGTGTGCGACGCGTGGACGCCGCCGGCCAGGATCGTCCGCAGCCGGTCGGAGATGTCCGCGTAGTCGTCGAAGCCGAGTACGCCGTCCGCCTCGGGCAGCGCCTCGGCCAGTTCCTTGCCGTACCGCTCGGCCATGCAGCCGACCGCGACGACGGCCTGGGTGCGCGCCTGCCCCTTGAGGTCGTTGGCCTCCAGCAGCGCGTCCACCGAGTCCTTCTTGGCCGCCTCGACGAAGCCGCAGGTGTTCACGACCGCCACATCGGCCTCGGAGGCGTCGTCGACCAACTGCCATCCGTCCGCCGCCAGCCGGCCGGCGAGTTCCTCGGAGTCCACCTCATTGCGGGCGCAGCCGAGCGTGACAAGAGCGACGGTACGGGGTTCGGGCATACGCTCAGCGTACCCGGCCATGTCGCCGCCGCCCCCGCGCCACCGGTGCTCGCGGTGGTGCCGGGACGGCGGGGAAGCACAATTCAGCCCTGCGTGGGGTCACCCGGCGTGTAGGTGAGACGCACCACCTGACCGTCGGTGCCCGCGGCGCCGAGGTCCTTGCCGTTGACGAAGAGCTTGACGGCGCCCGCGTTGCCGACGACGAGCTTGATCTTCTTGTCGTCGGTGAAGGTCTGGGACTCGCCCTTCTTCAGCGACTTCTGGAAGAGCTGCTTGCCGTTGCCGTCACTGGCCTGGACCCAGCTCGTGCCGCTCTCGGCGCTGATCTTGACGGTGACCTTGCCGGGCGGGGCCGCGGCGATGGCGCTGTCGGTCGGGTCCGTCTTCGGATCGGCGCCGTTGCTCTGCGGCGACTGGGTGACGGCGGGCGCGCTGGTGGTCGCGGACGGGCTCGGGGAGTTCGCCGCGGTCTTGTCGCCGCCGCTGCCGCCAGTGAAGACCGTGAAGCCGACGAAGCCCACCACGGCGACGATCGCCGCGACCATGGCCGCCGTCCAGTTCGCCCGGCGCGGCTCCGAACGGATCTTCTGCGCCTCGTAGAGCGGCGCGACGGGAGCGGGCGCCTCCTCGCCGATGTGCTCGGCGACGTACTGCTCGACCAGCGGTTCGGGGTCGACGCCGACGGCGCGCGCCAGGGTCCGGATATGCCCGCGGGCGTAGACGTCGCCGCCGCACCGCGAGAAGTCGTCCTGTTCGATCGACTGCACGATCGGGACGCGCACCCGCGTGCTGGTGCTGACCTCGTCGATGGAGAGCCCCGCCGCGATACGGGCCTGGGCGAGGGCGTGACCGACCGAAGGCCGGTCTTCGGAGGGCGAGTTGCCGACGGACACGAGGGCGCCTTTCGAGGGTGCAGCCACCTGCTGGAAGTTCAGTCTAGGGGGGGTACGAAACGCGGCGGCAACCGGACGATCACTTTTTGTCCGCCATCAGGATTGCCATCGGGATCGCGGTCGGGATCGTCGTCGGAAGCCGACAGGTTCACCCGTGTGCATCGATACGAGCCCCCCTGTATCAACTTGACGTACGAACAGGAGAAACAGTTGCCCCAACACATTCCCCGAGTCCCGTGACTTACGCATTTCCGTGGGCCGTCCGGGCCCCCGGTACGTACAGGACCGGCCGTTCCCGCGCGCTCGACCTGCCGACGCCCGGCTCCGGACCGGCCGCTCCTACGCTCCCCCGCCGCGGATCTCGGCGAGGACGTCGTCCAGCTCGTCGGCCTTCACCATCACGTCGCGCGCCTTGGAGCCCTCGCTGGGGCCGACGATGCCGCGCGACTCCATCAGGTCCATCAGCCTGCCCGCCTTGGCGAAACCGACCCGCAGCTTGCGCTGGAGCATCGACGTGGAGCCGAACTGGGTGGAAACCACCAGCTCAGCGGCCTGGCACAGCAGGTCCAGGTCGTCGCCGATCTCCTCGTCGATCTCCTTCTTCGGGCCGCTGCCGACCGTGACGTCGGAGCGGTAGCTGGGCGTGAGCTGCGCCTTGCAGTGGTCGACGACCTTGGCGACCTCGTCCTCGGTGACGAAGGCGCCCTGCATACGAATCGGCTTGTTCGCGCCCATCGGCAGGAAGAGCCCGTCGCCCTTGCCGATCAGCTTCTCGGCGCCGGGCTGGTCCAGGATGACGCGGCTGTCGGCGAGCGAGGACGTCGCGAAGGCGAGCCGGGAGGGCACATTGGCCTTGATCAGACCGGTCACGACATCGACGCTGGGCCGCTGGGTGGCCAGCACCAGGTGGATGCCCGCGGCCCGCGCGAGCTGCGTGATGCGGACGATGGAGTCCTCCACGTCACGCGGCGCGACCATCATGAGGTCGGCCAGCTCGTCCACGATCACCAGCAGATACGGATACGGCGTCAGCTCGCGCTCGCTGCCCTCGGGCGTCTTGGCCTTGCCCGAGCGCACGGCGGCGTTGAAGTCGTCGATGTGCCGGAAGCCGTACGCGGCGAGGTCGTCGTAGCGCAGGTCCATCTCGCGCACCACCCACTGGAGGGCTTCCGCGGCCCGCTTGGGGTTGGTGATGATCGGGGTGATCAGGTGCGGGATGCCCTCGTACGCGGTCAGCTCGACGCGCTTGGGGTCGACCAGCACCATCCGGACCTCGTCGGGGGTGGCGCGGGCCATCACCGAGGTGATCAGGCAGTTGATGCAGGAGGACTTGCCGGAGCCGGTGGCGCCCGCGACCAGGACGTGCGGCATCTTGGCGAGGTTGGCCATCACGTAGCCGCCCTCGACGTCCTTGCCGAGCGCGACGGTCATCGGGTGGTCCTCGCCCGCGGCCTCCGCGGAGCGCAGCACGTCGCCGAGGTTGACCATCTCGCGGTCGCTGTTGGGGATCTCGATGCCGACCGCGGACTTGCCGGGGATCGGGCTGATGATCCGGATGTCGGGGCTGGCGACCGAGTAGGCGATGTTCTTGGCGAGCGCGGTGATCCGCTCGACCTTGACCGCGGGGCCCAGCTCCACCTCGTAGCGGGTGACCGTCGGGCCGCGGGTGAAGCCGGTGACGACCGCGTCGACCTTGAACTCCTTGAACACCTGGCCGAGCGCCGCGACCACCGCGTCGTTGGCGGCGCTGCGGGTACGGCCGGGGCCGCCGCGCTCCAGCAGGTCCAGGGAGGGCAGCGCGTAGGTGATGTCGCCGGAGAGCTGGAGCTGTTCCGCGCGGGGCGGCAGCGGCGGTCCCGTGGTCTCGGGCGACTTCTTGGTGAGGTCGGGGACGCCGCCGGACTCCGCGGGGACCCCGCCGGACTCCTCCGGGGTGTCCTCGGCGCGCGCGGCCGGCACCGGCTTCCTGATCCGGCTGGTGAGGTCGGCGACCAGCGGGGAGGGCTGCACACCGTGCAGCACCGCGCCGTCCAGCGCGGCGGCGGCAGCGGCGGCCACGTCCACCGCGTCCCTGCCGTCCTCGTCCCGGTCGCCGGGCAGCGCCTCGGAGCGGCGCCTGGGGCGGCGGCGCGGCTTGGGCTCGTCGGCGCCCGGGTCGCCCCCGGCCGCGGACGCGACGGCGGAGCGCTCGTCGGGGTCGGTGTCGCTGTCGACGTCGTAGGGCTCCGCGGCCGATTTGCCGAAGCGGATCGGCAGCCGCCGTACGGGCGACTCGTCGGTGGTGGCGGCGGTGCGGGGGTCGTCCTCGTCCTCGAAGAAGTCCTCCAGCGGGACCGCCTCGGGGTCCGCGGGCGCCTCGTACACGCCGAGGCGGGTGGCGGCCTGGCGCAGCCGCTGCGGGATCGCGTTCACCGGGGTGGCGGTGACCACGAGCAGGCCGAAGCCGGTGAAGAGCAGGAGCAACGGGACGGCGAGCACCGAGCCGACGGTGTAGACGAGCGGGGAGGCGGCGGCCCAGCCGAGCAGGCCGCCCGCGTCGCGCATCGCGGTCGCGCCCTCGCCGCGGCCGGGGGCGCCGCAGGCCAGGTGGACCAGGCCGAGCGCGCCGATGACGAGGGCGGACAGGCCGATCACGATCCGGCCGTTGGCCTCCGGCTGTTCCGGGTGGCGCATCAGCCGTACGGCGACCGCGCCGAGCAGGAACGGCACGAGCAGGTCCAGGCGGCCGAAGGCACCGGTGATCAGGACCTCGACGAGGTTGCCGACCGGGCCCTGGAGGTTGGACCAGGTGCCCGCGGCGACCACCAGGGTCAGGCCGAGCAGGAGGAGCGCCAGGCCGTCCTTGCGGTGCGCGGGGTCCAGGCCGCGCGCGCCGCGCCCTATGCCGCGGAAGACGGCGCCCACGGTGTGCGCCAGGCCGAGCCACACGGCGCGCGCCATGCGGAAGAGCCCGCTGGTCGGCGACGGTGCGGGCCGGGGCGCGGGTCTGGCCGCCGCAGCCTTCTTGGCGGGCGGTCTCCCCGCGGCGCTCTTCGCGGCGGCGGGCTTCTTCGCCGCGGTCTTCTTGGCCGCAGGCTTCGCCGGGGCTTTTTTGGCGGTGCCGGACGTACGTGAGGCCATGGTGCCGAGGTTACCGCCCTTGTGATCGGGTGACACGCGTGCCTGAGAGTACGCCCGTTCGTGTCGTCCGGCCGGGGCCGGGGACTGACGCGACGTCAAAAGCGGCGCGCGGCCTTCCCCGTACGGCTCACTCCTGATTCGGCAGCTTGACGACGCCGTTGCCGGTGCCCGGTTCGAGCGCGTCCAGGGCGCGGCGCAGGCCGGTCAGCTTGCGCTCCAGGTGGGCGGCGGTGGCGACGGCCGCGGCGTCCGCGGACTCGTCGAGCTGCTTGGTGAGCGCCTCGGCCTGCTCCTCGACGGCGGCCAGCCGCGCGGACAGTTCGGCGAGCAGCCCCGCGGGTTCGCCCGCGCCGCGTCCCCTGCCGTTGGCGCCCGCGGCGGACGGCACGCCCTGTTCCAACTGGAGCCGCAGCAGCGCCGCCTGCTCCCGGAGCTGACAGTTCTTGGTGTAGAGGTCGACGAAGACCGACACCTTGGCGCGCAGCACCCACGGGTCGAACGGCTTGGAGATGTAGTCGACCGCGCCCGCCGCGTACCCCCGGAAGGTGTGGTGCGGGCCGTGGTTGATGGCGGTGAGGAAGATGATCGGGATGTCCCGGGTCCGCTCCCGCCGTTTGATGTGCGCCGCGGTCTCGAACCCGTCCATGCCCGGCATCTGGACATCGAGCAGGATCACCGCGAAATCATCGGTGAGCAGCGCTTTCAGCGCTTCCTCCCCGGACGATGCCCGTACCAGCGTCTGATCGAGCGCAGAGAGGATCGCCTCAAGCGCCAGCAGATTCTCCGGCCGGTCATCGACCAGGAGGATCTTGGCCTTCTGCACCATGGCCCGCCCTCCTCGCCCCGGCACTACACCGGTCGCCGCCCCCGGGGACGACTCCGTCGTGCCGCCCGTCCTTGTGCCGGTCATGGTAGCCGCACCCCGCCGTTCGCCACACCCTGTCACCGCCAGGTCACTCAACACGTACCGCAAACGTAGGCGGAGACCAGAAGGTTCCCCTTAATCGGCGCCCTCACACCTCATCGGGCGCACGATCCCGGGCGCGGGCCCATGGCGTCGCCGGGCCCGCGCCCGGCCGTCACCGGGCGTGCATCCACTCCTCCATCAAGGTGAGCAGATGGTCGGTGTCGACCGGCTTGGTCACGTAGTCCGACGCCCCGGACTCGATGCTCTTCTCCCGGTCGCCCTTCATCGCCTTCGCGGTGAGCGCGATGATCGGCAGCCCGGCGAACTGCGGCATCTTGCGGATCGCCGTGGTCGTCGCGTAGCCGTCCATCTCCGGCATCATGATGTCCATCAGCACCACGGCGATGTCGTCGTGCTGCTCCAGGACCTCGATGCCCTCGCGGCCGTTCTCGGCGTACAGCACGGTCAGGCCGTGCTGTTCGAGGACGCTGGTGAGGGCGAAGACATTGCGGATGTCGTCGTCCACGATCAGCACCTTCTCGCCGCTGAAGCCGCCGGAGAAGCCGGTGTACGCGTCGGGGTGCCCCTCGTCGGACCAGGTGTCCTCGGTGCCCGCTCCGCCCGGACCCCGCGACTGCGCGGAGCCGTTGGCCGAGCCGTTCGCGGACCCGCCGCGCGGACCCGACCCGTTCGAGGGCGCAGAGCCGTTGGACTGGCCGCCGCCCTCGGGCAGTTGCGGGGGCTGCGCGGAACGGCGGCGCAGCCGGGCCAGGCTGCTGCCGGGGCGCGCCCGGTCGCCGGCCGAGCCCTGCTCGAAGTCGCCGCCGTGGCCGCCCGCGGGCAGTTGCGGCAGCGCCTGCGGGAAGTCGCCCAGGGACAGCGGCAGATACAGCGTGAAGGTCGAGCCGCGTCCCGGCTGGCTGTCGGCGTGGATCTCGCCGCCGAGCAGCCGGGCGATCTCGCGGCTGATCGACAGACCGAGGCCCGTACCGCCGTACTTCCGGCTGGTGGTGCCGTCGGCCTGCTTGAACGCCTCGAAGATCACCCGCATCTTGCTGGCCGCGATGCCGATGCCCGTATCGGTCACGGAGAAGGCGATCAGCGGCTGGTCGGGCTCGCGCATCGTGCCCGCTTCCAGCAACTGCTCCTTGATCGACTGCGGCACCTCGGCGCCCGCGGGCCTGATCACCAGCTCCACCGAGCCGCTGTCGGTGAACTTCACCGCGTTCGACAGCAGATTGCGCAGCACCTGGAGCAGCCGCTGCTCGTCGGTGTGCAGGGTGACCGGCAGTTCGGGCGAGACCCGGACGGAGAAGTCCAGGCCCTTCTCCGCGGTCAGCGGCCGGAAGGTGGCCTCCACGTAGTCCACGAGCTGCACCAGGGCGATACGGGTCGGCGAGACGTCCATCTTGCCGGCCTCGACCTTGGACAGGTCCAGGATGTCGTTGATGAGCTGGAGCAGGTCGGAACCGGCGCCGTGGATGGTCTCGGCGAACTCGACCTGCTTGGGCGAGAGGTTGCCGTCCGCGTTGTCGGCGAGCAGCTTCGCCAGGATGAGCAGCGAATTGAGCGGGGTGCGCAGCTCGTGCGACATGTTGGCGAGGAATTCCGACTTGTAGCGCATCGAGACCGCGAGCTGTTCCGCGCGCTCCTCCAGCACCTGGCGGGCCTCTTCGATCTCGGTGTTCTTCACCTCGATGTCGCGGTTCTGCCGGGCCAGCAGTTCGGCCTTCTCCTCCAGCTCGCCGTTGGACATCTCCAGGGCGGCCTGCCGGTTCTCCAGCTCCGCCGAGCGCTCCTGGAGCTGTTCGGTCAGCTCCTGGGACTGCTTGAGCAGTCCCTCGGTCTTGGTGTTGACCGAGATGGTGTTGACACTGATCGCGATGATGTCGGTGATCTGGTTGAGGAAGTCCTTCTGGATCTGGGTGAACGGCTGGAAGGCGGCCAGTTCGATCACGCCGAGCACCCGGCCCTCGAAGAGCACCGGCAACACGATGACGTGCGACGGAGGTGCCTCGCCGAGCCCCGAGGTGATCTTCAGATAACCCGGCGGCACGTTCTCGATCAGGATCGAGCGCTTCTCCACCGCGGCCTGGCCGATCAGCCCCTCCCCCGGCAGGAAGACCGACGACATCGTCCGCTTGGAGAAGCCGTACGCGCCGATCAGCCGCAGCTCGTACTCCTCCCCGACCTCCTGGGTGTCCTCCGCGAGGAAGAAGGCGCCGTGCTGCGCGGAGACGACCGGGGTCAGCTCGCTCATGATCAGCGCGGCCACGTCGCCGAGGTCGCGGCGGCCCTGCATCAGGCCGGAGATCCGCGCCAGGTTGCCCTTGAGCCAGTCCTGCTCCTTGTTGGCGAGCGTGGTCTCGCGCAGACGGACGATCATCGTGTTGATGTAGTCCTGGAGTTCCAGGATCTCGCCCGCCGCGTCCACGTCGATCCGCAGATTGAGATCGCCGCGGGTCACCGCGGTCGCGACCTGCGCGATGTTGCGGACCTGGCTGGTCAGGTTGTTCGCCATCAGGTTCACGGACTCGGTGAGGTCCTTCCAGATGCCCGAGACGTCGGGCACCCGCGCCTGACCGCCCAGGCGTCCCTCCGTACCCACCTCGCGGGCGACGCGGGTCACCTCGTCACCGAAGGCGGAGAGCTGCCCGACCATCGTGTTGATGGTCGTCTTCAGCTCCAGGATCTCGCCGCGCGCGTCCACGTCGATCTTCTTGGACAGGTCACCGCGGGCGACCGCCGTGGTCACCTGCGCGATCTGCCGCACCTGACCGGTCAGGTTGGACGCCATGCCGTTCACCGACTCGGTGAGGTCCTTCCAGGTGCCCGCCACGCCCGGCACCCGCGCCTGGCCGCCGAGGATGCCCTCGGTGCCCACCTCGCGGGCCACGCGCGTGACCTCGTCACCGAAGGCCGACAGCGTGTCCACCATCGTGTTGATGGTCTCGGCGAGCTGCGCGACCTCGCCGCGCGCCTCGACGGTGATCTTCTTCGTCAGGTCGCCGTTGGCCACGGCCGTGGCGACCGACGAGATCGAACGCACCTGGCTGGTCAGGTTGTTGGCCATCAGGTTGACGTTGTCGGTGAGGTCCTTCCAGATGCCCGACGCGTCACGGACCCGCGCCTGGCCGCCGAGCTGGCCCTCCGTACCGACCTCGCGGGCCACGCGCGTGACCTCGTCACCGAACGCGGACAGCGTGTCCACCATCTGGTTCACGGTCGTCACCAGCGCCAGGATCTCGCCCTTGGCGTCGACGGTGATCTTCCGGGACAGGTCGCCCTGCGCCACCGCGTTGGTGACATCGGCGATGTTGCGGACCTGACTGGTCAGGTTGTTCGCCATGAAGTTGACGGACTGCGTCAGGTCCTTCCAGGTGCCGCTGACGCCCTGCACCTCGGCCTGCCCGCCCAGGATGCCCTCGGTGCCCACCTCGCGGGCCACCCGGGTCACCTCCGCGCCGAACGCGGAGAGCTGGTCGACCATCGTGTTCAGGGTGTTCTTCAGCTCCAGGATCTCGCCCCGGGCGTCCACGTCGATCTTCTGCGACAGGTCACCGCGCGCCACAGCGGTGGCGACCTCGGCGATGTTGCGGACCTGGGCCGTCAGATTCCCCGCCATGCCGTTCACGGAGTCGGTCAGGTCGCGCCACACACCGGCGACGCCTGGCACCTGCGCCTGGCCGCCGAGCCGCCCCTCCGTACCCACGTCACGGGCCACGCGGGTCACCTGCTCGGCGAACGACGAGAGCTGGTCGACCATCGTGTTGATGGTGTTCTTCAGCTCCAGGATCTCCCCGCGCGCGTCCACGTCGATCTTCTGCGACAGGTCACCGCGCGCCACAGCCGTCGTGACCTGCGCGATCTGCCGCACCTGGGACGTCAGATTGCCGGCCATGAAGTTGACGGAGTCCGTCAGGTCCTTCCAGGTGCCGGCCACCCCGTCCACCCGCGCCTGACCGCCCAGCCGCCCCTCCGTACCCACGTCACGCGCCATCCGCGTCACCTGGGCGGCGAAGGAACCGAGCTGGTCGACCATCCGGTTCACAGTGTTCTTGAGCTCCAGCATCTCGCCGGAGACGTCCACCGTGACCTTCTGCGTCAGATCGCCGTTGGCGACCGCCGTCGTGACCTGCGCGATGTTACGGACCTGGCCCGTCAGGTTGCGGAAGGCCGTGTTCACGGAGTCCGTGAGGTCCTTCCACGTACCCGCCGCGCCCGGCACCTGCGCCTGACCGCCCAGCACACCTTCGACGCCGACCTCGCGGGCCACCCGCGTCACCTCCGCGCCGAACGCGGAGAGCTGGTCGACCATCGTATTGACGGTGTTCTTCAGCTCCAGCATCTCGCCGGAGACGTCCACCGTGACCTTCTGGGACAGGTCGCCGTTGGCGACCGCCGTGGTCACCTGGGCGATGTCGCGCACCTGGCCGGTCAGGTTGCGGAAGGCGGTGTTCACCGAGTCGGTGAGGTCCTTCCACGTACCCGCCGCGCCCGGCACCTGCGCCTGACCGCCCAGCAGACCCTCGGCGCCGACCTCACCGGCGACCCGCGTCACCTCGTCGGCGAACGTCCGCAGCGTCTCGGTCATCGCGTTGATCGTCTCGGCGAGCTGCGCGACCTCGCCGCGCGCGCCGATGGTGATCTTCTGCGACAGGTCGCCGTTGGCGACCGCCGTCGTCACCTGCGCGATGTCCCGCACCTGGGCCGTCAGATTCCCGGCCATCAGGTTCACGGAGTCCGTGAGGTCCTTCCACACACCGGCCATGCCCGGCACCTGGGCCTGGCCGCCCAGCTCGCCCTCGGTGCCCACCTCGCGGGCCACCCGGGTCACCTCGGAGGAGAACGAGGAGAGCTGGTCCACCATCGTGTTGACGGTGTTCTTCAGCTCCAGCATCTCGCCGGCCACGTGCACGGTGACCTTGCGGGACAGATCGCCCTTCAGGACCGCCTGCGTCACCAGCGCGATGTCCCGCACCTGGGCGGTCAGCCGGTACGCCATGGTGTTGACCGAGTCCGTGAGGTCCTTCCAGGACCCCGCCATGCCCCGGACCTTCGCCTGGCCGCCCAGCTTGCCCTCGGTACCGACCTCGCTGGCCACCCGCGTCACCTCGTCGGTGAACGCGGAGAGCTGGTCCACCAGCCCGTTGACCGTCCGGCCGACCTTGAGGAATTCACCGCGCAGCGGGTGCGCCGACCCGTCCGCGTTCTGCGACCGCAGGTCCATCCGCTGTTCCAGGTCGCCCTCGGCCACCGCCGACAGCACCCGCCCGACCTCCGACACCGGCCGTACGAGATCGTCCACCAGCGCGTTGGACGCCTCGATCGCGGCGGCCCAGGCGCCCTCGCAGGCACCGGTCTCCAGCCGCTCTGTGAGTTTTCCCTCCCGGCCGACGACCCGCCGGACCCGGGCCAGCTCACCGGTAAGGTGCTGGTTACGGTCCGCGACCTCGTTGAAGACGGCGGAGATCTCCGCCATCACGCCGTCACCCGACACCGTCAGCCGCTTGCGGAAGTTCCCGTCCCGCATCGCGGCCAGCGCTCCGAGGAGCTTGACCAGCGCGGCCGAATCGACCTCTACGGTCCCACTGGCGCGGGATCGCCCGTTCTTCGTGCGCGTGCTCGTGCCCCGCGCCGATGCGCCAGACTCCACCGTGTCCCTCCTGGAGGGTCGACCGACCTGCAAAAGTGCAAGATTGCTGCCTTGAGAGCATGCCCAGTGTTTCACCATGGCCCCACCCGGCCATAACAGTTCGGCGGCAACGCTTATAACCCGTGGCACGTTCGGGGTGGAAACACCCGCAACCGGCGCACGCGGTGTCCGCGTGGGTAAGTAACCTGGCTCTTGTGTCGGCGGCGCCGCACCTTGCCAGGCGTACACCTCAGGGGGCCGCCGACGAGGACCGGGCAGGACGGCGGCGGCACGGGCGGCGGGACCGGTCAGCGGACCCGCCCACGGACGAGCAACGAGGAGACCGGTGATCACGGCGCGCGCTGCGGCCAGCTTCGAACCGGTGGGGCGGTCGGTCGCCGTCGCGCGTGCCTTCGTACGCGACACCCTGCACGGCTGGGGCTTCGCCGACGTCGTGGACGACGCGGTGGTGCTCACCAGCGAACTGGTGACCAACGCCGTCGTGCACGCGGGCACCGCCGCCGACGTGCAGTGTCTGCGGTACGAGACGGCCGTACGCGTCGAGGTCGCCGACCACTACCCCGACCGCGAGATCCCCATCCAGGGCAGAGGCCGCCAGTTCCGCGACCCCGACAACGAGGGCGGGCGCGGCCTGCTGCTGTGCGCCGCCCTGGCCAGCCGCTGGGGCGTGGAGTACACCGGCGCGGGCAAGCACGTCTGGTTCCAGCTCGACCTGCCCGAGCGCCCCGCCGGCACCCGCTCCGCGGGACCCGTCCTGCCCGCCGCCGACCTCCCGCTCACCGACGAGAGCGTGCGCGTCGCCGTCGTCCAGGTCGACCGCATGGGCTCGATCACGCGCTGGAACGACGACGCGGCCGAGCTCTTCGGCCACCCCGCCGCCGACGTGGTCGGCAAACCGCTCGCCGACCTCACCGCCTGGCCGCAGACCCCCGGCACCGGCATCGGCCTCGCCGAGGCCCTGCTGCACTCCCGCTGGGAAGGCACCTACGGCCTGCGCGACGCCGACGGCCGCGTCCTGCCCGTGTACGGCTCCCACCTGCGGGTCCGCGACAGCGAGGGCGAGCCCTCCACCGTCATCCTGCTGGTGCGCGCCGAGGAGCGGGCCGTGCTCCAGACGCCGTCCCGCGGCTCCGGGAGCGCGGAATCCGGCCTCGGCCAGCGCGGCAAGACCACGGACGCCTTCGAGGTCTTCATCGGCTCCCCCGCCCCCGACGACCTCGACAGCCTCCTCCAGCGCACCGTCGAACGCGCCCGCGACATGCTCGACGGCGACGCCGCCTACCTGCTGCTCGCCACCGACGACGAGACCGAGCTGGAAGTACGCGCCTCCACCGGCCTGCCGTCCGCCCGCCAGCGCTTCGCCCGCGTCCCCGTCGAAGCGGGCACCGGACGCTACGGCAGCGCCCGTATGCCGGCCGTCCACGAGGACCTCACCGCGGTCCCCGGCGCCGTACCGCTGCTGTCCGGCACCGGCATGCGCTCGGTGGTCACCGTGCCGCTCAAGGTCGAGGGGCGCCTGACCGGCTCGCTCGGCGTCGCCGCCGAGGCCCCCGGCCGCTACAACAACCAGGAAGCGCTGCGGCTCCAATTCGCCGCCGACCGGATCGCGCTCGCCGTGGAGAGCGCCCGGCTCACCGAGCTGGAACGGCTGCGCCGCGGCTCGCTGTCCTTCCTCGTCGAGGCGTCCGACCTGCTCGCGGGCACGCTGGAACGCGACCAGACGCTGGCCCTCATGGCCCAGATGACGGTTCCGACGCTGGCGAGCTGGTGCGCGGTCTACACGATCGCCGAGCAGTCGGAGCCGGAGCTGGCCTTCGTCCTGCACGAGGACGAGGACCGCATCGACGGCATCAAGGCGCTGCTGTCCCAGGTACGGCCTCCGGAGCCCGACCCGACACCCGGCGCCCGCATGTGGACCGCGCCCTCCGACGCGGCCCACTCCAGCGCCCTGCGGGCCTCTCTGCGCAGCCTCGGGGTCGGCGCGCGCTCCGCGCCCTCCTCGTCCGCGCCGAACGCCGCCACGCCCACCTCGGGCAAGGGCGGGCGCGCGCCGAGCGCCCCCGGTGTCGCGCTCGCCACCGCGGCGGCCGTCGGCGGCGAAACGGTCGTCCTGCCGCTGGTCGCCCGCAACCGGGTCATCGGCATGCTCACCCTCGGCAAGCCCGCCGACGAACGCTTCCGCCAGGAGATCCTCGAACTCGCCGAAGACCTCTCCCGCCGAGCGGCGCTCGCCCTGGACAACGCCCGCCTCTACAGCGAGCGCACCGCGATCAGCCAGGCCCTCCAGCGCAGCCTCCTGCCGCCGGAGCTGCCGCACATCCCCGGCGTCGAGGTCGAGGTCGTCTACCGCGCCGCGGGCGAGGGCAACGAGGTCGGCGGCGACTTCTACGACCTCTTCCCGATCCGCGACGGCTGCTGGGGCTTCGCCATCGGCGACGTCTGCGGTACGGGCCCGGAGGCCGCCGCCGTCACCGGCCTCGCCCGGCACGCGCTGCGCCTGCTGGCCCGCGAGGGCTTCGGCGGCCCCGCCGTCCTCGAACGCCTCAACGCCGCCATCCTCGACGAGGGCGCCCGCAGCCGCTTCCTCACGCTCCTGTACGGCGAGTTGTGGCCCCAGCACGACGGCAGCGCCGTCCTGCGCATGGTCTGCGCCGGCCACCCGCTCCCGCTGCGCCTGCGCCCCGACGGCACCGTCGAACCCGCCGCCGAACCGCAGCCGCTGCTCGGCGTGATGGACGACCTCGAACTGTACGAGCAGACCGTCTCCCTCGACCCGGGCGATGTCCTGCTCTGCGTCACCGACGGCGTCACCGAGCGCCGCGAGGGCACCCGCATGCTCGGCGACGACGGCCTCGCCGACGTCCTGTCCACCTGTACGGGCCTGACCGCGGGCGCCGTGGCCGCCCGTATCCAACGGGCCGTTGAGCGCTTCGCTTCTGACGCGCCGTCCGACGACATGGCGATCCTGTCGATGCGGGTTCCGAAGAAGTCCGAGTAGCGCGGGTTCTTCGCACGGGGATTCTTCGCACGGTCCTCGGCGCGGGTCCTGGTGCGCGACGACATGAAGAAGGCCCCCGCCTGACGGTGAGGGCCTTCTGTGCCGAGCCCCAATACGGAATCGAACCGTAGACCTTCTCCTTACCATGGAGACGCTCTACCGACTGAGCTATTGGGGCGCGTCGATGGGAAGATCCTATCCCATGAACGCGGGTGCTCGAAGCACGCTCAAGGGTCGTTCAGCGGCGGTTCACAGCAGCCCGCCGAGCGCGTTGCAGGCGTCCGCGATGTGCGTCAACTCCCGCTGGGTGATGCCGGGGTGGACCGGCAGCGACAGGCTGTCCGCGGCCACCAGTTCGGTCTGCGGCAACACGGCCCCCGACCGGTGCGCGGGCATCCGGTGCACCGGTACGGGCACGCTCACGGTCGCCCGCACGCCCCGTGCCGCCAGGGCCGCGGCGAAGGCGTCCCGGTCCGGCCGGCCGTTGCCGGGAATCCGTACCGCGTACTGCCGGTAGAGGTGGTGCGCCCCCGGCTCGGTGTACGGCACGACCACGCCCTTGAGCGCCGAGTCCAGGAACCGCGCGTGCGCCCGCCGCCGGGCGACCACTCCCGCGTCCTCCTCGACACCGCCCTCGGTGCCCTGCTCCACGAGCGCCAGACCACGGCGCGACGCCAGGTCGTCGAGCCGCGCCATCGGCGCGGGGTGCCCGAATACGTGGACGGGTACGATCGCGGCCGTCCGCGCCGTGACGCCCGCGGCGACGGCCTCGGGGGCCAGGCAGAACGTCCGGGGGTCGATGTCCGCGAACACCGGTGTGGCGCCCGCGAGTCGGACGGCGTCGGCCGGCGCGCCCGGTCCGAACGACGGGACGATGACCTCGTCCCCTGTCCCGATACCCAGCTCCTCGAGCGACGTGCGCAGCGCGGCGGCCGTCGCGTCCGAAGCGATCCTGTGCCGTCGTCCGGCAGTCGTCATCTGCTGCACGTCTCCACACCTCCGCCTATCGGGAGGCCCAGAGTCTCGGAGCGACGTGAACAGAGGGTAACGGAAAACAAAAATGCCTTGGCCCCCGAGTCGAAGCTCGGGGGCCAAGGCATTGATAAAGATTGTTCGGCGGTGTCCTACTCTCCCACAGGGTCCCCCCTGCAGTACCATCGGCGCTGAAAGGCTTAGCTTCCGGGTTCGGAATGTAAC
>NZ_JBIUSD010000019.1:0-127061 GCF_044741185.1 Streptomyces sp. NPDC088197
TCCACACCTACAACCACCACCGCACCCACACCGCACTCGGCGGCCAGCCACCCATCACCCGCGTCAACAACCCTCCAGGTCAATACACCTAGGGCCTGTCCGGCGGAAGGCCCTAACCGCCCAGGTGCCGCCCGCAGACCGGCCAGGGGGCCGCGCCGCGCTGGACGTACAGCTTCTTGGCCCGGTAGGTCTGCTCGGCGGCGGGGGCGTCCTGGGGGCGGCCCTGGCCGCCGATGCTGTGCCAGGTGTGCACGTCGAACTGGTAGAGCCCGCCATAGGTGCCGGTCGCGTCCACCGCGTCGGGTCTGCCGCCCGCCTCGCACTGCGCGAGGCCGCCCCAATTGAGGCCGTCGGCGCCCGTGACGGCGGTGGGCGGCGGTCTGGTGCCGACGCGTACGACCTCGGTGACCGGTTCGCGCGCGGTCACCGACTCCACGACGCGCGGGCGCTCCCGGACGCCGTTGACGGTGCGGTAGGCGTAGGTGACGCGGCGGACGCCGTCGCGGCCCGGCCGGTCCACGGCCTCGGTGCCCTGCGCGAGCGTCGCGTCGGTGTGCTTGCGGGTGCGGAAGGGGATCGGTTCCTCGCGGGTCTCCTGGTGGCCGGAGATCCGCAGCACCGAGACGGTCTGGCCGTCGCGGGGGAAGCTGTCGGCGTCCACGGAGGTGGCGTCCTGGCCGCCGAGGGTGACGCCCGCGTCCGCGACGGCCTGCCGGACGGTGGCGGCGTTGGTGCGCACGGTGTGCTCGCGGCCGTCGGCCAGGACGGTGACCGTACGTTCCGTGCGCACGTCGAGGAAGAGGCCGTGGCGGCCGATGGACGCGTCGCGGGAGGCGTTGAGATACGCGCCCTCGGCCCGTACGCCGAGCTGCCGCAGCGCTTCCGCGACGGTCTTGCCGGTCGTCCACACCCGCTGGTGACGGCCGTCCACGGTGAGCGTCAGCGGACGGCCGTAGCGGACCACCACGTCGTCGCCGTCGTGCAGCGCCTCGCCCGGCGCCGGCGCCACGATGTCGTGGTCGCCCACCTCGACGCCCTGCTCGTGCAGCACGTCGGCCACGTCGTCGGCGAAGGTGTGCAGCGTGCGCGGCCGGCCGTCCACGGTCAGCCGTACCGCCTTGTCGGCCAGCACGTACGCGCCGGTGCCGCCCGCCAGGACCGCCATCACCAGCGCCCGCGGCACGATCGCGCGGCCGGTCCGCCGGACGGCGGCCGCCGGATGGGCGGCGGCTCGGTGTGTGCCCTGCGTATTGCTCACGACGGCTCGCTCCACGGCTGCGGGGTTCCGGTGCGGGGAACCGGGAACGTAGCCGACTTGTCGCCACCGGCCAAGCCCTCGCCGTCACGTGGCGTCGTCACCTCCGGTCGCGCGAAGTCACCTGTCCGGGTGAGCGCGTGGAAACGTCAGTAGGCGAACGCCCTGGCGGTGTTGGCCGCGACGGCCGTCGCGAGGGTGTCCTCGTCGATGCCGCGGGCCGCCGCCATCGCACGCAGCGTGACCGGAATGAGGTATGGCGCATTCGGCCGTCCGCGGTAGGGCACCGGGGTGAGGAAAGGCGCGTCGGTCTCCACCAGGAGGCGGTCGAGCGGGGCGACGGCCACTGCGTCGCGCAGATTCTGCGCCGACTTGTAGCTGACGGTGCCGGCGAAGGAGAGGTAGAACCCTTGCGCCGCGCAGACTTCGGCCATCTCGGCGTCGCCGGAGTAGCAGTGGAAGACGACGGTGTCCGGGGCGCCCTCCTCGTCGAGGATGCGCAGGACGTCGGCGTGCGCCTCGCGGTCGTGGATGACCAGCGCCTTGCCGTGCCGTTTGGCGATGTCGATATGGCGACGGAACGAGTGCTGTTGGGCGGCGACGCCGTCGGGCCCGGTGCGGAAGTAGTCCAGGCCGGTCTCGCCGACGCCGCGCACCTGGGGAAGGGCGGCGAGCGCGTCGATCTCGTCGATCTCCCGGTCGAGCCCCTCGATGCCGCGCGGCGCCTGCGGGCCCCCGTAGGAGCCCTCGGGCGCTCCGTGGACGATGCGGGGCGCCTCGTTCGGGTGCAGGGCCACGGTGGCCCAGATCGCGTCGTGGGCGGCGGCCGTCTTCGCCGCCCAGCGGGAACCCGCGAGATCGCACCCCACCTGGATGAGGGTGTCGACGCCGACCGCGGCGGCCTGGGCGAGGGCCTGGGGAACCGTGCCCGGCTGCATGTCGAGGTGGGTGTGGGAATCGGCGACCGCGACCCGCAGCGGCTCGGGCGCCGGCGGGGCGGACTTCTTGTCGTCGGCTTTGGCGTTCTTGTCGGGCATGGCCCCGATCCTAAGGACGCGGGGCCGTCGTCCTGTCAGGCGGTGTCGGCTCCCCCGGACTGCTCATCGCGCTGGAGGCCGGGCTGCGCTCCGGGCTGGGTGTCGGGCCGCCCGCCGTGCTTGCCGTGCTGCTTGGCGTGCTTGCCGCGCTCCCCGTGTTTGCCGCGCTCCCCGTGCGGCTTGCGGTGCAGGAAGTGCAGGACCGACCAGTGGTGCTCGCGGCGCACACCGCGGTCGCCCCGCGGGTGTGCCCATACGGAGGCGACGCCGGAGACCTGCCCCGAGCGCATGATGCGTACGTGCGTACCGCCGCAGTTCAGGCACGCCGGGCGGGTGAGCGGTGACGGCACCCTCGCGCCGTCCGCGAGGTAGACGACGAAGGCGTGGCCGGACGCGTCCACATGGTGCTCGATCTCGTACGCCTGCTCCCAGCCGTGGCCGCAGTTCAGGCAGGCGAAGGCGTACGCCTCCGCCGCGTTCCGGCCCGACTCCTCGCGCGCGGCGGCCGCGCGGTCGGGTGCGGCGGCCGGGCCGTCGGGTGCGGGGGCGGTGACGGTCACCGTGACGGGTACGGCGGGCGTACCCGGTGCGGCGGCGGCGACGGGACGGGGATCGCTTCCGATGGTCTCGCTCATGGCAGCTCCTGCGTGCCCTCCGGACACGGTGTCCGGAGCGGGACTTTGCACCTACCAGCGAACGCCCGATTTGCCCGCTCCGCAGGAGATGCGCCCGACTCTTGAGCCAGATTTGGGCCCGTATGTGGCAGATGGCGGATATTGCTTTGCCATGCATACGGTTTAGGTTCTTACGGCGTCAAAAGGGCGGCCCGCCGGGATTGTGCGCCCGGGAATCAGGGCATCAGGCGGCGGATTCCGCGAACGGCGGTCGCCGGGCCGTCAGAAAACGGTTCTCGGCCCGCAGGCCGCCGCGCCGTCAGAAAACGGTTCTCGGCCCGCAGGCCGCCGGGCCGTGCGGGGTCCCGGTCCTCAGGCGCCCGGGGGCAGTTCGCCGGTCCGCTTGGCGGCGACGACGGCGTCGAAGACCTCCCGCTTGGGCAGGCCCGCCTCGGCGGCGACCGCCGCGATGGCCTCCTTGCGCCGCTCGCCCGCCTCTTCCCTGGCCGCCACCCGGCGGACGAGTTCGGCCGGGTCGAGGTCGGCGGGGCCGGGTTCCGGCGCGCCTTCCACCACGATGGTGATCTCGCCGCGCACCCCCTGCGCCGCCCACAGCGCGAGCGCCTTCAGCGGCCCGCGCTTGACCTCCTCGTACGTCTTGGTCAGCTCCCGGCAGACCGCGGCCCTGCGCTCCTCGCCGAACGCCTCCGCCATCGCCGCCAAGGTGTCGTCGATCCGGTGCGGCGCCTCGAAATACACCAGGGTGCGGCGATCGGCGGCGACCTCGCGCAGCCGCGACAGCCGTTCGCCCGCCTTGCGCGGCAGGAAGCCCTCGAAACAGAAACGGTCCACCGGCAGCCCGGAGACCGCCAGCGCGGTCAGTACGGCCGACGGGCCCGGCACCGCGGTCACCTTGATGTCGCGCTCGACGGCCGCCGCCACCAGCCGGTAGCCGGGGTCGGACACCGACGGCATCCCCGCGTCCGTCACCAGCACGACCCGCGCGCCGCCCTCCAGCGCCTCGACCAGCTCCGGTGTGCGCCCGCTCTCGTTGCCCTCGAAGTACGAGACGACCCTGGCCGTCGGGTGCACGTCCAGCGCGTGCGTGAGACGGCGGAAGCGGCGGGTGTCCTCCGCGGCGATCACATCGGCGGCGAGCAGTTCCGCGCTGAGGCGGGGCGGGGCGTCGGCGGGGTCGCCGATGGGGGTTCCGGCCAGAACGAGGACGCCGACGGCTGAGGTGGTCACGCCCCCAGCCTCCCACCTGCCCGCCGTATCCCCTCAATCGCGCCCAGCGCCCACCGCCCAACGCCCCGCGCCCCCCGCCCCGCTCCTCGGAGCCGGCCGCACGGCGCGTGACCAGGATCACGCCGGGGCCCTCGCCCACCCCCGCGGCCCCGGACGAACGGCATCGGCCCCGATCCCGGCCGCCCCACCGCCCGGAAACCGCCCGGATACGGCCCGCGCACCCCTGGTTACCGGCCGGGATTGCGGACAAACCCGGGCGGTGAGCCCGGACCTCATCGCTTTCTCAGGGGGTTTCCCTACGATGGGCCGGTGACAAGTGAGACCGCGACGCAGGACCGGGCCGACGAGGGCTTTCGGGTGGAGGCGGAGTCGAGCGCGTGGGCGCGACGACTGCGCCGGTTCGGCTATGCGGAACGGACTCGGATCGACACCCGCGACCGCCTCGTACCGCCGTTCCCCGAGCCGGGCACCCGGATGTGGGAGGCGCTCGGCCTCGGCCCCGTCGCGGCCCACCGGGTGGCGAAGTGGAGCGGCTGGCTCGGCCCGCTGCTGGTCGCCGTCTTCGCCGGGGCGATCCGCTTCTGGCACCTGGGCAACCCGCGTGACGTCGTCTTCGACGAGACGTACTACGCCAAGGACGCCTGGTCGCTGCTGAAGCTCGGCTACGAGGGCACCTGGCCCGACGGCAAGGTCTCCAACCCGCAGATCCTGGCCCACCCCCAGGTGATCCCGCTCTCGGACGCGCCCGGCTACGTCGTGCACCCGCCGATGGGCAAGTGGGTGATCGCGGTCGGCGAGTGGATGTTCGGGCTCAACCCCTTCGGCTGGCGCTTCATGATGGCGCTGATCGGCACGCTGTCCGTGCTGATGCTGTGCCGGATAGGGCGACGGCTGTTCCGCTCCACGGCGCTCGGCTGCGTGGCGGGCACCCTGCTCGCGGTCGACGGACTGCACTTCGTGATGAGCCGGATCGCGCTGCTAGACCTCGTCATCTCCTTCTTCGCGCTCGCCGCGTTCGGCTGCCTGCTGATCGACCGCGACTGGTCGCGGGCCCGCCTCGCGCGCGCCCTGCCCGTCGACGAGAGCGGTTACGCGGGACCCGACCGGCAGGTCGGCGACCGGACGGGCATGGGCTGGCGGCCCTGGCGGATCGCCGCCGCCGTCTGCCTCGGCCTGGCCTGCGCCAGCAAGTGGAACGGCCTGTACTTCCTGGCGGTCTTCGGCATCATGACCGTCGTCTGGGACATCGGCTCACGCCGCCTGGCCGGCGCCCGCCGCCCGTACCTCGCCGTCCTGCGCAAGGACCTGGGCTGGGCCGCGCTGACGATCCTGCCGGTCGCCCTGGTGACGTATCTGCTCTCCTGGTCCGGCTGGTTCCTGTCCGACAACGCCTACGGACGGCACTGGGCGGACGCCCGCGGCGGCACCTGGTCGTGGATCCCGGCCCCGATCCGCAGCCTGTGGCACTACGAGGTGCAGGTCTACGACTTCAACGTCAATCTCCAGACCCCGCACCCCTACCAGTCCAACCCCTGGAGCTGGCTCGTACTCGGCCGCCCGGTCTCGTACTTCTTCCAGTCCCCCAAGAACGGCGAGGACGGCTGCCACGCGGCGGCCGGCTGCTCCCGCGAGATCATCGCGCTGGGCACGCCCCTGCTGTGGTGGTCCGCCTGCTTCGCCCTGATCTACCTCGTCTACCGCTGGGCGATGCGCCGCGACTGGCGCGCGGGCGCCATCCTGTGCGCGGCGGGCGCCGGTTACCTCCCCTGGTTCCTTTACCAGGACCGTACGATCTTCTTCTTCTACGCCGTCGCCTTCGTCCCCTACCTCTGCCTCGCGGTCGCCATGATGATCGGCGCCTTCCTCGGCCCACCGAGTGCGAGTGAGGGCAGACGTATGTGGGGCGCGGTCGGCGCGGGCACGCTTGTCCTATTGATCATCTGGAATTTCATCTACTTCTTCCCGATCTATACCGGTATGACGATTCCGTACAGCAGTTGGCAGGCCAGGATGTGGTTCGACTCCTGGGTCTGACCGGGGTCCGGGGCCGGGGGCCGAGCGCGGGGGCCGAGCGCCGGGGGGCCGGACAGCGCTACGGGGCCGGGCTGAGTTTTCCTGGGGCGGGTGAGGGTCCCGGGAGGGCTGTTTCCATACGGACCCGTGCCCGGACTGAGACCTTCCTCCGCACAGGGGTCCCGTAGGGTGCTACAGCGCGCGTTCCTTGAACGCGTTCAAAGGGGAGGGGGAGGTCTCGTGCCCATGTCACGGGGTGTCAAGTCGGGGATCATCGGCACGGTGTTCGTCGGAATGCTCGTGGTCGCCGGGTACGGCGCCTACAACGTCTACGACTCGCTGGAGGGCGGCGGCGGGGGCGGCGGCAAGTCCGCGCGGCCCAAGCCGACGCCGGTCAACACCGCGCCGCCGAGCGCCGCCGAAGTCACCGACGTCGGGGACGACTTCCTGACCGCGTGGTCGTCGGGCGACATCACGCGGGCGGCGGCCCTGACCGACTCCGTGCGGACGACGACGGCCGCGCTCACCGCGTACAAGACGCAGGCCCATGTGACGTCCGTGCAGCTCACCCCCGGCACACCGGCGGCGACAACCACCACGACCATGCCGTTCACGGTGACCGCGCAGGTCACGTACGACGGCGTCACCACCCCCTGGAGCTACCGCTCGTCGCTGACCGTCGTGCGCGGCGCGAGCGGGAAGCCGGTCGTGCGGTGGAAGCCGTCCGTGATCAGCCCGGAGCTGGGCGACGGCGACCAGCTCGTCACCGGTCAGGCCAAGGTGCCCGAGGTGGATGTCGTGGACCGCAAGGGGCGGGTGATGGACCCGGCCGACTATCCGTCGCTGAGCCGCATCATCCCCGACCTGCGCACGCGGTACGCGGACAAGCTGGGCGACGGCACCCCCGGCATCGAGACGTACGTCCAGAAGGCGGACGACTCGGCCGGCAAGACGCTGAACGTGCTCAAGAAGGGCAAGCCCGTACGGCTGGACACCACGCTCGACGCCACGATCCAGAAGGCGGCCGAGAAGGCGGTGGCGGGCAAGGACAAGTCCGGGGTGACCGCCGTCGACACCACGAACGGCGCCATCCTGGCGGTCGCCTACGGCCCGGCGTCCGGCACCGACTACGCGTTGCAGGACAAGGCCGCGCCCGGCTCGACGTTCAAGATCGTCACGGCGGCGGCACTGCTCCAGCGCGGTCTGACGCCGTCCTCGCCCGCGAAATGCATCAATGGTGCGAACTACGGTTACGGCAAGGCGTACAAGAACGACGGCGGCATGAACAACCCCGGCGCCTCGCTGCAATGGGACTTCATGAAGTCCTGCAACACCGGCTTCATCCTCCAGGCGAAGACGCTCGGCGCGACCGGACTCGTGGACACGGCCGAGCAGTTCGGCCTGACGCAGGGGTGGAACATCGGCACCGTGTCCCAGGACCCGGTGGTGCCGGGCGGCACGGGGGACGAGCTGACGTCGGAGATGATCGGACAGGGCACTCTTCAGATGAGCCCGCTCATCATGGCGTCCGTCGCCGCGACCGCCAGCACCGGTGACTTCCACCAGCCGCGGATCGTCGCCAAGAGCCTCATCGAGGGCCCCATCGCCACCGCCTCCGGCATCCCGTCGAAGACGACGCAGTATCTGCGGCAGATGATGCGCGCGACCATCACCAGCGGCACGGCCAGCGGTGTGATGAGCGGATTCGGCCCCAACTCCGGTGCCAAGACCGGTTCCGCCGAGACCGACACCTCCGCGGAGGCCAACGGCTGGTTCACCGCGTACGCGGGCCATGTCGCCGCCGCCGCCGTCGTCCACAGCGGCGGTCACGGCAACCAGTCCGCCGGCCCCATCGTGGCGGCCGTGCTGCGCGCCTCCTGACCCGCCGATGCGTCCGTCGCACCGGCCGAACCGCCCCAGCCGTCTGAGCGGTCCGCGCCGTACGAGCAGCCCCGGCCGTTCGAGCCGCGGATGACGCCGCTGGTCGTCGCCGTCGTCCTCACCGCCGCGATCACGCACGCCGCGTGGAACGCCATCGCGCACGGCATCAAGGACCAGGTCCTCGCCTTCACCCTCGTGGGCGGCGGCGGGGCCCTGTGCGCCCTGGCCCTGCTGCCCTTCGCGGCGGTGCCGCACGCGGGCGCGTGGCCGTATCTGATCGCGTCGGTGGTCATCCACCTCGCCTACCAGTACCTGTTGATGCGGTCCTTCCAGCTCGGCGAGTTCGGGCAGGTCTATCCGATAGCCCGCGGCATCGCGCCGCTCGCCGTCACCGTGCTGGCGGCCGTCTTCGTCGCCGAACGGCCGGGGCCCTGGCAGACCGCGGGCGTCATCACCTCCTGCGCCGGACTCGGCGGCGTCGCCCTGTGGGGCCTGCGCGGCAAGCGCCCCAACTGGCCCGCGCTGACGGCAGCCGCCGGTACGGGACTGACCATCGCCGGGTACACGGTCGTGGACGGCGTCGGCGTGCGCGCCTCCGGCAGCTCGCTCGGCTACATCGCCTGGCTGCTGCTGTTCCAGGGCCTGGTGATCCCGGCCGTGGCATTCTCTGCGCGCCGCAGAGAATTGGCCGCGCAGCTAAGACCCGTCGCCCTGCGGGGCCTCCTCGGCGGCGCCCTGTCCCTCACCGCCTACGGCCTCGTCCTGTGGGCCCAGACCCGCGCGCCGCTGGCCCCGGTCGCCGCCCTGCGCGAGTCCTCGATCATCGCGGGCGCCGCCATAGGCGCGCTGTTCTTCAAGGAGCACTTCGGCCGTCCCCGTATGGTCGCCGCCGTGGTGGTCGTGACCGGCATAGGTCTGATGCTGCACGCGAGTTGACGCTCACCCGGACAGGCCGCGCAGCTTGTCGGGGTTGACCTGGAAACGCAGTTCGTGGATGCGGCCGCCGGCGGCGAGCTCGAAGGTGAGGGCGCCGGCGGGCGCGCCATGCAGGGTGAAAAGCACACCCGGCCGGCCGTTGACGGCGGCCGGTGCGGCGGTGATCGCGGCCAGTTCGGGCTTGCCCAGGACGCCGAGGACCCACCGGGCCACATGGTCGGCGCCGCGCAGCGGGCGGGTGGCGGCCGTCACCTTGCCGCCGCCGTCGGACCACGCGGTGACGTCCGGGGCGAGCAGCGCCAGCACCGCGTTGAGGTCGCCGCCCGCGCAGGCCGCGAGGAACTTCTCGGTCACCGCCGCGCGGGTGGCGTCGTCGGCGTCGTAACGGGAGCGGCGCGCCTGGATGTGCGCGCGGGCGCGGTGCGCGGTCTGCCGTACGGTCGGCTCCGAGCGCTCCACGGCCGCGGCGATCTCCGCGTACTCGTAGCCGAAGACCTCGCGCAGCACGAACACCGCGCGCTCCAGCGGGCTGAGCGTCTCCAGGACGACGAGCATGGCCATGGACACCGAGTGCGCCGTGTCGGTGCGGTCGGCGGCGTCGGGCCCGGTCAGCAGCGGTTCCGGCAGCCACGGGCCGATGTACGTCTCGCGGGTGGCGCGCGCCGAGGTGAGCCGGTTCAGGCAGAGCCGCGAGACCGTACGCACCAGGTAGGCGGTGGGGTGGCGGACGTCGGCGCGGTCGACGCGCGCCCACCGCAGCCAGGTGTCCTGGAGTACGTCCTCGGCATCGGCGACGCTGCCCAGGAGGTGGTAGGCGGTGGAGAACAGCAGCCGCCGGTCGCGCAGGAAGGCGTCGTCCTCGCGCGCGCCGCCGAGGTCGCCCTGTGGGCGCTCGTACGTGCCGCCCGTGCGCCGTTCCCCCGTGTCGTCCGTCATCCGCTCAGGCTGGCAGCAGCGGCCCGGCCCCGGCAACCGGCCCGGCGGCGATCGCCCGCACGCCCTGCGCGCTGTCGCGGTACGACGGCCGCCAGCCCAGTTCTGCCGCCGCCTTCGCGCTGTCCAGTTTCAGCCGGGTCCCCATGATCGCGCGCATCAGCGGGGTGGCGCGCAGCACCCAGGCCGGTACGGTCAGCGGGCGCGCCACTCCGTACGCGTCGGCGACCGCGCGGATGTGGGTGGCGAAGCCGAGCGGCCGGTCGTCGGCGATGTTGTACGCCTGCCCCGGCCGCCCCGAGGTGACGGCGAGCGCGACCGCGCGGGCGGCGTCGCCAGCCTCCACCCACGACACCTGGCGGTGGGTGTCGTCGACGACCGGCATGGTGCGCTTGCGGAGCAGCGGCAGCATCAGGGTGTCGGTGACGCCGGCGCCGTAGAAGAGGCCGAAGCGCAGGGCGACGCCCTCGACGCCGTCCGCGCCCAGGACCAGCTCCTCGTTGACGCGCATGGCGGCGACGTGCCGCTCCAGGTGCTTGTCGTCGCTGTGCGGCCCGAAGGGTGTGCCCGCCTCGGTGACCGGACCCTCACCGTGGTCGCCGTACCCGTAGCCGAACATCATCGACTCCGTGACGCAGCGCCACGCGCCGGTCGTGCGGGCCGCCTCCAAGAGGTGCCGGGTTCCGGCCGTACGCAGCGTATTGGTGCCGTCCATGTCCCGGTGCCTGGTCATGGACTTGCCGGACAGCGCGGTCGCCGCGTGCACGACGACGTCGAAGCGGAGCCCGTCGACCGCGCGCAGCAGCGCGTCACGGTCGAGGAGGTCGGCGCGGATGTCGTGGGACGCGCCCCTGCCGAGCTGTACCACCTGGTGCCCGGCGGCTGTCAACTCCTTCGCGGCGGAACGTCCCAGGACGCCGCTGCCGCCCGCCAGCAGAATCCGCAGGCCCCCGCCGCCCGTGCGCCGGTCGCTTCCCGTGTCCTTCGCAGCGTCCATGCCGTCCGTCCCTCGTCCCGTGCCGGGGCCGGACACACAAGCCGGCCGCCTCGTCGATGCCCATAGGACAAACGGCCCGGCGCCTGCGTGACAGAAGCGGAGGTGACCTGCGTCACTCTTTCCCGGCAGCGCCGACGGCGGCTCCCGCCGCGGCTCCTACGGCGCCTCGTCGTCGGCGGTCCCGGCCGACAGCGCGTGGGTGAACCCCGGATTCGCGGAGAGGATGCCGCCTTCGACCGGCAGCGTGACACCGGTGATCCAGGACGCGTCGGCGGAGGCCAGGAAGGTGACGGCGGCGGCGATGTCGGCGGGTTCGCCGACGCGGCCGAGCGGGTACAGCCCCGCGGCGGTCTCCAGCATGGACTCGCGGCCCGCCCACGCGGGCGTGCGGATGGTGCCGGGCGCGACGAGGTTGACGCGGACGCCGCTGGCCGCCGCGTGCACGGCGAGCGTGCGGGTCAGCGAGATCAGTCCCGCCTTGGCCGCACTGTAGGAGTGGTTGCCGAAGTACGACATGCCGTTGACCGAGCCGATGTTGACGATCGCGCCGCGCCCGCCGGTCGCGGCGGCCAGGTGCGGCAGCGCGGCGCGGGAACAGCGCATGGCGCCGGTCAGGGTGACGTCGAGGTCGCGCAGCCAGTTCTCGTCCGGCTCCTCGGTGAAGTCCTCGGAGTGATCGCTGCACGAATAGGCGTTGTTGACGAGGACGTCGAGGCCGCCGAAGGCCGCCACCGCGTGCGCGACCGCCGCGTCCACGGCCGTACGGTCGGCGACGTCGCACCCGACCGCCTCCGCCCGTCCGCCGTCCTCGCGGATCGAGGCGGCGGTGCGTTCGGCCGCTTCACCGTTGAGGTCCGCGAGGAGTACGGCGGCGCCTTCCGCGGCGAATCTGCGGGCCGTCGCCTCGCCGATGCCCCGCGCGCCGCCGGTCACCATGACGGTGTAGGTCGCGAATCGTTGCCCTGAATACGCCGCCGCAGCTGTCCCGTTACGCACCATCGGGTCAGCGTAGGCACTCCCGTACCGCCCTGACCAGGGCTTGGGCACGGGGATCCGCGGT
Source organism: Streptomyces sp. NPDC088197 (assembly GCF_044741185.1). Classification (NCBI taxonomy): domain Bacteria; kingdom Bacillati; phylum Actinomycetota; class Actinomycetes; order Kitasatosporales; family Streptomycetaceae; genus Streptomyces; species Streptomyces sp. NPDC088197. The sequence continues at coordinate 11,975 of NZ_JBIUSD010000019.1, forward strand.
GACGTTCTTCTGCATGCCGTTGGTGACGTAGCCGAAGCCGATTCCGCTCGCGGGGTCCGCGAAACCGAGGCAGCCGCCGCGGCCGGGATGCCCGAAGGAGCCGGGTGCCAGCAGCGGGGACGCCGGGCCGTGCAGCATGTATCCCAGGCCGAATCGAGTGTTGACGATCAATACTCGATCCGGCCCCTCGGACTCCACGGTCCGGGCGGCGGTGAGCGTGGCGGGCACGAACAGCCGCGGCCCGTCGGTCAGTTCCCCGATCAGGGCCGCGTAGAAGCGGGCCAGCGAGCGCGCGTCGGTGATGCCGTTGGCGGCGGGCAGCTCGCCCGCGCGATAGGCGGGGTCGTTCTCGTCGGGCCGCGGCGAGATCGCCCCGAAGGCGCGCATGGTCAGCGACTCGGGGTCGGCGTACGCGTCCTGCACGGACCGCTTGGGCCGGGCCCGCAGCGCGCCGGAGACGGCCGGTTCCGGCGTGACGGTCTCGGCGGTCCCGCCCACCCGGTGCGCCTGCCCCGGCGGCAGCCCCACCCACAGGTCGAGACCGAGCGGCCGGGCGATCTCCTCCGCGACGAAGCGGCCGACCGTCCGCCCCGACGCGCGCAGCACCAGCTCCGCGACCAGCCAGCCGTAGGTGTGCGCGTGATATCCGTGCGCCGCGCCCGGCGGGAACTGCGGCTTCTGCGCGGCCACCGCGCGCGGCCCCGTCGTGCCGTCGAGCGCCTGCTCCGGCGTCAACGCCGTGTCCAGCGCGGGCACTCCTGCCCGGTGCGCCAGCACGTCCCTGACGGTCACCCGCTCCTTGCCGTGCGCCTTGAACTCCGACCAGTACGCGCCCACCGGCGCGTCCAGATCCAACTGACCGCGCTGGTGGAGCAGCAGCAGACAGGCCGCGGCCACGCCCTTGGTAGCCGACCGGACGATCTGCACGGTGTCCTCGGCCCACGGCTTCCCCGAGGGCTCCCCGGCCGACGCGGCACCGCCCCACAGGTCGACCACCTTGCGGCCGTGCCTATAGAGCGTGAAAGCGGCGCCGACATCCCCCCGGCGGGTGAAATTCTGGGCGAAAGCGGTACGTACCGGCTCCCAGCCGTCCTCCGCCGTGCCGTGGACGTCCGTGAACGCGTCCATGAATGCCGCCTCCGCCTGCCGCTCCGCCGGTCCACCCGCTGCACCGAACTCTGCGGCACCCATGGTGCACGACGAAGATGCGCGTTCTGTAAACAGGCGGTGGGACGGGCCGTATACGCGGCCGAGCGCGGGCGGCGGGGCGGCGCCCGTTCCCCACGATCGGCGGCTGGGCGGCACCCGTTCCCCGCGGCATGAGCCGGAAAACCACCCGGGCCCGCGGCGGGCCCGCGACCCCGGCCGGAGATGTCCGGCCGGAGCGCGGGACCCGTCACGGGCCCGGTGGGGGGTCCGCTACGGGAGCGGCGGGTACGCGTTCTGCACGAGCTGGTGGAACTGCGCCGAGAACCAGGCACCCGCGAGCGGGGCGTTGGCCAGGGCACCGGTCGGGTTGTTGCCGTTGCGGGCGTTACCGGTGTAGGTCGGGTCGCACATCCGGTCGAAGCCCTTGCCCTGGTCGTTCGGGATCTGGGTGCTCGAACCGTCGGACTCACCCGGAGGCTTCACCCACACGTAGGCGTCGATACCGGCGGCGGGCGCCGCGGTCGGGCGCTCACCGATGCCGGCCCCGGACTGGTTGCACCAGTTGCCGGCGTGGATGCGGCGGTCGATACGGCCACCGTCGACGTAGGTGTCAACGGTCGTGGTCGCCCCGGGACCGGCGGGACGCGAGGCGCCGCCCCAGCCGTTGCGGGAGGTGTCGATCAGCATGCCGATGTTGGAGTTGAAGCCGTCCGACACCAGGAGGTTGCGCAGGGCCTGCGCGTAGCTCTGCTCATCGACGTATTGATTCCAGTCAACCCACTTGGACTGGCGAATGGTGGTGCCGTTCACGCTGTCCGTGACCTTGAAGTTCGGCTCCACGGTGGCGCTGTAGTTGGCCGTGTTGACGATGAAGCCCTGGACGTCGTTGACGGTGGCGCCACCGGTCTTCGCGGCCTTCAGGAACTCCTGCGCGGCGGGCGCCAGGTTGGTGTCCCAGCCGAGCCAGGCGTGGTGTCCGGCGTCGATGTAGTTGTACGTGTTGCCGATCGCGCCGAGCTTGGCGAGCGCGTAACCGACGCCGTTCTCGTAGTTGCCGTTGGCCTTCATCGTGGCGCAGGCGTCCGTCGAACCGGCGGTGCCGCCCGCGTTGGTGACCAGGTTGGGCAGCGAGTCGGGCTCGATGATGTTGACGATCCGCAGGCCCGCGTACTTCGGGTCCGACATGATCGCGGCGATCGGGTCGATGTACTCGGTCTTGTAGCGGCCGATCTCCGTCGCGCCCAGTTCGCCGTTGGAGGCGAGCGCGGCGCAGTCACGGCCGGGCAGGTCGTAGATGACCAGTTCGATGGTGAGCGGCTGGCCTGCGGCCTGCTGCACCGCCGCGTCCAGGTGGGCCTTGAGCCCCATGGCACCGTTGGTGCCCGCGATCGCCGCGATCCGGTCCAGCCACACCGCGGTGGACTGGTTGGCGATCTTCGATCCCCCGTCGGCCGCGGCCTTCGCGGACCAGTCCGGGTTCACGTAGCCCTTGGCGCCCGCGTACGGGTTGTCGACCCTGGTGCCGGGCGGCGGCGAGGTGGGCGGGGTGGTCGGCGGCGTCGTGGGGGGCGTCGTCGGCGGAGTGGTGGGGGGTGTGGTCGGGGGCGTCGTGGGGGGCGTCGTCGGCGGGGTCGTACCGGTGCCGCCGCCGCACACGACGCCGTTCAGGGTGAACGACGACGGCTTGGTGTTGGTGCCGCTGTACGAGCCGTTGAAGCCGAAGGTCGCCGTACCGCCGGTCGCCACCGCACCGTTGTACGACAGGCTCGCCGCGGTCACGGCCGCGCCCGTCTGGCTCACGGTGGCGTTCCAGCCCTGGGTGACCTTCTGATTGCCGGGGAAGTTCCAGCCGAGCTGCCAACTCGTGATGGCCGGGCCGGTGTTGGTGATCGTCACCTGCGCGGTGAAGCCGGAATCCCACTGGCTCACGTCGTAGGCGACCGAGCAACCGGCGGTGGCCGCCGAGGCGGATGTCGTACTCATCGCGGCGACCACGCCGCCTGAGGCGACGACCATCAGGCCGGCCGCGAGCGCGGCGGTTCTGCGTCGGACTGTCGGGACTGCCATGTGCGAACAACCTCCATAGGGGGGATGGACCCCTCGAAACGACTTCGCGGGGTCATGGGAGGTGGTGCGGTGAAGCATGGTTCGGTTACACGCTCTTAACGTGGGAGCGCTCCCATAGTGGGCAGGCGGTCCGCTCCTGTCAATGCTTGGCGCTACGTCCATGGAGTTGGTCCCGGACGGGGGCCGGGCGCCAACACCTCTGAAACGCATGACGGTTGGCGGACCCGCCCGGACGGGCGGCCGGGTGCCGGGGCACGGAGGGAGCGCCGGGGGCGGAACCCCCGGCGCCCGCTCGCGCGTTATGCCGTCGCGGCCGCGGCGGCCCGCCCCGCCGCGCGCCCGGAGAAGATGCAGCCGCCGAGGAACGTCCCTTCCAGCGACCGGTATCCGTGCATCCCGCCGCCGCCGAATCCCGCGGCCTCGCCCGCCGCGTAGAGCCCGCTGAGCACCTCGCCGCGACCGGCCGCGCCGCCGTCCTCCGCGCCTTCCGACCCGCCGCGCAGGACGCGCCCTTCGAGGTCGGTCTCCAGGCCGCCGAGCGACTTCCGGGTCAGGATGTTGAGCCGCACGGCGATCAGCGGCCCCGCCTTCGGGTCGAGCAGCCGGTGCGGCGACGCGGTGCGAATGAGCTTGTCGCCGAGGTAGTTGCGGGCCCCGCGAATGGCGGTGACCTGCAAGTCCTTGGTGTACGTGTTCGCGATCTCGCGGTCGCGCGCCTCGACTTCGCGCCGTACGACCGCCTCGTCGACCAGCCCCTCGCCCGTCACGGCGTTCATCCCCCGCACCAGGGCGCCGAGGTCCTTCTCCACCACGAAGTCGACGCCGTGCTGCTTGAACGCCTCGACCGGCCCCGGCGCCCCCGGCAGCGCGCGCTTGAGCACGTCGCGCACGCTCTTCCCGGTCAGGTCCGGATTCTGCTCGGAGCCCGACAGCGCGAATTCCTTCTCGATGATCTTCTGGGTGAGGACGAACCAGGTGTACTCGTGGCCCGTCCCCATGATGTGCTCCAGGGTGCCGAGCGTGTCGAAACCGGGGAAGTACGGGACCGGCAGCCGCTTGCCGGTGGCGTCCAGCCACAGCGACGAAGGGCCGGGCAGGATGCGGATGCCGTGGCGGGCCCAGATCGGGTTCCAGTTCTCGATGCCCTCGGTGTAATGCCACATCCGGTCACCATTGATCAACCTTCCGCCCGCCGCCTCTGTGATGCCGAGCATCAGGCCGTCCACGTGCGCGGGAACGCCGGAGAGCAGTTTGCCGGGCGGGGTGCCGAGCCGCTTGGGCCAGGCGGCCCGTACGAGATCGTGGTTGCCGCCGATGCCTCCGCTTGTGACGACCACGGCCTGCGCGCGCAGTTCGAACGCGCCCGCCGTCTCCCGCGAACTGGCCTCGCCGCGCGCCACGTCGCTGGCCACCAGGACCTCGCCGGTCACACCGTCCACGGCGTCGCCGGTACGGGTCAGGCCGGTCACCCGGTGCCGGAAGCGCAGTTCGACCCGCCCGCGCGCGACCTCGTCGCGCACCCGCTGCGCGAAGGGCGCGACGACGCCGGGCCCGGTGCCCCAGGTGATGTGGAAGCGCGGCACGGAGTTGCCGGGGCCGGTGGCCAGGAAGCCGCCGCGCTCGGCCCAGCCGACCACCGGGAAGAAGCGCATGCCGCGCTGGTGCAGCCAGGCCCGCTTCTCGCCCGCGGCGAAGTGCACGTACGCCTCGGCCCAGCGGCGCGGCCAGTAGTCCTCGGGCCGGTCGAAGCCGGCCGTGCCGAGCCAGTCCTGGAGCGCGAGGTCGGGCGTGTCCTTGATCCGCATCCGGCGCTGCTCGGGCGAGTCGACGAAGAAGAGCCCGCCGAAGGACCAGAACGCCTGGCCCCCGAGGGACGCCTCGGGCTCCTGGTCGACCAGGATCACCTTCCGTCCGGCCTCCGCCAGCTCAACCGTGGCCACCAGACCGGCCAGCCCCGCGCCCACCACCACGACATCCGCGTCCAGCGCCATCCGACCGCTCCTTACTCGCCAGTAGTCAACGTAGTGACGAGCACGTTACGCGAGCGGCGGGCGCGGGTCAGCGGCATCGGGACCCCGCATAATCCGAGGCGCGGGGCGCCGACCCGGCTCGGTAGGATTCACGCCATGTCTGATGCCCCGCTCCGCGTCCGTTTCGCCCCCTCCCCGACCGGTATGTTCCACGTCGGCGGCGCCCGTTCCGCCCTCTACAACTGGGCGGTCGCCCGACAGTCGGGCGGCACCTTCGTCCTGCGCATCGAGGACACCGACGCGGCGCGCAACAAGCCCGAATGGATCGACGGCATCATCAGCGCGCTCGCCGCCATCGGCATCAGCGGCGCCGACCCCGCCTTCGAGGGCCCGTACTTCCAGTCGCACAACGCCGACCGGCACCGCGAGGCCGCCTCCCGGCTCCAGATCGAGGGGCGCGCGTACTACTGCGACTGCACGCGCGACATGCTCAAGGAGCGCACCGGCTCCGAACACCTCGGCTACGACGGCTTCTGCCGCGAGCGCGGGCTGGCGTACGAGCCGGGGCGGGCGATGCGCTTCCGCACGCCGGACGAGGGCGAGACGGTCGTGGTCGACCTGATCCGCGGCGAACCCGCCTTCCCCAACAGCTCCATCGAGGACTTCGTCATCGCCCGCGGCGACGGCTCCCCGGTCTTCCTGCTCGCCAACGTCGTGGACGACCTCGACGAGCGCGTCACGCAGGTCATCCGCGGCGAGGAGCACCTGTCCAACACGCCCAAGCAGCAGCTCCTCTGGGAGGCGCTGGGCGCCACCCCGCCCACCTGGGCGCACCTGCCGGTGATCGTCAACGAGAAGCGGCAGAAGCTCTCCAAGCGCCGCGACAAGGTCGCCCTCGAGGACTACCTCGCCGAGGGCTACCTGCCCGAGGCCATGGTCAACTACCTGATGCTGCTCGGCTGGGGCCCCGGCGACGACCGCGAGATCCTGCCCTACGAGGAGCTGGAGCAGCTCTTCCGCATCGAGGACGTCATCGGCTCCTCGGCCTTCTTCGACGTCAAGAAGCTCACCGCCTTCAACGGCGAGTACATCCGCGCCCTGTCCCCCGCCGCCTTCGTCAGCGCCTGCGCGCCGTGGCTGACCGCCCCGCACGCCACCTGGGACCCGCTGTCGTACGACGAGGCCGTCTTCGAGACCGTCGCGCCGCTCGCCCAGACCCGGATCGCCCTGCTGTCCGAGATCACGTCGTACGTCGACTTCCTCTTCCTCGACGAGCCGGTGCGCGACGACGCGTCGTGGTCCAAGGCGATGAAGGCGGGCGCGGCGGATCTTCTGCGCGACGCAGCCAATGAACTGGGCGCGCTTCCCGACTGGTCGGCCGAGCCCCTGAAGGCGGCTCTGGAGTCCATCGCCGCCGCCCACGGCCTCAAGCTCGGCAAGGCCCAGGCGCCCATCCGCGTCGCCGTCATGGGCCGCACCGTCGGGCTGCCGCTCTTCGAGTCGCTCGAAGCCCTCGGCCGCGAGCGCGCGCTGGCCCGCCTGGAGGCCGCCCGCACCCGGCTGGAGTCGGAGACGCCCACCGAGTCGTAAGACCCGCCACCCTGGCGCGGCGGGTCTTACACCGCCGCGCCGGACCCGGCATCGGGACCGGCCGCCGGACGGCGTACGGTCGCCGCCGTGACCGTTTACGACACCGCCCGGCGGCTCCCCGCCATCCCCGTGCTCCGTGACCACTGCCGCGCGCTGGCCATGCTGGAGGCGATACTCAGCCCGTCGTGGGAGAGCCGCTTCTACTCCTTCGACGCGCACTGGTCGGACGTCGAGGAGATGGCCTCCATGAGCAACGGCTCGGGCGACGAATACTCCATCGTCTTCTCCCCCCTCGGCGCCTACGTCCGCGGCTTCGCCCACGAGTCCCGGATGAGCCCCTACGTCGAGGACGGCCCCTGGCCCGGTGTCCTCGACGACGTGCCCGCCGTCTTCCGCCCCTGCGTCGAAGAGCCCGCCTTCAGCGACGAGGACGGCATGCCCGTCGTCACCGCCTGCCTCTGGCGGCAGGCCGCCGACACCGCGTGGCGGACCGGGAGCGCCATCGAGTTCCCCGACGCGCCCGACGGCGACCCCGACGGCGCCGGGCTCCTCTTCCCGCTGCTCACCGACCGCGACGCCGACGCCTACCGCGCCTTCGCCGAGGACTACTACGAGGTCCCGGTCGCCCCCGCTCCCGTCCACCACGTCCTCGCCCTGCGCCCGCTGACCGCCGAGGTCGTCACCACGCTCAACCCCGACCTCACGCTCCCCGAACTGGCCGACGACATCGCGGCCATCGGCTACCCGCGGCCGTAGCCGTAGCCGTAGCCGTTGCCGTAGCCCCACCACCTGACTACGTACGGCCGTCCGCGCCGCTCTCCGGGGCGGCGTGGGCCAGGCCCGCGCGGTAGGCGATGACGACGAGCTGCGCCCGGCCTCGACCGGGTTTTCCCGCACTACCCCTGGCCGCCCGCGGGCCCGGAAGCCACCCCCTTGAACCGCGCCCACACCACCTTCCCGAACGGCTCCCGCCCCTCGACCCCCCACCCGTCCGCGACCGCCGCGACGATCAACAGCCCCCGCCCCCGTACATCCGCCGCACCGGGCTCGCACACCCGCGGCCTCCGCTCCCCCTCCTCGTCACGACTGTCATGCACCTCCAGCCGTACGCACCCGTCCTCCACCACCACCCGCACCAAAAACCCGTGCCCCCGCCGCGTCCCGTGCGCCAACGCGTTCGACGCCAACTCCGATACGCACAACCGCACGTCGTCAACGACAGGCGACAACCCCCATGCCCTCAGGGCCCCTGCGGCGAATTCGCGCGCCAGCCCGACCGATTCGCGTTTCGCGTCGAAGAATCTCGATACGGCCGCGGGTAAGACTCCGGCCTTGAGCGCAGCGCTGTCATCAGTCACGAACGGTTCCCTTCGTGTAGCACAGCGAAGTCATACGCAGACGTGCCGCATGGGCGGCGATCCCGGCCTAGACCCCGCGCGGCACGCCAACGACGAACAAGGGGTGCGAGGAAATCGCCCCCCTTGAGACTGGACCGGTTGACCGGTCCAGTCAAGTGATTGTCTACTATCCGTGACTCATCGGGTAGTTGTCCGTCAGCTCCCACAGGTCGGAAGGAGTGACGCCCTCTTCTGCGACGAGAACCCGGCCGTCCTTGTCGTGCGCGACATGGAGCACGACCGCGACTGCGAGCGGTAGTTCACGTCGCAACTGCTCCGCCTCCGCTGACGTCGCCAGGCGCACTTTCGTGAGGTCGGTACCCCGCGCCGGTGAACGCCCGGTCTGGCGGGCCACGTAATGGGTCGTCCCTTCGGCGATCGGACCCGCCTGAGTCAGCTTCGGACAGGCCGCCGCGATGTCCGCCGGAAACCACGCCGTGACCAGCGACAGCGGAGCACCGTCGTCAAGCAGCACCAAGCGGTCACGCCGCAGAGCGGACACGCCCGCGGCAAGGTCCAAAATCCTTGCGACACGGTCGGGCGGCGTTTCGTGAACAGGCTTGCCCAACCGTCGGAAGGGGTGACCACCGGTCACGCGCGTGGCGTCTGCCCGGCGCCGACCGGCGGGACGCGCCAACGGCGTTGTGAGTACGTGGAATCCCTGCCCCTGGCGAGCCGCCACGAGGCCGTCTCCCCTCAGTACATCCATCGCCTTGATGACCGTCGCCCGCGACACGGACCACTGCTCGCACAGATCCCGCCCCGACGGCAGGACGTCTCCCGAACCGAACTCACCGTCGGCGATCCGGGCCCGCAACGAATCCGCGATCTCTTCGTACTTGAGCTTGGGCATGGCGGGGCACTCCCGTTCGGTGGACAGGTTGACCGGTCAGGGTAGACCATCACAACCATGGCGACCGCACCCCATGTAGCGTCCGAGATCCTGGACTTCTACGGCTCGGTATTCGACGAGTCGACGCGTCTGACCTCCTCTGCCGACGGCGCGCTGGAGTTGGCGCGGACCCGGGAGATCCTGCGGCGTCATCTGCCGCCCGCGCCCGCCGCTGTGCTCGATGTCGGCGGCGGGGCCGGGGTGCATGCGAAGTGGCTGATCGAGGACGGCTACCGGGTGCACTTGGTGGACCCGGTCGAACGGCATGTGGAGCACGCGAAGTCGGTCGGCTGCACCACGGAGTTGGGCGACGCGCGAGCGTTGAGCGCGGGGGCCGGGACGTACGACGCCGTCCTGTTGCTCGGACCGCTCTACCACCTGCTGGAGCGTGCCGACCGCGATCAGGCGCTAGCGGAAGCCCGGCGGGTGGTACGGCCTGGCGGCATGGTCGCCGCCGCCGCGATCGGACGGTACGCCTCGCTCTTCGAGCACACCGCGACGACGCTGCTGACGAAGGACCGCGTCCGGGACGCCGTCGGTGACATCCTGGCGACGGGCCGCCACGACCCCGGACGCAAGGGCTTCACAGCCGCTTACTTCCATACGGCGGCGGAGCTGGCGGATGAGCTGACCTGCGCGGGCCTCACCGACGTGACCGTCCTCGGCGTCGAGGGCCCGGCCTGGGCACTGCTGAAGGCCACCGAGCAGCACACGGGCGAGTCTCTGACCGACTCACCGATGTTCGCCGCGGCTCTGACCGCCGCCCGGCTGGCGGAGCCCTACCCGGAGCTGCTGTCCGCCGCATCGCACCTGCTGGCGGTGGGGACCGCCTGACGTCGGCCGTCTGGCCAAGGTCGGTGGGACGGGGTCCCCGGGGCTCCCGGGGCGGGGCGCATGGGCGGCGGACGGGGGCGAGGCGGGGGCGCAAGGTGGCGAAAAGTTGCCGGGGGTTTCCGGGGGCCGAACCATGGGAGGGGTGAGCGACGGCGCGTACCTCCGATTCCCGCATCTCCACGGCGACCTGCTCAGCTTCGCCGCCGAGGACGACATCTGGGTGGCCCCGCTGGGGGCGGCCGGGGGGTCGCCCGGGCGGGCGTGGCGGGTGACGGCGGACCGGACGCGGGTGGGGCCGCCGCGGCTGTCGCCCGACGGTTCGACCATCGCGTTCACGACCTGGCGGAGCCTGGACCCCGAGGTGTATCTGGTCCCGACGGACGGCGGGGAGTCGCGGCGGCTGACGTATTGGGGCAGCTCCGACACGCGGGTGTGCTCGTGGACGCCGGACGGCCAGGTGCTGGCGGTGTCGTCGCACGGGCAGCCGTTCGCGTACCACACGTGGGCGCACAGCGTGCCGGTGGACGGCGGGCCCGGCGGCCCGCTGCCGTGGGGGCCGGTGTCGGACATCGCGGTGTGCGACGAGAACGGGGAGCCGGGTGAGCGCCGCACCCTGCTGTTGACGGGGACGCCGCCGCACGAGCCGCACGCGTGGAAGCGGTACCGCGGCGGCGCGACGGGGCGGCTGTGGCTGCACGGCGAGCGGCTGGTTCCGGACATCGACGGTCACCTGGCGTCGCCGATGTTCGTGTCGGGCCGGATCGCCTTCCTCTCCGACCACGAGGGCATCGGCAATCTGTACTCGTGCCACCCGGACGGTGCGGATCTGCGGCGGCACACCGACCACGCCGAGTTCTACGCCCGCAGCGCCGCCACCGACGGCCGGCGGGTGGTGTACCAGTGCGCGGGCGAGCTGTGGCTGGTGGAGGACCTGGCGGCGCCCGAGGCCCGGCCGCGCCGCCTGGACATCCGGCTGGGCGGCGCGAGGAGCGGGCAGCGCCCGTACCAGGTGCCCGCGGCCTCGAATCTGGACAGCCTGGCCATGGACGGTACGGGCCGGGCCAGCGCCGTCTGCGTACGCGGCAGCCTCTACTGGCTCACGCACCGCGACGGCCCCGCCCGGACGATCGCCGACGAGCCCGGCGCGCGGGTCCGGCTGCCGGAGATGCTCGGCGACACCGGTCTGGTCGCCTTCGTCACGGACGCGGAGGGCGAGGACGGGATCGAGCTGGCGCACCTGCCGGGGCGGGCGTCGCGGACGGCGATCCGCGGCGGCGCGCGGGATTCCGCGGCGGCGGACGCGAAGGCGCAGGTGACGGAGGCGGAGGACGTCACCGAGGTGACGGAGGAGCTGACCGATGTGGTGCCGGTCGCGGGTGGCGACAAGGCGGACGGCGGGGCAGGCGGCGGGGCAGGCGGTGAGGCGGGCGACGGCGGCACAGCAGGCGGAGGCAAGGCCGGTGGCGGGGTGGGCGGCGGGAGCAAGGCCGGTGGCGGCAAGGGCGGCGCGGACGTCAGCCGTTCGAGCACGGTCTACACGGACCCCGCGGCCGGCCGCGGCAAGGGCGAAGGCCCCACCCGTACCCCCGGCTCGGACGGCCAATCGCCCGACACCGATGTGTACACGGACGACGACGTCACCGGCGGCGGCCACGAGCCGGACCGCCCCACCCGCCTCGCCGTCGGCAAGCTCGGCCGCGTCCTGGAGCTGGTCTCCTCCCCCGACGGCGGCACGCTGGCCGTCGCCACGAACGACGGCCGCCTGCTGCTGGTCACGACCGGCGAGGCGGAGGACGACTCGGACGGTGACGAGGGCGATGACCCGTACGGCCTAGGCGACGACGTACGGGCCGACGTACGCGACGTGCGCGAGATGCGCGAGATGGGCAATGCAGGCGACGAGCCCGGCGGCGCGGGTGACGGCACGCGAAACGGCGTGCGCCGCGTACCGCTGGACGATCACACAACCGACGGCCGCACCATGGCGGGCGCCGTCGACGAGCTGATCCGTTCCACCAACGGCCCCGTCCGCGACCTGGCCTTCTCCCCCGACTCGGCGTGGCTGACCTGGTCGCACCCCGGTATCGGCCGCAGTCTGCGCTCGGTGAAGATCGCCCGCTTGTCGGACCAGTCGATCATCGACGTCACCAACGGCCGCTTCGAGGACGAGCAGCCCGTCTTCACCCGCGACGGCCGCTACCTCGCGTTCCTGTCGTGGCGCGGCTTCGACCCGGTGTACGACGTTCATACCGGCGACCTGTCGTTCCCGCTCGGCTGCCGCCCGTATCTGGTGCCGCTGAACTCGGCGACGCCGTCACCCTTCGCGCTGCCGGTCGACGGCCGTCCCATCGGCGGCGGTCTCGACCCGGGCGAGAGCGGCGGCGGCGACGGCCCGGTGGTCGTCGAGGTGGAGGGCCTGGCGAACCGGGTGACGCCCTTCCCCGTCCCCGCGTCGAAGTACTCGGCGCTGGAGCCCGTGCACAACGGCCTGGTCTGGCTGCGCTGGCCGATCTCCGGCGCGCTCGGCGAGACCTTCGCCAACCCCACCGACCCCTCCGCCCGCCCGACGCTGGAGTACTACAACCTGACCAAGTCCAAGCGGACCGAATTGGTCCACCACATGGACTGGTACGCGGTCAGCGGCGACGGCCAGCGCCTGGCGGTCTTCGACGAGGGCGAGTTGGCCGTCCTGCCCGCCACCGAACGCGGCGACGACGACTCGACGGTCTATGTCGACATGCGCCGCATCCTGCACGAGGTGGACCCGACGGCCGAGTGGCGGCAGTCGTACGCGGAGGCCGGGCGGTTGATCCGCGACTACTTCTGGGCGCCCGACATGTGCGGCGTCGACTGGCCCGCGATCCTCGACCAGTACCGCCCGCTGGTCGAACGCGTCGCCACGCCCGACGAGTTCGCCGACCTGCTGCGCGAAGTCCTCGGCGAACTGGGCACGTCGCACGCGTACGTAGCCCCCGCCCGCCGCAACGAGGGCCCGCCGCACTACCAGCGCCCCATCGGCCTGCTCGGCGCCGACTTCCAGCACGGCAAGGACGGTACGTGGTCGGTCGTACGGATCCTGCCGGGCGAGTCGTCGGACTCCAAGGCCCGTTCGCCGCTGGCCGGTACGGGCATCCGCGAGGGCGCGGTGCTCACCCACATCGACGGGCGGCCGGTCGACCCGGACGCGGGACCGTATCCGCTGCTGGCGGGCGCGGGCGGCACCACCGTCGAGCTGACCTTCGTCGGACCGGGCCGCCGCGGCGCGCCCCGCCGCGTCGCCGTCGTCCCGCTGATCGACGAACGCCCGCTGCGCTACCAGCACTGGGTGGCCAAACGCCGTTCGGTCGTACGGCAGTTGAGCGGCGGCCGGTGCGGTTATCTGCACATCCCCGACATGGGCGGCTCCGGCTGGGCGCAGTTCAACCGCGACCTGCGGATGGAAGTCGCCTACGACGCCCTGCTCGTGGACGTCCGCGGCAACGCGGGCGGTCACATCAGCGAACTGGTCATCGAGAAGCTGACCCGCACCATCCTCGGCTGGGACCTCACCCGCAACGCGCAGCCGGTCTCCTACACCGGCAACGCCCCGCGCGGCCCGGTCGTCGCCATCGCCGACGAAGCGACGTCGTCCGACGGCGACATGATCACCGCCGCCTTCAAACTCCTCGGCATAGGGCCGGTCGTCGGCTCCCGCACCTGGGGCGGCGTCGTCGGCATGACCGGCCGCCACCGCCTCGGCGACGGCACCGTCATCACCGTCCCCATGAACGCCGCCTGGTTCGACGCGTACGGCTGGTCCGTCGAGAACCACGGCGTCGACCCCGACATCGACGCCCTCCGCACCCCGCTGGACTGGGCCGAGGGCCGCCACGGCCAGATGGACGTCGCGGTCCGCACCGCCCTCGCCCTCCTGGCCGAACACCCCGCCGCCACCCCGCCCGACCTCACCACCCGCCCCAACCGCCAGCGCCCCCCACTCCCCCCGCGCTGAACACACCGCGAAACGGGCGCGGCGGACAGAAACGGGCGCGGCGGACAGGAGAACGGGCCGCGGGCACAAGGGAGAAGGGGCACCCCCGAGGGGGTGCCCCTTATTTGTCACGGTGTTCGCGTGACGTCAGGCCCAGTCGTCCTGGTCCGCGTCGCTCGACTCGGAGCCGAGGCGGTCCTGCGACGGGTCCTCGATGTCGGAGCGACGGTCCCGCTGCCCCTGGTCCTGCTGGGTGCCGCGCTGCATGTTGTCGCGCGCGTCGTCCGCGGACTCGGCCGCCTTGTCGCGCTGGTCGCCGGCCGCGCCCTTGGCCTTGTCGGCGAACTCGCTGGCCTTGTCCTTGAACTGGTCGAAAGCGCCCATGATCACTCCTCCTGGAGTCTGTGGGGATGGGGCCTCGACCAGACTTACACGGGTGCGCGAAGTGCGCATCTCGGGACGAAAAGCCCAGCGCGGCAAGGACTTTGGGATCACGGAGCGTGAGGCTCAGGCGTTCGGTCCCGTGGTCGCGCCGGCCGAGCGGGCCGTCTCGTCGGCGGCGCCGCCCCGACCGACGAGGCCGCGGTGGGTACCGGCCGCGCGGGCGAGGGCGGGTTCGACCTGCCGCATCTGCCGCTGCCCGAGGGCGCCGCCGATGACGGACGGGAGGTAGCCGCGGATGGACTGCATGCCGCGCAGCCACGCCTGCCCGTAGACGTGCGGGGAGCGGCGCACGATCCCGGCGGCGATACGGTCGACGGCGGGTTCGAGCGGATAGGTGCGGTTGGTGGGCCACGGCAGTTTGGAGCGCAGGCCGCGCAGGACGTCGTCCTCGTCGGCGCCGCGCACCATGTCGGTGTCGGTCCAGCTCAGGTAGCCGACGCCGACCTTGACACCCTTGTGGCCCACCTCCCCGCGCAGGCAGTGCGCGAAGGCCTCGACACCCGACTTGCTCGCGCAGTACGCGGCCATCAGCGGCGCCGGGGTCAGCGCGGCCAGCGAGGCGATCTGGAGCAGATAGCCGCGCGACCGCAGCAGCGCGGGCAGGAAGGCGCGGGCGGTGGTGATGCTGCCCAGCAGATTGACCTGGATGACGCGGTCGAACGCCTCGGGGTCGGAGTCGAGGAAGGGGCCGCCGGTGGCCACCCCGGCGTTGGCGACGACGACGTCGACCCGGCCGAAGCGCTCGGCGACCTCCTCGGCCACCGCCGCCATCGCGGCCCGGTCGGTGACGTCGGCGGTCCACCAGCCCGCCCGCGCCCCGATCGACTCGGCGACCTTCTTCAGCTCGTCCGGCTCCAGGCCGACCAGCGCCAGCGTCGCCCCGCGCGCGGCGAGCTTGCGCGCCAGCAGCGCCCCCACCCCGCGCGCGGCCCCCGTGACCACCACGACCTGCCCGTCGAGCGAGCTGTCCGTACGGCTGCTCATGCGCTCTTCTCCTCTGTCCGTGTGTCGGTGAGCGGGTCAGTAAGTGTGCCGGTACCTGTGCCGGTACGCGGGTCGGTGCGCGGGTCGTCCACCGCGCGCGCGTCGCCGGACGCGGCGCCCACCCGCAGATGGGCCGCGGCCAGCTTCCGTACCGCCGCGACCACCGCGTCCGCGTCCTCGATCGGGGTCATGTGGCCGAGCCCGGGCAGCTCGATCAGGTCGGTGCAGTTCGGCAGGGCGGCGGCCATGCCGCGCGCGTGCACCGGAGGAGTGAGCTTGTCGGCGGTGCCGACCAGCACGGCCGTGGGCGCGGTGAGCGCGGCCAGTTCCGCGTCGAGGTCGAGCGCGGCGAGCACCCGCCCCCACTCGGAGCGCTGCCGCGCACCGCAGGCGTGCACGATACGGGCGGAGAAGGCCACCTGCTCGCGGGTCGAACCGGACGCCAGCACGCCGTACTTGAGCGCCGCGCGCGAGACCGGGGTGACCGGTCCGAGCGGCAGCCGGGACACGAGGAGCTGCCGGTGGAAGGCCCGCCGGACGCGCCGGGAGCTGAAGCGGGGCGGCAGCACCCGGGTCGAGCCGAGCAGCCGGGCGCTGCCGGTGCTGGTCATGAGGACGGCGGCCGTACGCTCCTGGACGGCGGTACGCCCGGAGGCCGCCATGATCGTCATACTGCCCATGGAGTGGCCGACCAGCACGGCCTTCTCACCGTCGTAGCCGTCACCGGTGCCGTCGCCAGCGCCGCCGCCGTCTCCGTCGCCGGAAGCACCCTCTCCGGAAGCACCCTCTCCGGAAGCGCCGACCCCGGAAGCACCGGCCCCGGAAGCACCCTCTCCCGAAGCACCGGCCCCCGAAGCGCCCCCCGGCAGCACAGCCCTCACCACCGCCTCCAGATCGTCGGCGAGCTGCGTCGTCCCGTACCCCGCCCGCGACCGCGGCGACGCGCTGCGCCCGTGCCCGCGCTGGTCGTACGCGATGACCCGGAAGTCGGCGGCGAGCGCACGGACGACCGGGGCCCAGAAGAGGGTGGAGCAGGTCCAGCCGTGGGCGAGGACGAGCGGCGGGCCGTCCGCGCGGCCGTACTCCTCGACGTGGATCCGGGTGCCGTCGGCGGAGACGACGGTCAGCTCGCGGCGGGCGCGTACCGCCTCGTAGGGCACCGTCATGACACGGCCTCCACAGCCTCGCGCCGACCCGCGACCGGGGCCAGCACCTCGTATTCGGAAAGCTTCAACTGCCGGGTGGCACGCCGGAATTCGGCGGTGGTGCCGGGCCAGGCGGTGGTGTTGCGCCCGTTCGCGTCGAGATACCAGCTCTCGCAGCCGCCGGTGTTCCAGACCGTACGGGCGGCGCGGCGCTGCATCTCCTCGTTCCAGGCGGTGACGGCCTCGGGCCTGGCCTGGAGGGCGGCGGCTCCGGTGGCGTCGAGGGTGCGCATGAAGTCGGCGACGTAGTTCAGCGACGACTCGATCATCAGGATCATCGAGCTGTTACCGAGGCCGGTGTTGGGGCCGATGATGAACAGGAGGTTGGGGAAGCCGTCGACCGCGCAGCCGCGCAGCGCGGCCATGCCGTCCTTCCAGTGCTCGGCGAGCGTGCGGCCGTCCGCGCCGATCACCCGGTCGCCGATCGGCATGTCGGTGACGTGGAAGCCGGTGCCGAAGACGATCGCGTCCACCTCGCGCTCGGTGCCGTCGGCGGTGACGATCGTCGAGCCGCGGACCTCGCTGAGCGCGGAGGTGACGACCTCGGTGTTGGGCTGCGCGAGCGCCGGATAGTAGCTGTTGGACAGCAGGATGCGCTTGCAGCCGATGGTGTAGTCGGGGGTGAGGCGGGCGCGCAGCTCCGGGTCCTTCACCGACCGCTTCAGGTGGTTGGCCGCGATCCGCTCGGCGGCCTTGAGCAGCTTCGGGTGCCGTACGAAGGCGCCGACCTGGAACTCCCTGATCAGCCAGAGCAGGCCGCGGCGCGCCTTGGCGGTGGCCGGGACCTTGCCGTGCAGCCAGCGCTCGGCGGCGCTGACCCCGCGGTCGACGCGCGGCATCACCCACGGCGGGGTGCGCTGCACAACGGTCAGCCGCGCGACCTCCGGCTGGATGGACGGCACGATCTGGATCGCGGACGCGCCCGTGCCGACCATGGCGACACGCTTGCCCTTGAGGTCGAAGTCGTGGTCCCAGCGCGAGGAGTGGAAGACGCGCCCGGGGAAGTCCTCGATCCCGGGGATGTCGGGGATCTTCGGGTCGGACAGCGGCCCGGTCGCGGAGACGACGACATCGGCGGTCAGCTCGCCCGCCGCGGTCGTCAGGTGCCAGCGGTTGGCCTCGCCGTCCCAGCGGGCCTGCCGTACCTCGGCGCCGAACCGCAGGTGCGGGCGGAGCCCGAAGGTGTCGGTGACCCGCTCCAGATACGCCCGGATGTGCTCCTGCCCGGAGAAGGCGCGCGGCCAGTCGGGGTTGGGCGCGAAGGAGAACGAGTACAGGTGCGACGGCACGTCGCAGGCGCAGCCCGGATAGCTGTTGTCGCGCCAGGTCCCGCCGACCGAGTCCGCGCGCTCCAGAATCACGAAGTCCGTGATGCCCTCGCGCCGCAGCCGTACCGCGGCCCCCAGCCCGCCGAACCCGGACCCGATCACCGCCACCCGCACGTGTTCGAGCTCGTCCATGGCACCGCCTTCCGCCGAATTGTGCCCCCGTCGATCATGCCAGCAATCACTGGCACGGTTCGGACTGTAGACCATGCCGGGTTACCTCCGGTAGGGGTAGGGGCGGAAGTCGTCCGTATGTGGGGCGCGGGGTGGGGCGCGGGGTCCCGGACGGCGGGGCGCGCGGTGGCGGACGACGGGCGCGCGGTGGGGCGTACGGGCCAGGACACGGGGCGTACGGCGGGGGCGTACGCGTCCGGGCGGCGGGGCGCGCGACGGAGCGTACGGGTCCGGACACGGGGGCGTACGGCCGGGCGCGCGGCGGCGGATGTCACGACGGAATACCTGCCCAGGGGCGGGGTCGGACAGCCCCGAACAGCACATAGGCTGGCCGCGTGGACGACAACGGAAGCGGCGGCGCGGGGGACCACGGCGCGGGCGACGGCTCCGGCAGCGGCTCAGCGGCCGAGCGCGAGTACCGCGTGGAGGAGCTGGCCAAGGCGGCCGGTATCCCCGTCAGGACGCTGCGGTTCTACCGTGAGCGGCGGCTGCTCCCGCCACCGCGCCGGGAGGGCCGGATCGCCTGGTACTCCGAGGCCCACCTCGCCCGGCTGCGGACCATCGCGGGGCTGCTGGAGCGCGGCCACACCCTCGGCGGCATCGCCGAACTGATCGGCGCGTGGGAGAACGGCCGCACGCTCGGCGGCGTCGCCGAACTGCTCGGCCTGGAGGGCGCGCTCACCGCGCCCTGGTCGGAGGAGACCCCGGTCCGCCTCACCCCCGAGGAGCTGGCCGACTACTTCGGCGAGGACGTCACCCCGGAGAATCTGACGACGGCCCTCGACATCGGCTACATCGGCGTCGACGGCGAGAACGTCATCCACATCAGCCGCCGCCTGCTCGACGCCTCCGCCGCCCTCGTCCACGAGGGCGTGCCGCTGGCCGCCGTCCTCGCCGCCGGACGCGGCGTACGCGCCCACACCGACGCGCTCGCCGACCTCTTCACCCAGGTCATCCGCACCCACGTCATCGGGCCCATGGACGACCTCCCGCCCGCCGAGGCCCACCGCATAGCCGAGTCCCTGCAACGCCTGCGGCCCCTCGCCAAGAACATCGTCGACGCCGAGATGGGGCTCGCGATGGAGCGGCGGGTACGGGCCGAGATCGACGCCTGGCTGCGGCAGCAGGCGGAGCGGGCGGAGGGCGACGCGGGCTGCGGTACGGACGGCGGTACGGACGGCGGCGCAGGAGCCGGGACGGACGGCGGCGCGGAAGCCGGTGTGGGCGGCAGCACGGACGGCGGTACGAAAATCGGTACGGACCCGGCCGAACCCACCGCCGGCGCCTGACGTACGCACCGCGCCCGACGTACCGGACGCGTCTGACCCGTCACATCACCCCGCACATCGCGAGCGCGCCGCCGCACGACCTGCGAGAGTGGACCACAAGGCCGTACCGACCCGGGAGGTGCCCCGTGCAACAGCCCAATGACTCCTCGGCAGACCAGGCCATTCTGGGCCGGATCAGCGCGATGGTCGCGGACGAGAAGGCGCTGCGCGATCTGCTCGCCGCAGGCAGCATCGACGGCGCGACGGAACAGGAGCGGCTCGCCGCCCTGGAGCGCGAGCTCGACCAGTGCTGGGACCTGCTGCGGCAGCGCCGCGCCCTGACGGACGCGGGCGAGGACCCCGGCGACGCGAAGGTCCGCCCGGCCTCCACCGTCGAGAACTACCGCTCATGAGCGACGGCGCCGCCTCCGTCCACGGTGACGTCACGGTCACCGACGCGCCCGAGAGCAAGCGGTACGAGGCACGTATCGGCGACGACATCGCCGGGGTGGCCGCGTATCTGCGCACCCCGGACATGATCGCGTTCATCCACACCGAGGTGAAGGACGCCTACGAGGGCCGCGGCGTCGGCTCCGCGCTCGCCCGTACCGCCCTGGACGCCGCCCGCGCGCAGGGCCTGCGGGTCCTGGCGATCTGCCCGTTCTTCGAGGGCTGGCTCGGCAAGCACCCGGAGTACGCGGATCTGCTCTACGTACCGGCGAGCAACGTCTCCGACTGAGCCCCCGTACGTACGGGCGTCCCTACCCCCCCCCGCACCGCCGCGCCCGCACCGCCGCCCCCGCACCGCACGCGCCCCGACGTCCATGTCGGATTTCCGCCAGACCGGAAGCCTGACGACGGGCGATGCTGGTGGGGTGGACACGGATACGGACAGGGATACGGACAGGGCTACGGCTGGGGCTGCGGTCGCGGCTGCGGGCAGGGCCGCGAGCGGGAACGCCGCCGGGGGAACGGTCCGGGACTCCGGGTCGGCCGCGGCCGTCCCGGACTTCGACACCTGCGTACGCGCCGTCCGCTCGAAGGACGCCCGCTTCGACGGATGGTTCTACACCGCGGTGCTGACCACCGGCATCTACTGCCGCCCGAGCTGCCCCGTGGTGCCGCCGAAGGCCGAGAACATGACCTTCCACCCGAGCGCCGCCGCCGCGCAGCAGGCCGGTTTCCGGGCCTGCAAGCGGTGCCGCCCGGACGCCAGCCCCGGCTCGCCGCAGTGGAACGAGCGGGCCGACCTGGTGGCGCGCGCGATGCGGCTGATCGCCGACGGGGTGGTGGACCGCGACGGGGTGCCGGGCCTCGCGGCGCGGCTCGGCTACAGCGCCCGGCAGGTCGAGCGGCAGCTGCTGGCGGAGCTGGGCGCCGGGCCGCTGGCCCTGGCGCGTGCCCAGCGCGCGCAGACCGCGCGGCTGCTGATCGAGACGAGCGCGATGCCGATGGGCGAAGTGGCCTTCGCGGCCGGCTTCGCCAGCATCCGCGCCTTCAACGACACCGTGCGCGAGGTCTTCGCGCTGTCGCCGAGCGAGCTGCGGGCGCGGGTCGCCAAGGGGCGTCCGGCCGCGGGGACCGGCACCTTGTCACTGCGGCTGCCGTTCCGCCGCCCGCTCACCCCGGACAATCTCTTCGGGCACCTGGCCGCGACCGCGGTACCGGGCGTCGAGGAGTGGCGGGCGGGCGCGTACCGGCGCACGCTGCGGCTGCCGCACGGCACCGGGATCGTGGCGCTGCGGCCCCAACCCGACCACATCGCCTGCCAGTTGTGGCTTACCGACTGGCGTGACCTGGCGCAGGCGATCAGCCGCTGCCGCCGGTTGCTCGACCTGGACGCGGACCCGCGGGCGGTGGACGCGCTGCTGTCCGCGGACCCGGTGCTCGCGCCGCTGGTGGCGAAGGCGCCGGGGCGGCGGGTGCCGCGGGTCACGGACGGGCCGGAGTTCGCGGTCCGCGCCGTCCTCGGGCAGCAGATCTCGACGGCGGCGGCCCGTACGCACGCCGCCCGTCTGGTGCTCGCGCACGGCGAGCCCGTCACCGACCCCGGCGGCGGCCTCACCCACCTCTTCCCCGCTCCCGCCGCGCTCGCCGGACTCGACCCCGCCGCCCTCGCGATGCCGCAGACCCGCAGGAACACCCTCGCCGCGCTCGTACGGGCCCTGGAGAGCGGCGAGTTGGACCTCGACGTCGGCAGCGACTGGATACGGACCCGCGCCCAGCTCTCGGCGCTGCCCGGATTCGGGCCGTGGACGGTCGAGACGATCGCGATGCGGGCGCTCGGCGACCCCGACGCCTTCCTGGCCACCGACCTCGGCGTGCGGTACGCCGCCCGCGACCTCGGCCTGCCGACGACTCCGGCGGCGCTGGTACGGCACTCCGCCGCCTGGTCGCCGTGGCGGGCCTACGCCACGCAGTACTTGTGGGCGACGGGTGACCACCCGATCAACGTCCTGCCCCCCAACACCACCGATGAGAAAGGGACTTCACCCTCATGACCGCCACCCGCCCCGCCCCCTCGGCGGAGCACCCGGTCCACACCGTCGTGGACAGCCCCTGCGGCGAACTGACCCTCGTCGCCCGCGGCTGCGCCCTCACCGGCC
Organism: Streptomyces sp. NPDC088197; assembly: GCF_044741185.1. NCBI lineage: Bacteria > Bacillati > Actinomycetota > Actinomycetes > Kitasatosporales > Streptomycetaceae > Streptomyces > Streptomyces sp. NPDC088197. Next base: position 33,850 of record NZ_JBIUSD010000019.1, read on the forward strand.
TCTACATGACCGAGCAGCGGCACCGCCCCGCGCAGGAGACCTTCGGCCCGCGCGGCGACAGCCCCGTCTTCGCCGCCGCCCGCGCCCAGCTCGACGCCTACTTCGCGGGCGAACTCACCCGCTTCGACCTGCCGTTGGCGATGTCGGGCACGCCCTTCCAGCAGCGCGTCTGGTCGGCGCTGCGCGACATCCCGTACGGCGAGACCGTCTCGTACGGCGAACTCGCCGCGATCCTCGGCCATCCCACCGCCTCCCGCGCGGTGGGCCTGGCCAACGGCAGGAATCCGATCGGCGTCATCGTGCCGTGCCACCGCGTCGTCGGCGCGGGCGGCGACCTGACGGGCTACGGCGGCGGGCTGCCGCGCAAGCGGTGGCTGCTGGCGATGGAGAACGGCGTCCAGCAGCCGGTGCTGCTCTGAGGCGCGGGAGCCGCCGGTGCCGCTCTGAGGGCGCGGAAGTCTCCGGTGCCGCTCTGAGGCGCGGGAGCCGCCTCAGCTCTCGACCAGTGCCGCGGGCACCGGCCGTACCGGTTCGCTGTCGCCGTCCTCCTCGGGGCGGCGCCGCCCGCGCCACCAGCCGAACGCCGCGAGGGCCGCGACGCCGAGCAGTGAGGCGCCGCCGATCGCCTCGCCGAGGTGGAGGCCGGGCGGGGTGAAGGAGCAGGAGACCGAGGTGGCGCCCGCGGTGACGGGCACGGAGATCAGCCCGAGGTAGGAGCGCGCGGGGTGCCTGGAGCCCTTGTCGGTGGCGCAGCTCCAGCCCGTGATGGCCGGGGCCGCGACGACCGCGAATCCGTGCGCGCCTGAGGGGAGTTGGGCGCTGATGCCGTCGTCGGTCACCTGGACGCGGGTGGCGGCGCCCGCCGCCAGCTTCCGCTCGGCGGCGGCGAGCCTGCCCCGGTCGAGGCAGCCGACGCCGTCCGAGGAGAGGGTGCCGGGTTCCAGGGCCCGTACCTTCAGGGCGAACTTCCCGCCGCCGCGCGGCACATCGCCCAGGCGCTCCACGGCGGCGCGGTGGGTGGGCATCCGGCCGAGGAAGTCGACCGGCGCGGCGCCCGGGAGCGTGACCTGACCCTTGAAGTCCGGTGACCAAAAGTACACTTCGCTGCCCGCGGGGCAGGACGTCCGCAGCGAGTACGTACTGGTCCGCGGATGCCGTACGTACCCGGTGACCCGGTACCCCTTCGAGGTGCGCGGCATCAACCGGCCCTTGCTGTCGCGCAGTTCGGCGGTGGTCGGGGTGTAGACGGCGGAACCGAGCAGCAACTCCTGGTTCCGGTACGGCGAGAGGCCGTAGCGCCCTGCCGGTGCGGCGTCGCGCATCGTCACCAGCGGCGGCACCTCCTGCCGGGTGACGGTCGGCGGCACGTTCGGCGGCGGGTTCACATGCACCTGGTGCGGGTCGCGGCGCGAGTGGACGCGCGCGCCGACCGAGAAGATGACGTCGGTGACGGGGTTGTCGAGGCTCTGCAACGACCGGCCGCGCGAGGTCCAGCCGCCGCCGAGCGCCATCAGGGTCTTCGTCCACACATCGGCGGTGAGGCTGCTGTAGTACTGCGCGCCCTGGCCGTCGACCATCAACGGGTCGTTGCCGACGGTCTGTTCGCGTCCGGGATCGGTGCGGTAGTCCGGCCAGCCGTCGGCCTTCGCGACGGCGTCGTACTGGTACGTCTCGCGCTGGCCCCACTGCCCGTAGTCGTCCATGGTCGCCAGCCGCTTCCTGACGTCCCAGGCGTTGGTGAACGCCGACTGCCCGATCTGGGCGCCGATCAGCAGCGTGGCGGCCAGCACCACAGGCAGCGTGGCGGTCGCGGAAGCCTTGGCGGGCGCGGAAGCACTGGTGGCCGCGGTAGCCCCGGTGGGCGCGGCACCGCCTTGCGACCGGTCCGCCGCCCAGCGCAGCAGCAACAGGGCGCCGATCGTGGCCACCAGGCCGAGCGCGAGCAGCGGATACGTGCCCTGCCCGGTGACGCCCTTCTCCGCACCGAAGCGCGTGACGGCCACCAGCGCCGCCATCACGCCTGTGGCCCAGGCGAGTTGACGCCGGCCGGGCAGACCGTGCGCGAAGGCGAACCACCCGGCGATCACCATCATCCCGCTGAGCACGAACGTCTCGCGGTACGCGCTGCCGTTGGGCGTGGTGAAGGCGTGCCACAGCAGATGCGTCGGCTTCCACTGGAACGACGCGGTGACCACCAGCACCAGCACCGTCCACACCGTGCGCGTGCGGCGCGGCACCGCCGGGTGGAAGGGCAGCGCGAAGGCCAGCAGCAGCGCCGCGGTGTCGATGTACGTGGACGGCGTCGTGAAGCCGTACGTGCCGGGGAGCATCCGGCCGAGCAGGTCCGACCACGGCTTGGGCTCGAACTCCTGCACCAGGCCGGGGTAGGCGAGCTTCGTCCCCTTGAAGATGGTCAGCACCAGCGGCGCGGACAGGCCGATGCCGAGCACCATGCTGCGCGCGGCCCTGCCGAGCGCGCGCAGCCACTCGCGCGGCTCACGCGTACCGCCGGGGCCGCCGACGCCCGGTGCGGTCCCGTCCTGTGCGGTCCCGTCCTGTGCGGTCCGGTCCGGCGCGGTCGTGTCGTCGCGGTCGGGCTCGGTCAGCAGCCGGGCGATGAGGACGAGCCCGGCGCCGATCGTCGCCATATACGCGGTGTAGAAATTCGCGATCCAGCACAGGGCGACCACGAGGACGCTCAGATACGGCCGCCGCGCGGTCCGCGCCCACTCCCCCACCAGGCACAGCAGCGGGAACGCGATCAGGCCGTCCAGCCACATCGGGTTGTACGACGCGAGCATCACCGTCCAGCCGCACAGCGCGTACGACGCGCCGAGCGCGCCCGCCGCCCACCACCGGCCGGGGCGCAGCGCCAGCAGCAGTACGGCCATCGCCGCGGCGGCGGCGCCGATCTTCAGCACGGTCACGGCGTAGACGGCGAGGTCGATCCGGTCGCGCGGGAAGAAGGCGACCAGCAGCGCGAAGGGGCTGGAGACATACGTGCCGAGGTCCGGCAGGAAGCTGCTGCCGTAGCCGGACTGCCAGTTGAGCAGGAGCCCGCCGTCGGCCCTGCCGTGCAGCAGGTCCCACAGGTGCGCGTGGTACGGGACGAACTGGTTGCCCAGGTCATTGACGCTGCGCGTGCGCGAGCCGAACGGGTAGCTGCCCGCGACCGCGTCACCGATACAGAAGGCGACCGCCGCGACGCCCGCGGCGAGCAGCGCCGCCCGTGTGCGCGCGGCGAGGAACCATGACCTCACGCGCCCGACGGCTTCCGGAGGGACTTCTTGAGGTGCCATCGGTTCCCCCGGTACGCATGTTCTGTGAATGTCGCCAGATATTAGGCATCCCCGACAGACAGGAACGCGACATTCCACCGACTCCGAGGTGAACGTCAAACACCCGCCCGGTGCCCGAAGGCAACCGGACGGGTGGAGGATCACACAACGGACGGCGTCACCTGGTGCCGCGTCCGACTGGACGAAGCCACAACCGACAGCGTCACATGATCAGACGCGTACGGGTTCGTGCTCCTCCTCCGAAGCACCGGTCCCCGAGGCGCCGCCGCCGGAAGTCACCGTGTCACCGAGGCTCTTGCGGAGCTGCTCACCCTCGACGTCCACATTGGGCAGCGCGCGGTCGAGCCAGCGCGGCAGCCACCAGGCGGAGCGCCCGAGCAGCGCCAGCACGGCGGGGACGATGGTCATACGAACGATGAACGCGTCGAAGGCGACCGCGATCGCGAGGCCGAAGCCCATCATCTTGATCATCGACTCGGAGGAGCCGATGAAGCCCGCGAAGACGCTGATCATGATGACCGCCGCGGCGGACACCACCCGCGCACCGTGGTTGAAGCCGGTGACGACGGCCTGGCTCGGCGACTCCCCGTGGACGTACGCCTCCCGCATCCGGGTGACGAGGAAGACCTCGTAGTCCATCGCGAGACCGAACACCACACCGATCATGAAGATCGGCATCATGCTCATGATCGGCCCGGTCTGCTCGACGCCCATCAGGCCGGACAGCCAGCCCCACTGGAAGACCGCCACGACCGCGCCCAGTGCCGCGAGCACCGACAGCAGGAAGCCGAGCGCCGCCTTGAGCGGCACCAGCACCGACCGGAACACGAGCATCAGCAGCAGGAACGCCAGGCCGACGACCAGCGCCAGATACGGCACCAGCGCGTCGTTCAGCTTCTGCGACACGTCGATGTTCATCGCCGTGGTGCCGGTGACCAGGACGTGCGCGCCGGTCGTACCGGTGAACTCACCCTGATGCCCGCGGATCGCGTGCACCAGGTCCTCGGTCTGCGCGCTGCTCGGCTTGGAGTCCGGCACCACCGAAAGGGTGGCCGTGTCGCCCTTGGTGTTGAAGGCGGGCGCGTTGACCGTCTTCACATCGGGGAAGCCGGTGATGGTCGTCTTGATCCGGTCGACCGCCGCCTTCGGGTCGTCGCTCGCCGCGGCGTCGACCACCACCATCAGCGGCCCGTTGAAGCCCGGCCCGTAACCGTCGGACAGCAGGTCGTACGCCTTGCGCTGGGTCGTGCTGACCGGCTGCGAACCGTCGTCGGGCAGGCCCAGTTGCATGCTCGTCATCGGGATCGCGGCCAGGCCCAGCGCCACGACGCCCGCGACCAGGATCGGCACCCGGCGGCGTACCACCATGCGCGCCCAGCGGGTGCCCATGTTCGGCTTGCCGGTGTCGACCGCGCGCCCCTTGCGGACCTTGCGGCTGAGCGCCTTCGGTCCCGCGAAGCCGAGCAGCGCGGGAATCAGGGTGAGCGCGATCAGCACGGCGATGGCGACGGTGGCCGCCGCGGCCAGCCCCATCTTGGTCAGCATCGGGATGTTGACCACGGCCAGGCCCGCCAGCGCGATCAGCACGGTCAGACCTGCGAAGACCACCGCGGAGCCCGCCGTGCCGACCGCCCGGCCGGCCGCGTCCTCACCCTCTCGGCCCTCCATCAGTTCATGCCGGTGCCGCGACACGATGAACAGCGCGTAGTCGATACCGACCGCCAGTCCGATCATCGACGCGAGCGTGGACGACGTGCTGGACAGACCGAGCGTGCTGGCCAGCGCGGTGATCGACGCGATACCGATACCCACACCCATGATCGCGGTCAGCAGCGGGAGCCCGGCCGCGACCAGCGAACTGAACGTGATCAGCAGCACGACCGCCGCGATGCCGACACCGATGATCTCGCTGTTCCCGGTCTCCACCGACGCCTGGAGCGCCGTACCGCCGGTCTCCACCGTCAGCCCGGCGTCCCTGCCGTGCTGCGCCGCGTCCTCCAGCGCCGTGTGCGTGGCGTCGGTGATGTCGGAGGACTTGGCCGTGTAACTGACCGACGCGTAAGCGGTGGTGCCGTCCTTGCTGATCGCGTCACCGCCGGCGGCGAACGGATCGGCGACCGTCGCCTTCTGCGGTGTGCTCTTCAGCTCGTCGACGACCTTCTCGACCGCCGCCTTGTTCGGTCCCGCGGTGATCTTCTGACCGTCGGGTGCCTGGAAGACCATGCGCGCGCTCGCGCCGTCGGCGTTCGTGCCGGGGAAACGCTCATGCAGCAGGTCGAACGCCTGCTGCGCCTCGGTGCCGGGCACCGTGAAGTTGTCGCTCGGCGCGGACGGCGCGGTCGCCGCGCCGACACCGGCGAGCGCCAGCAGCGCCACCCATATCAGTACGACGAACCGCCGTCGCCGGAAAGCGAGCCGGCCCAGCTTGTAGAGGAATGTGGCCATGGGGGCATGGGCTCCCGTCAGGAGGATGGAAATGTGGGCGTGAGGAACCAGCCCGACGACGAGAGCGGCGTGTCAGGTGGAGCGGTGGTGCGGGGAATGTCGTGCTGAGGAAGTCGTGCTGAGTCGTGCCGGGGCGCCGAGTCGTGCTGAGTGGCGCGGGGAAAGGTCAGATCACATCAGTGGTCACTGCGCTTCGTCACGACAGACGCAGGGCGGGGACGACCACCGCGTCGATGTATCTGTGTGAGAAGTCGGGGTCGGGGTCGAGACCTTCGATGATGGGCCGCGCCAATGCGGCCCCGAACAGCAGGTGCGGGACGAAGTCGCGTGCCGGATTGTCGGCGGCCAGCTCACCGCGGTCCACGGCGCGCTGCACAAGAGCCCGGAAGCTGACCAGCTCCGGCTCGATGAGCAGCTCCCGCAGGGCGCGGAACAGGTCCTCGTTCCTAAAGGCCGCGTGGGCGAGCCCGCGCATGAGTTCCTGGTCCCGCTTGGTCTCGTCCTGGTCGTGACAGCGGATGAGTTCGTGCAGGTCACCGCTGAGCGAGCCCGTGTCGATGTCCGCCGTGGACACCGACTTGGAGTGCCGCAGCGCGGTGGCCACGAGTTCCGGCTTGCCCTTCCACTGGCGGTAGAGGGTCGCCTTGCTGGAACGCGTACGGGACGCGACCGCGTCCATCGTCAGCGCCTCGTAGCCGACCTCACGCAGCAGCTCGACCACCGCCGCGTAGAGCTCGTGCTCGCGCTCGGGGGTCAGGCGCGTACGACGCGTGGCGGAAACCTCAGCCGTCATGTCGCCCTGCCCTCCGAGTCGAAACGATGTCGTACACATAACCATAGACGGCCCGCGATCGAAACGCCACCGTTTCGATCGTGGGTCGAATCACGTTCACGACGCTCAACCGTGCCCGCGCCCTCGCGCGCACGGATCCGCACCGCCCAGGCGCGGCGCCGCGGTCGACCTCGCGTCCCGGCTCAGGCGGGAAGCGCCAGCGTGTGACCGGTGTGCTCGACCTTCGCCCGCAGGTAGCTGACATTCGCCGCCGACACGTGGACGGCGGTCGGAATCCGCTCGACCACGGCCGTCCCGAGCGCGGTGAGCTGCCGCGCCTTGTCCGGGTTGTTGCTCAGCAGCCGTATGCCGTCGACCCCGAGCGCCGCCAGCATCTGGGCCGCCGCGGTGTAGTCCCGCTCATCCTCGCCGCGCCCGAGCGCGCGATTCGCCTCGTACGTGTCGAGGCCGTCGTCCTGGAGCGCGTACGCGTCGAGCTTCGCGTACAGACCGATCCCCCGGCCCTCCTGCCGCAGATACAGCAGATACCCGCCGGTCTCCGCGATCCGCTCGACCGCCTCGCGCAACTGCGGCCCGCAGTCGCACCGCTGCGACCCGAACACGTCCCCCGTCAGGCACTCCGAATGCGGTCTGACCAACGGCGACTCGGCGCCCTCGTAGTCCCCGAGTCCCAGCGCCAAGTGCTCCTTGCCGTCCACCAGACCGGTGAACGTGAACACGTCCGCCGTCGTCCCCCACCCGTCCGAGAACCGCAGCGGCACCCGCACCTTCGTCCGTATCCCGGCGGCCGGCAGCGGATTCTCCGCGCCCCGCGCCGCGTTGACCGCCGTGCCCGACGCACTGGTCGACACCTTCGACGCCATGCTGACCCCCCTCATAAGATCTTGAAACATCAAGCTCTTTCGGCGGTCGGATTATTTCCCCCACCCCGAGATGTGACCCAGGCCACACGCCCGGGTCGGCGTCTCCGCTCCCCCCGACCCGCCCGATACGGCCGCCCCCGGGTCCGCCATGCGCACTGACCGTCAGCAGCCGCAAGCTGTTCCGGCACCGCCAGGCCAACCAGGCGATCGGCGCGATGTGCGCGTCCTACGTCAACTCCGCCAACCTCGGCATCCCGGTCGCCGTCCACGTCCTGCACGACACGTCCTTCATCGTGGCCGCCGCGCTCTTCCAGATGCTCTTCGTCACCCCGCTGTTCCTCGTCCTGATCGACCTCGACACCCACCGCGGCGTCGGCGCGCTGTGGCGGCGCATGCTCCGACTCCCCTTCCGCAACCCGGTGATCGCCGCCTCAGCCACGGGCCTGGCGGTGGCCACCACCGGACTGGCCCTGCCCGCCGAAGCGGTCTCCCCCGTCCAACTGCTCGGCGGCGCGGGCGTTCCCTCCGCGCTCTTCGCCCTCGGCATGTCGCTGCACGCCCGTTCCCGCCCCACCCCGGCCGCGCGCACCGAACGCCGCCTGCTGGCCGGCCTCAAGACCGTCGTCCGCCCCCTCCTGGCCTATTTGCTGGCCCGCTACGCCTTCGCCCTCTCCGGCCACGCCCTCTTCGCCGTCGTCCTGTGCGCCGGACTTCCCACCGCGCAGAACGCCTTCATCTTCGCCTCCGAATACCGGCTCCCCACCGACCTCCCCCGCGACACCGTCCTGCTCACCACCCTGCTCTCGATGGTCACCCTCACCCTGATCGCCTACGCGCTCGGCTGACCCCCGCCCCCACCGGCGGACGGCGTCACCGGCTGCCCCACCTCGTACGTGAGATAGGCGAATTGGCCGACCCGCTCCACGTCCGTCAACCGCAGCCGCCCCCCGTCCAGCCGTCTGGGCAGCAGCGGCGCGCCCGCTCCCAGCGTCACCGGCGCGACGCCGAGGATGATGTCGTCCAGCAGCCCGGCGTCGGCGAAGTTCCCGACCAACTCGCCGCCGCCGAGCAGCCACACGTTCTCCCCGTAGCCGCGGCTGCCACCGCTCCCCTCCCGCGCCGCGGCCACCATCTCCGCGTGCACCGGCCGTACGTCGCCCTGGACGAAGCGGATGTCCGCCCCCGGCACGGCGGGCAGATCGTCCCGGTGCGTGAAGACCCAGCACGGCCGGTCCCCGTACCAGCGCCGCCACTCCTCCGGCCGCTCCACCACCTTCTCGTGCTCCAGCACCCAGCGGTACGTCGTCGCACCCATCGCCAGCACCCCGACGCCCGCCATGAAGCGCTCGAACGGCTCTCCGGGTTCGGTGTCCACCTCGAAGAGCCAGTCGAGCGAATTCGCCTCATCGGCGAGGAATCCGTCGAGCGTGGTCGCTGTGTAGTACTGAGTCCTGGTCACGGTCACAGCCTGCCACCCACCACTGACAATTGCCCCTCAAGCGGACATCGGCGCAGGTCGGCCGCGCTCAACACCGCGGCAACGGCGGCCCGTCCCGGTCCCGGGCCCTCACACCCCGAGCTGGCGTGCGGCGGCGTCCACCGTCTGCGCCAGCAGCACGGCGATCGTCATCGGCCCGACCCCGCCCGGCACCGGCGTGATCAGCCGCGCACGACCGCGGGCCGTCTCGAAGTCCACGTCGCCGACATTGCCCGCGTTGTACCCGGCGTCGATCACCACCGCGCCCGGCTTGATGTCCTGACCCCGGATCAGCCGGGGCCGCCCCACCGCCGCCACCACGACGTCCGCCTCCGCGACCACCGCGGCCAGGTCCTCGGTACGCGAGTGGCAGTACGTCACCGTCGCGTCCTTCGCGAGCAGCAGCATCCCGACCGGCTTGCCCAGGATCGCGCTGCGGCCCACCACGACCGCGCGCTTCCCCGCGAGCCCGACCTCGTACTCCTCCAGCAACCGCATGATGCCGCCCGGCGTGCACGACACGAACCCCGGCAGACCGAAGCTCATCGCGCCGAACGAGCTGACCGTGACGCCGTCGACGTCCTTCTCCGGCGCGATGGCCTCGAACGCCGCCCGCTCGTCGATGTGCGGGCCCACCGGATGCTGCAACAAGATGCCGTGCACCTCGGGGTCGGCCGACAGCGCGCCGAGCGTCTCCACGAGTTCCGCCGTACTGGTCCGCGCGGGAAGCGCCACATGGCGCGACAGGATTCCGGCCTTCGCGCTGCGCGACTGCTTCATCCGCACATACGTCACCGACGCGGGATCCTCACCCACCAGCACCGTCGCCAGGCACGGCGCGAATCCTGTGCGCCGCGCAAGGATCGACGCCTTGGCGGCGGTCTCCCCCATGATGCGCCGGGCCAGACCGGCCCCGTCCATGAGCCGCGCGGTATGTGTCGATGCCACCGTTGCCTCCAGGCGTGTTCAGTCCACTCGCCCAGGCGCACGGCACCGACGTATGCGTCAGGCCGCTCCCCGGTGGTACTCCACCTCAGCGCCAGTCACGGCCCACCCGCACTCTATCCGCCCCCGCCGCCCCCGCCCCGTATCGCCGGTGCCGGGCCGGGACCGCAAGCCGCCCTGAAAAACTCCGCCGCCCTGACCCGTCGCGAACGGACCCCGTAAAACGACAGAAATCCCGTCCGATCATGAAGACCGGCGGGATTCCGTCAAACGTTCCCGAAATCGCCCAGGAACGGCCTTGTTGTGGGGTGTTGACGAATACCTCTGATCAGGCACACGTGGCGCCCGTGAAGATCGCTTCCCGCGGCAAGGTTGATCGTTTCCCGCGCGAGGTGTCAGCGAGGGGCCTCAGTCCCACCAGAAGTCCCAGTTGTGGACACCGGTGAGCCGCTCAGCGTACGCGCCCAGTGTGTACGGGCGTCTGCCCTGCCAGATGTTGTCAGGGCAGAAGGCGAAGTGCTCCGCAGCGACCAGGAGGGCGTCCTCCTCAGTTGTGGGTGGGGCTGCGACGCTGAGATGCAGGGTGGAGAAGCCGACAGCGACGACACGGGCGCCGAACCGGTTCTCCCAGTCGCCGACGATCGCGGAGAACTTCGCCGTGTCGTTGTCGTAGTTGGCGGGACCGGACCATCCTGCCGTTGTGAGGGCTTCTGCGCCGGATGCGGCGGTGACCAGCCCGAGACGCGACTTGGGGTGGTCGGAAAGGAACACCTCGGCGTACTCGGCGGCCAGTTGGTCAGCGCTCAACACGGCTTCTCGGCTGGGTGCACGTCCAGGCCAGCCTTGCTCGAAGGGGGCGGTGACGGCGAGGCGCCGATCGGCCGACAGCATGTCGTCGTCTTCATCGACGGCGGTATACGTCGCCCACCACTTCGCGAGAAGGGCGGTTGGGTCGTGGCCCGTGGCAGCGGACATCTGCTCTGGAAACACCTCGCCCGATCCCCAGGGGCGGAATTCGGCATCCTCGGGGTCGAGCGCGTCCAGCAGCAGGGGCCACTGGCCGGAGTCTCTGTGTTCGGCGTGCATCCGAGCCCACAGCCCGGCTGCGGCCGGCTCGTCGCTGAGCCATAGGGGTTGGGAATCCCCATCGCCTTCACTGGACGTGATCATCCGGCCGGGCGGCATCACTGAGCGGATCCGAGCACACCGTCACGGAACTGTTGGAAGGTGTGCCAGCCCGACGTCTGTCCCGGATTGATCAGGTCCCCTTCGGCGAGATCGAGCACCTTGCACCGCAGAGCCTCTGCAAGGCGGAAGACGGGTGCCAGCACGTCGTCGCCGGAGCCCCGAATGTGAAGCATGATCGAGTCCACCGGGTCTTCTGAGCCGATGCTGAGTTCGATGGACCAAGTGGGGCCGGACAGGTCGCCCCACGTGGGGTCCGAGAGATCAGCTTCGGGAGCGGCCCGGGTGACAGCCGCGAGCACGTCGCATTGCCGGCCGAGCGGTTCCGACGAGTAGTCGTCGGGAAGCTCGTGCATCGAGGTGACCTCGTCGGGCAAGCGGAGGAGGAGCACATCCCAGCTCATGGTGGCCTTTCAGGCAGGACTCAAGCAGCGGTCGCGGTCGGTCAGATCAGGCTGAACTGCTCTCCAGGAGGCTGTGGCAGGAGCACGTTCTGCAACTGGCGGACGTTCGCGCGCCAGGAGGCGCCACTCGGCTCGGCCCACAGCTCCATCAGATCGGACGGCTCGGTCATGACACGGCCGAGGGCCTGACGTGCCAGATCGCGCAGGCCGGTGAGATCAGGAAGGAGCTCTTCCGGCCCATAAACCGGATCAGCAGGCTCACCCCCGGGACACTGCGCCGCGACGAGGGCGGCCGCGGCCACGGCTACCTCTGATTCTGGCGCTTCGAGGTAGTCCACGGTGTCGATCACACGGGTGAGAGCGCCGCGGACGAGGCCCTCGCGTTCGCCTGCGGCAGCCTCGTCAAGGTCGCCACAGAAGTCCGCTGCGGTGTCGTTGTCGAAGGGACCGACGTCCCAAGTGCCCATAACTCTCTCCCGCTCACGGTGCTGATCGAGGAATCCTGACAGAGGCCACTGACAGCGGCCGCACGGACCGGACCAGCGTGAAGTACGCCGGGGTCGGGAACGGCTGCCAGACGTGGGTCTGACCAGCCCGTCCAACGCCTTTGGAGATCGCTTCCCGAGTGGTGATCGCTTCCCGGGAGAAGCGTGGGCCGCCTATGGGGCGGAAATGTCGTGCAGGTTGCCGCATGCGTCCTCTCGGATGTGCAGCCGACGCAGGTCTTGCAGTGCTGCGGCTGGGAAGGGGTGTTGCACCCACTTTGCTCGGTAGCCCTCTTCGCCGTGAAGCCGCAACACTGACTGCGCGGCCTCGATGACAGCGTGACTCAGGGCGCTACGGCTTTGCGTCGAGGTCCATACGAGCGTGCCGGCATCGTCGTTCGCGTCGAAGCTCGCGGACATGTCTGGGAAGCGGTAGATCGTTATGTCCACGTCCGGCCCCAGACGTCGGAGGACCCACCTGACTTCGGCCGGTTCGAGGTCGAAGGAGAACCGGTGGACGGAGTTCAGGCTGTAGAGGCCGGCAACGCTGTGAAGCAGGTCAGCAAGGGCATCGGTGAGGTAACTGACGATGTCCTTGCGCTCCGACGAACCGTCTGCGATGCGGCAGGTTGCCCAGCCGGACCCGCTGAGTTCCCAGCTGAACTGGAGATCAGGCACCGGCCTCGTCCTCCCGCCTTCGGCGTCCGACTTGGCGAAATTGGGCCAGCAGCCGGAAGAACTCCTCGACCGGTGTGGAGTCCGCTGGTGTCGCACGCTCGATGCCTGCTGCCCAACTGAGGGAACCGGAGATGCCCTGCTGCTCACGAAGCCAGTAGGTGAAGTCCCCGTCGGGCCAGAAATCGAAGGGTTCGTTGATGTCGTGCACGCCCAGGGCGACTCGGTAGCCGATGAGGATGGAGTGCAGGTGCTGGAGTGAGCCGCCGGGAAGCCACCTGCCAGGTCGCAGACGGACCTGCTCCAGGAAGTCGTAGACGCTGGTGCACTCCTGCCAGTGCCTGACGCTGTTCTGGGGGCTGTCCTCTGCCGGCACGAGATGAGCTTACGGCGCGGACGGGAGTTGTCGTGGGGCGACGCGGTGCGGGCGGAAGGCAGGCGTGTGTGGTCGTTTGGAGGCATGAGCGGTCACCTTCTGCGATCTTGGTGCGCTCCCTTCTACGGTTGCCTGGAGCTTCGGGGGCCGTGGAAGCCGGCTGTCGGCTGCGGGCGATTGGCGGGACGAGATGACATCGCTGTTTCAGCGTCTGGATGAGGAAGAAGCCATCGTGCGCGGCGAGTTGTCCGCGTTGCGGGAGAAGATCACCGTCGCCGAGGAACGGCTGGCGCGGTTGACCATCACCCGGGAGACGGCGGAATCGCTTCTGGGCGGCGGTGCTTCCACCGAGGGTCCTCAGGCAGCGTCGGAAGAGGCCGGGCAGGCGCCGCCCGCCAGCAGTTCGCCCCGCGGTTCGGCCGAGGTCTCAGCTTCGGCTGATGGCGATAGCTCGGGTGCTTCTGCTGCGTCCGGGACCCAGTTGGACTGGGAGGTGGCACGCGAGCAGATGCTGGTGCTTCTGGCTGGGGCTGGGCGGGCGATGAAGGTGCAGGACATCTGCGTGGCGATCGGCGAGGACGTCACGAGCACGCGGCGGGTGGAGACGACCCGTTCCCGGCTGAAGCGGATGGCGAAAGAGGGCCGGGTGGTTGAAGGCCCGACGGCGTATTTCGCGATCGCGCCCACGGCTGGCGGACACCGCCAGGAAGGAGTGGGCATGAGGTGACGCGACGGCCGCCGGTGCGGCCGGGGAGGGTGGCACCGCCGAGGGTTCAGCTCGGCGGTGCCGAATGTGCGTGAGCGCCCAAGTGAACGGTGGCTCCCGCGTTTTCGAGCGTAGTAGATGCCTTTCCCCCTCAAAGCGCGGAGCCGCGAAGTCGTCATGTCCGGTCGCCGTTGTGCGGATTCGGGCGAGAATCGCGGCTCAATGCGTCCCAGTTCGATCGGTCGTGGAATCTCGCGGCCACAGCCGCCCTCCGGTGAACGCGCCCAGTCGGGCGACAGTGGCCACGTCGGGCCAGGACCGGCCCGGCGAGCAGATCCGCGATGGCCTGCCGGTTGACTCCGGAACCGGCCGCCGCCGCCCGCAGGCTCAGTCCCTGATCGGCCAGCGCCCAGGTGAGGGCGTCAGCGATCTGTCGAACCGCCTCGGCCGCGGGGTCGGGGCTGGTCTGTTCGGGCCAGGCTTCCGGATCGCGGGTCATCTGCCGGGGGGAGCGTGCGCGGGCGCGTCCGCCGACCATGCGCGCACCATCCTGTCCGTCGAAGTCGATCACGCTTGGAATGGCTGCTTGTCCAGCCGGTATGTATGGCCGTGGTCGTTGATCCCGATACGTCTGCGAAGATCGCCCGCTACCGCCCCCGGCAGGCTCCACCGCTCTGGGACGAGGTCGCGCCACTCGTCAGCTCGGTGGCCGCTGCCACGGTGAGCTCGGTTCCCTACGAGGTGGAGAGGCTGCTGCACGTCCTCGGGCGCCTGGCGTTGTGGGCCGAGTCGGCGGGGCTGGAACGCGATCCGGATACGTGGTTGCGCAATGAGGTGATCGACGCGTTCGTCCTGTCGCGGGCAGGAGACATCGAAACGTCGTCGGTGCGGACCTACCGGACGTGGCTCCTGCGGGTGCGGGATGCTCTGGCCTTCAGCGAGCGCGGAGAGGCAGCCCCGTCGCGGATGCACGCGGAAGCGTCTCCCCACCAGCCCTACACGGCAGCCGAGTTGGCGGGTCTGCGGCACTGGGCCGATCACCTGCCGGGCCAGCAGCGGACCGATGCCCTGGCACTTCTGGGCCTGGGCGCGGGGCTGGGGCTCACGCCCAGGGAGGTGGCGGCCAGTCGCGGCGTCGATCTGCGGCGTCCTCGCCAAGGCGGGCCGCTGCTGCACAAGGGCGTCAAGCGTGTGGTCCCGCTCGTCGCCCGAGCCGGCTGGGATGCCCTGCTGGGCGAACTGGCGGAACGGGCGGGCAGCGGGTACGTGTTCCGGCCCGGGCGGACCGTCGAATACTCCAAGAACCTGATCGGCTCCTGGTCCCTGATGCACCGGCCGCCGGGGAATACGCCCGCGGTGTCCGTGGGCCGGCTGCGAGCGACGTGGATCGTCGAGTGATGCGCGCGCATATTGATCACCACCTGATCGCCCAAGCGGCCGGACTGGCTTCCGCCGCCTCCCTGGCCCGCTGGCAGCATCTGGTGCCGCCCGTGGACGAGGCGACCGCAGCCCGGCTGTTGCGGGGCCCGGAGCAGCGGTGACCAAGCCCCGGGCCTGGCGGAACCCGGAGAAGATCAAGCGCTGCCGACCCCGGCCGGTGACCGACGCCCCCTTCGAGATCCCCGATTCCAAGGTCGGCCAGCTCGATGCCGTCCTGCACCAGTCCGGGGTGCTGGAGCTGATTGACGCCGAGTTGGCGGGCCGCCCGGGACCGAAGGGGCTGCCAGTGCGGACCGTGCTGGTGGGATTGCTGCTGGCGCTGCATCACCACCGCAGCGCGAGCCTCGCGGACGTCTGCCGGGTTCTGCCCGATGAGCTGCGGGCCCCTACCCGCTCCTGGCTCGGCATCCCGGACAACAGCAGGGCTGACGGCCACGCCAGGGTCGCGTTCTCCCGCCGCGTCTACCGGTCCTTCGACCGCCTGACCACCGCCCTGGACCCGCAGCGCTGCGACCGGCGCCGCCAGCTTCCCGCCGAAGAGGCCGGGATCGTGGCCGACGCCTGGGAGGACACGGACGCCGAGCACTAACGGCGCCTGGAGCTGCTGCAGGAGATCAGCGATCGTCTGATCCTGATCACCGTCCGCCTCGCTCACCGCCGGGGCCTGCTCAAGGGCTGGCGGGGCGACATCGGCGCCGACACCACACCGATTCCCGCCTGGCACCAGCCGCCCCGCGAACGACGGGGCCTGGCCTCCGTCGAGCTCACCGCGGGCTGGCACTACTGCGGAGGCTCCGAGGAAGGAATCTTCGGGCACTCCGCCAGCCTCCTGGTCGCCGCCAGCCGACGGCACCCCGCAGGTCACCCGCAGGCCGGTGAACGTGTCAGTCGGCATCCGCAACTCGCCCTCGGCCTGGACACCCCGGGCAAGCGCATCGGCCCGAACGCCGTTCACTCCCTGGCCCAGCTCGCCCCGTTCGGTTTCCCGACGGGACTGCTGGCAGCCGACCGCGCCTACACCGACCAGACCACCGAGAACGTCGCACAGCCGGTCCGCACCATGGGCTACCAGTTGGTCCTCGACTACAAACAGCAGTACCCGGCGTCCAAGGCACCCACCAGGGCGCCCTCCTCGTCGACGGGTCCCTCGCCTGCCGTAACCTGCCCCCGCTCCAACCACTCCCACCGCGTCCCCGCGCCGCAGTCGGCCGTCGTCGACCTCACCAACAAGCGAGCCACCGCCGCACACACCGCCGCCAAGCCCACCCTCCCGATCCCGCAAGGCGAACGGCTGCGGCCCTTGCCCATGAACGAGCTGCCGCGGATCTGCCAGAAGCCGACGATCACCGTCCGGCCAGGTGGCCTCGGCAAACTCGACAAATTCCGCCAGGACCGCCATTACCTCCACCCCACCTGGCAGGACGTCTACCGGCCCGAGCGGGCGAACATCGAAGGTCTCAAAGGCAGAGCCAAGAGCCACGGCCTCGACATCTCCGACCCCGCCGAACGGCTCGCCCACGGGCGAGTCGCGCAGACCATCCTGCTCGCGCTGATGATCTGCAGCATCAACCTGCACATCCTGTTCACCTGGCAGCAGACCACCGGCACCGAGCGAGCCCTCACCACCCTCTGCGAAGCCGGCGCACCCAGCAGTCCAGCACTCTCGCCTCCCGCCGCGACCAGGGTTCCTCCGCCCGCACGACCGCAGATCCGCACCGTCACCTGAGAGCTCAGCACCACACGCGATCACGCCCGCCCGGCTAAGGCCCCGGAACACCTTCCGCACCCGACCCACCCCGGCCCCACAGGCTGTCGACCACCGGACAGATGTCACGACGCCTGCCGCGTTCGGACAGCACATCGAACAGACACCAGAAACGACGAGATCCCGCCCGATCAATCAGATCGGACGGGATCTCGTCAACCGCTCACCAGACAACTCGTAAACAGTTGGTTGTGGACCTGAGGGGATTCGAACCCCTGACCCCCTCGATGCGAACGAGGTGCGCTACCGGACTGCGCCACAGGCCCTTGCAACGAGGAAAACTCTAGCATCCCGAGACGGGTGGTCGTGAACGCGATTCACGCTGGTCCGGATGGCCGGGAAGCCTGGCGGCACTACTCGTTGGCGGCGCGGGGGCGGTCGGAGGGGTCGGCGTACTGGTCGAAGAGCGGGGTGCGGGGGGTGCGGGGGCGCGGGCGGCGCGGCTGGGGGGCGGCCGGGGCGGACTCCTGCGCGGCAGCCGCCGGGGCGGATTCCGCGGCGGCGGTGCCGGACCTGGCGGCGCTCCACGTGTCGGGCGCGCCGGGGTCGACGCCGCCCGGCGTACGGGGAGCGACCGGAGCCGTCACATAGGTGGGCAGCGGGACCGGTACGGGCTCCCAGCCGTCGTCGTTGTTCTGTTGCGCGCGCTGCTGGTCGACCCACTCGGCGTGGTCGGTCTGCTCGACGAGGGCGCGCCGGTCAGCCGTACGCGGCGAGGGTGCGGGGCGTTCGGCGGGCGCCGCCTGGTGCAGGTGCTGGTGCTCCTCGGCGGCCGGTTCGGGGCGGGCGCGCAGGCGTCGGGCGGCCTCGGCGGCGTACCGCTGGTCGATGCGCACCTCGAAGCGACGCCGCTCCTGGCGACGCATCTGGCCGATGTAGACCGTCAGCAGAACGGCCGGGATGGCAGGCGCCCAGAGCAGCGCGACGCCGCCGACGGCCGCCGCGACGGCGCCGACGGTGAAGCCGAGGAAGAGCAGTGTCGTGGTGCGGCGACGGCGCGCGAGCACCTTGGCACGCGGGTTGGGCACGCCGGGACGGGCACCATGCGCGGTGTGCGCACCATGCGCGCCGGCCGCGCCCTGAGTACCGCGTGCTCCGTGGACGCCGTGGGCGCCCTGCGGGATGCCCGGCCGCACCTCGGTCGCGGGCACGGCGAGTCCGCGGACGTCCACCGCTCCGGCGAGGTCGTCCTCGGATACGTCGTCGGCTGCGTCTTCCGCGGGTTCGACGCTCTCACCTCGCGCCTTCGCGACACGCCGCTCCATCGCCGCGCGCCCGGACAGAAGCCGGATGGCGGTGCTGAAGCGTTCCGTCGGACGCGCTTCGTTGAGCTCATCCTGCCTACGGAGCCACATGGGCACCAAGTAGGCAGCCCAGGCCCCGACGATGACTGCGTAGATGAGGCCACTACTGCTCACGCGTTACACGGTAGGGGTGATCGAGACACGCCATACGCAATTTGGCCCGGTGTGTCGCACGATCTGGCTGATATGCCGAGATTTTTTTGCGATTGGCTTCATTTTCGAACAATTGTTTTATTTCTGGTGCGTCCCGGGCCTGGCCTGCCGCCAGCGGTTCAGCAACCCCTCCGGGACTTCCTCCGCCGTCAGCGCGTAGACCAGATGGTCCCGCCATCCACCGTCGATATGCAGATAGCGCGGACGCAGCCCCTCCTCCCGGAAACCGAGCTTTTCGGCCACCCTGCGGCTGGGACCGTTCTCCGGGCGAATGCACACCTCGATGCGGTGCAGTCCGACGCGCCGGAAGCAGTGGTCGACGGCGAGCGCCACCGACGTCGGCATCACACCGCGCCCGGCGACCGCCTCGTCCACCCAGTAACCGACGTGCGCCGAGCACATCGACCCCCAGGTGATGCCCGCGACGGTGAGCTGCCCCGCGAGCCGCCCCTGGTACTCGATCACGAATGGCAGCATCCTGCCCGCGCTCGCCTCCGAGCGCAGGTGCCGCACCATCTGACGGTACGTGGGGCGCTGCGCGACATGGCCGGGCGGGGCGGGCGGCACGGTGGCCTCCCACGGACGCAGCCAGTCGCGGTTGCGCCGGTTGACCTCGCGCCAGGCGCGCTGGTCACGCATCCGGATCGGGCGGAGGGTGATGTCACCGTCCACCAACTCAACCGGCCAGGACCCGTTCAGCTCGGTCTCCCAGGGACTGAAGTCGTTTGGTCATTCACGTGATCGCCGCCATGGATCTGGTCGACGGCGTGCACCAGGAGCGGGGCGAGTACGGCGAGGCCGTCCTTGACCCCGCCGCTCGAACCGGGAAGGTTCACCACCAGCGTGCGCCCGCACACCCCCGCCACGCCACGGGAGAGCACGGCGGTCGGCACCTTCTCCCGGCCCGCCGCGCGGATCGCCTCGGCGATACCGGGGATCTCGTAGTCGAGCAGTTCCCGGGTGACCTCGGGGGTACGGTCCGTCGGCGAGATACCGGTGCCGCCTGTGGTCACCACCACGTCGTACGCGGCCTCGGCCGCCTCCCGCAGCGCCTCGCCGACGGGCGCGCCGTCGGGTACGACCCGCGGGCCGTCCACGGTGAATCCCCACTCCTGGAGCGCGGCGACGATCAGCGGGCCCCCGCGGTCCTCGTACACCCCCGCGGAGGCGCGGTTGGACGCGGTGACGGCGAGCGCGCGCAGGGTGCGGCCCGGCGCGGCCTGCGGTACGGCGGGCCCGGTCATGCGCGGTGCCAGTCGCCGGACTTGCCGCCGGTCTTCTCCTCGACCCGCACATCGGTGATGACCGCAGCCTTGTCGACGGCCTTCACCATATCGATGACCGTGAGCGCGGCGACGGTGACCGCGGTCAGCGCCTCCATCTCCACCCCGGTGCGGTCGGTGGTCTTCACGGTGGCGGTGATCTCCACGGCGTCGTCGGCGACCACCAGGTCGACTGTCACACCGGACACCGCCAACGGGTGACAGAGCGGGATCAGGTCAGGGGTGCGCTTGGCGCCCATGATCCCGGCGATCCGCGCGGTGGCGATGGCGTCGCCCTTCGGAACGCCTGCGCCGCGCAGAAGTTTGATGACGCCGGGATCGACCAGGACCCGTCCTGTCGCCCTGGCCGTGCGCGCGGTGACGTCCTTGGCGGAGACGTCGACCATTCGGGCCGCGCCTGCTTCGTCGAGGTGGGTGAGGTGCTGCTGCGCGCTGCTCATCGTTCTCCCGGTGCGGTCTCTTGGGCAGACACCGTACCGGCAGGGACCCCCGCGCGGCCCGCGGGTCCGCGCCGGTGTGCGCGCGGACCGCCCGGCGGCCGATCGCCTACGGCTCCAGCACCACCACTTCGACATCCGCGCCGGCCTCGACCGAGGTGTCGGCTTCCGGTACGACAATCAGCGCGTCGGCGTGCGCGAGCGCCCTGACCAGGTGCGACCCGGAACCGCCGACCGCCGTGACCGTACCGGACGCCCGGTCGTAGTGACCGCGCAGGAACTGCCGCCTGCCTTCCGGCGACCTCTCGATCGCGGTGACGCACACCGCGCGCACGACCTCCCGGTGCACCGACCCGGCACCCATCAGCGTGCGGATCGCGGGGCGGACGAACAGCTCGAAGGACACGTACGCGCTCACCGGATTGCCGGGCAGCGCGAGCAGCGGTGTGCGGTCGGGGCCGATCCGCCCGAAGCCCTGCGGCTTGCCCGGTTGCATCGCGAGCTTGCGGAAGTCGACATGTCCACTTGGCGCGGAGATGTCACCCTCACCGTCGTCGCCGTTGACGTTCATCTCACTGCCGTCCGCGATCGACGACAGCGCTTCTTTGACGACGTCGTACGCGCCGACGCTCACCCCGCCGCTGGTGACGATGATGTCGGCGCGGATGAGCTGGTCCTCGATGGTGGCGCGAAGCGTCTCCACCTCGTCGGCGACGGCGCCGACGCGATACGCGATGGCGCCCGCCGCCCGCGCGGCGGCGGTGAGCACGAAACTGTTGGAGTCGTAAATCTGACCGGGTCCGAGGTCCTCACCCGGCTGCACCAACTCGCTGCCGGTGGACACCACGACCACCCGCGGCCGGGGCCGCACCTTGACGGCGCCGCGCCCGATCGCCGCGAGCAGCCCGATCTGTGCCGGGCCGAGAATCGTACCGGCGGCCAACGCCAACTCCCCCGCGGCGACATCACTGCCGCGAGCCCGCACGAACTGCCCGTGCTCCACCGGCCGGTGCACCCGCACCTCACCCGCCGCGCCGGCCGGATCGGTGCTGTGCGCGCTCATGCTCGCCGCCGGGCCGCCACCGGTGCCGCCGTCGGTCCACTCCACCGGCACGACACCCTCAGCGCCGGGCGGCAGCGGGGCGCCTGTCATGATCCTGGCGGCCTGGCCCGGTCCCACCGTGGGCAGTTCACCGCTTCCCGCCGCCACATCGCCGACCACGTCGAGCACCGCCGGGTGCTCCTCGGTCGCCGCCTTGGTGTCGGCGACCCGCACCGCGTAGCCGTCCATGGAACTGTTCTCGAACGGCGGCAGCGCCACCGGCACCGTGACGTCCTCGACCAGCACACACCCCTGCGCGTCGAGGATCTGCAACTCGATCGGTTCCAGCGGGGTCAGTTGACCCAGGATGCTGTCGAGATGTTCGGAGACGGACCACACCCGGTCGGCGTCATGACTCACTCTTGCATCTCCTCGGTGACGTACGAACGAAGCCAGGTCCGGAAATCTGGCCCCAGGTCATCACGTTCGCATGCCAGTCGGACAATCGCACGCAGATAGTCACCGCGGTCACCGGTGTCGTAACGCCGCCCGGTGAACACCACACCGTGCACCGGCCCGCCGGTGTGGTCCCGGTGCGACAACTCACGCAACGCGTCGGTGAGCTGGATCTCGCCGCCACGCCCCGGCTCGGTCTTCTTCAGCACGTCGAAGACGGCGGCGTCGAGCACATAGCGGCCGATGACCGCGTACGACGACGGTGCCTGGTCGGGGTTCGGCTTCTCCACCATGTCGGTGACGCGCACGACATCGTCGTCGCTCGTCGGCACCACGGCGGCTGCACCATAGAGGTGGATCTGCGAACGATCGACCCGCATCAAGGCGACGACACTGCCGCCGTGCCGTTCCTGCACCTCCACCATGCGCGCCAGCAACGGGTCGCGGGGGTCGATGAGGTCATCACCGAGCAGCACGGCGAACGGCTGGTCACCGACGTGCGGTTCGGCGCACAGCACCGCGTGACCGAGGCCTTTCGGGTCACCCTGGCGCACATAGTGCATGGTCGCCAGACCGCTGGATTCGCGTACCCGCGCGAGCCGGGACTCGTCACCCTTGCGGGTGAGTGCTTCCTCCAGCTCGTAGTTGCGGTCGAAATGGTCCTCCAGGGCGCGCTTGTTGCGACCTGTGATCATGAGCACATCGGAGAGCTGTGCGGACACGGCTTCCTCGACCACGTATTGAATGGCCGGCTTGTCGACCACGGGAAGCATTTCCTTGGGCGTCGCCTTGGTCGCCGGCAGGAAGCGGGTACCAAGACCGGCGGCAGGGATCACAGCCTTGCTGATCCGGGTACGAGGATGTGATTGCGTCATGCCGTGCACCATAGCGGGCAAGTATTTGCCCGAAGACGAAGGTACGACTGGTTGTGACGGATTGGTGACGGATGTGTGTGGTATGAGCGACGCCCGCGAGCGAAAAGCAGCACTGCGGACCCGGCTCCTGCGCACCCGACGCGACCTTACCGCCGCCGACCGCGCCGCCGCAGCGACAGCGCTCTCGCAGACCGTACGCGGCCTGCCCGAACTGGCCGCCCCCGGACCGGTGGCCGCCTATGTGTCGATCGGCGCGGAGCCCGGCACCCGGGAGTTGATCGACACCCTGCGGAACGCCGGTACGCGCGTCCTACTGCCCGTCCTGCTCCCCGACAACGACTTGGACTGGGCCGCATACGACGGCCCCGACGCCCTGCACCGCACCGGACGCGGCCTGTTCGAGCCGACCGGCGAACACCTCGGCCCCCAAGCCGTCACCACGGCGCGGGCCGTTCTGCTGCCTGGCCTCGCCGTGGACGCGCGCGGTGTACGTCTTGGCCGCGGCGGCGGCTCGTACGACCGGGTCCTCGGCCGGCTGAGGGAGGCCGCGGTCGATCCGCTTCTCATGGTGCTGCTCTACGCGCACGAGGTGGTCGACCGGGTCCCGCAGGAACCGCACGACCACCTCGTAGACCTGGCGGTGACGCCGGGAGGAGTGCACCGCTTCACCAGGTGACGTCATTCGCGCGTGACGTTTTCCGTCGCCAGGTGCGCGATAACCGATGTGATTTACGGAGTGAGTGCCATCTTCGCCTTGGTGGCCTTGTCCACCTGCTCGGCGGAGAACACCCAGGGGAGAAGTTCGCCGTTCGCCCACATATTGGTCTGGTCGGTGTAATGCGCGTTGTAGACGTGACCTGACGCACCCGTCAGATTGATCCACCGGGACTTGTCGAGGTCCTGGAGATTGACGATCATCCGCATGGACGGGACCCAGACGACGTCGTAACCGCCCGCCGCGTTCCAGCCGGTCGCGTTCACGGCCGCCTCACCGCCGCCGAGCTGCCAGGGGCCGCGGTTGAGCAGCCACTTGAGCACGGCGGGGCCTTCGGTTCCCAGCGTCTGGTTCTTCAGCTCCAGCTTGTGGAGGCGGCCCCAGCTCCAGGTGTCGATGTCCTTGCCGAGCTTGGCGGTCAGTTCGTAGCGTGCGTCCTTCATGGCCTGCCCAAGGAGCTGGTCACGGTCACTGTGGTGCTTCTTGTCGGGGTCTCCGCTGAAGAACGCCGTTGTCGACATCGTCCACCAGGGGCTGTTCTGCTGCGGCAGCATCTTGCGAACGACCTCGAACCACCGGTCGCCGCCGTCCGGCTGCGCCTCGTCGGCATCCCGCTCGCCGCACTCATGGACCGTGCCGCTGCTGCCGTCGAGATTGTCGACCGGCCCGGTCTGCCCGGCCGGGGGCACGCGCAGGCACTGCCCCTCGGGACGCAATTCCTTGGGCAGCTTGTTGCCGAAGGCCAGCTTCAGGACATTGCGCCACACCGCGTTGAAGTACGCGGCGGCGGCGGAATCGGCGTCCTGGTTGAAGTCCCAGCCCTCCAGCAGTTGCTGCGCCTTGCGTACGTAGTCGCCCTTGTCGTTCGTGATGTTGATCTTCAAAAGATACGGAACGAGAAGCTTGGCGATCTCGCTGCTGCTGTCGCCCTGCATCGACTGCATGTCGTCCATGGAGACCTTGCCGCCGTCCTTGATCTTGGACGCGATGAGGTCGTTGATGCGCTGGCTCCTGGTGCCGTATCCCCAGTCCTCGGTCAGCAGGTACGGGTACTTGCTCTGATCGATGACAGCCTGGTTGGCGGTCACGATGTATCCGCGGGAGGGGTTGTACTCGTACGGCATCGACTTGAACGGGATCGTGCCCGTCCAGTCGTAGTGCGAGTCCCAGCCGGGCACCGGGTACGTACCGTCCACACCGTCGGCGCGCGTCGGCACCTGGCCCGGCGCCTGGTAGCCGATATTGCCTTTGGTGTCGGCGTAGATCAGATTCTGCGACGGGACCGCGAAGTCGGCGGCGGCGGCCCGGAACTGGTCGAAGTCCGTCGCCTTGTCGAGTTCGAAGACGGCGTCCATGGTCTTCGAGGGCTCGAGCGCCGTCCATCGCAGAGCGACGGCATAACCACTGTTGACGCCGCCCGGTGGATCGGTGACGGGTGCGGTCTGTCCGACGGTGCGGATCTCGTCGCTGCGGTCGGAGATCACGGGGCCGTTGTTGGTTTCGCGCACCGTAATAGTGCGGCTTTTACCACCCGCGACCTTGATAGTCTCCTGGCGCGTCTTGAAGGGCAGTTGCTTGCCGTCGTAAAGGTAGGTGCCCGCCGTGACCTTCTCCAGGTAGAGGTCAGTGACGTCCGCCCCCAGGTTGGTCATTCCCCAGGCGATGCTCTGGTTGTGGCCGATGACGACCCCTGGCATTCCTGAGAAGGTGTAACCGGCGACGTCGTACGGGCAGGCGGCATTCACCACCCGGCAGTGCAGGCCCATCTGGTACCAGAGGGAGGGAAGCTGCGGCGCCAGGTGAGGGTCATTGGCCAGCAGCGGCTTGCCGGTGGTGGTGTAGGTGCCGGACACCACCCATGAGTTGGAGCCGATGCCGTCACCCGACGGACCGAGCAGCGCGGGCATCTGGTCGATGATCTGCGAGATACCCGAAAGCTGTGTGTTGACCGAGCTGCTGAGTCCCTGCGGGCCGCCGGACGACGCGGGCTCGTACGCGCCGGTGATCTTGTTGACGGAACCGCCGTCCACGATCGGCCGGTTGCGGTCGTACGGATACGCCGGGTAGAGCTGCTTGATCTGCGCCTGGCTGAGGCGGCTGGTCATCAGGGCGCGGTCGATCTCGTCCTGCATGTTGCCGCGCAGGTCCCAAGCCATCGCTTTGAGCCAGGCGACGGAGTCGACCGGCGTCCAGGGTGCGGGTTTGTAGTCGTTGCTGAACGACAGCGCCGCGTACTCGACCGACAGTCCGGCGCCGCTGTGGTCCTTGAGGTAGGCGTTGACACCGTCGGAGTACGCCTGGAGGTACTTCTTGGTGGTGGCGTCGAGCTTGGTGTCGTATTCCTTCTGCGCGACGCCGCGCCAGTTCAGGGTGCGCAGGAAGGCGTCGGTCTCGACCTGGCCCTTGCCGAACATCTCGGACAGCCGTCCCGAGGTGAGATGGCGGCGTACGTCCATCTCGTAGAACCGATCCTGCGCCTGGACGAAGCCCTGGGCGCGGAAAAGGTCCTCGGGGCTGTCGGCGTAGACCTGGGGGATCCCGTTCGCGTCGCGCATGACGTCGACGGGCCCTGACAGGCCCTTGAGCTTCAGCGAGCCCGATGTCTGCGGGAAGGAGGCGCGGACGGTGCTCACGCTCCAGTAGGACCCGAATCCGATGCCCGCTACGAGCAGCAGCACGAACGCGATCACGATGAAGCGTACGCGGCGGGATTTCTTCCGTGCGGGCATCGCTGTCCTTCGAGGGGCAGGGCGGACCGGTGATCAAGGTGCTCGTTGTGCAAGGGCAACCATAGGGGCAGCCCAGCGGTCGGCGGCCGGTGGGCCGTGGAATGTCAAGAGAGCGTAAAATGTTAGGTAAGGCAACGAAGTTGAAAGGACCGGCACCCTGACTGTCCACCATCTCAACGAGATCCTGCTGGTCGGCGCCTCAGTACTGCTGGTCGCGGTCGTGGCCGTGCGCCTCGCCTCACGCAGTGGCCTTCCCACCCTGCTCATCTACCTGGGCATTGGCGTCATCATGGGCCAGGACGGCGTCTTCGGCTTCACCTTCAACGACGTCCAGCTCACCCAAGTCCTGGGTTATGCCGCACTGGTGGTGATCCTCGCCGAAGGCGGACTTGGTACGAAATGGCAGGAAATCAAACCGGTACTGCCCGCCGCTGCGGTGTTGTCGACATTCGGCTTGATGCTGAGCGTCTTCGTCACGGCCGGCGCCGCGCACTATCTGGTGGGCCTCGACTGGCGGCAGGCGCTGATCATCGGCGCGGTGGTGTCGTCGACGGACGCGGCCGCCGTCTTCTCCGTGCTGCGCAATGTGGCGCTTCCCAAGCGCGTGACCGGCGTCCTGGAGGCCGAGTCCGGCTTCAACGACGCCCCTGTCGTGATCCTGGTGGTCGCCTTCTCGGCGGCGGGTCCCGTCGACCACTGGTACCACCTGGTGGGCGAGATCGCGCTGGAGTTGGTCATCGGTGCCGCGATCGGACTCGCGGTCGGCTGGTGCGGCGCCTACGGCCTCAGACACGTCGCCCTGCCCGCCTCCGGCCTCTACCCGATTGCCGTCATGGCGATCGCCGTCACCGCTTACGCGGCAGGTGCCATGGCGCACGGTTCCGGCTTCCTCGCCGTCTACATCGCCTCGCTCATCCTCGGCAACGCCAAACTTCCACACCGCCCCGCGACTCGCGGTTTCGCCGAAGGGCTCGGCTGGATCGCTCAGATCGGCCTGTTCGTCCTACTTGGTCTGCTCATCACACCGCATGAACTGGGTGACGATGTCGTCCCCGCGCTGATCATCGGACTGTTCCTGACCGCGGTCGCCCGGCCCGCCTCCGTGATCGCGAGCCTGCTCCCCTTCCGCATCCCCTGGCGCGAACAGGCGCTGATGTCCTGGGCGGGGCTACGCGGCGCGGTGCCGATCGTGCTCGCCACCATCCCCATGGTGGCGGGAATCACCGACAGCAAGCGGATCTTCAACATCGTCTTCGTCCTGGTGATCGTCTACACCGTGGTGCAGGGCCCGACCCTGCCATGGGTCGCCCGCCGACTGCGGCTGTCCGGCGACAGCAACGGCGACGCCGCCGACCTCGGCATCGAATCCGCCCCACTGGAACGGCTCCAGGGCCACCTGCTGTCCGTCGCCATCCCCAACGGCTCGCGCATGCACGGCGTCGAGGTGGACGAGCTGCGGCTGCCCACCGGCGCCGCCGTCACCCTGGTGGTACGCGAGGGCGCCAGTTTCGTACCGCTGCCGTCGACCGTGCTGCGGCGCGGCGACGAACTGCTCGTGGTGACCACCGATCCGGTACGGGACGCGGCCGAGGACCGGCTGCGGGCCGTCGGGCGCGGCGGCAAGCTCGCCGGGTGGCTCGGAGAGAAGCCGCCTGGTCGGCAACGCGGCCGACCAGGCGACCGATAATCCGATCAACGTCCGGACCGCACCGGGTGCGCGAAAACGGCTCCGGTCTCCGCGTATCATGGTGAGGTATTTGTCGAGTTCAACCTCTGTCTGACGCAGAGCCGGCGCGGATTCCCGCGCTGAGCGGACGGCTCTCGGCGCGGTCATTCGCGGACCTGGATCCGCGCACGCGCTACCAGGCGGCAGAAAGACCAGGCTGTGGCATCCAAGGTGCCCACCTCCCCGTCCACGTCCCCACCCGAAACAACGCCCACGCCCGTCGGCGTCGATGCAAAGACCGGCTACCGGCAACTGCTGAGCACCCCCGGCGCCTGGGCCTTCCTGCTCCCCGGTTTCGCCGCCCGGCAGCCGTTCGCGATGCTCACCATCGGCATGGTGCTGCTCGTCGAGCACACCACCGGCTCCTACGGCACCGCGGGAGCCGCCGCGGCCGTCACTGGGGTCTCGATGGCCCTGTGCGCCCCGAGGAGCGGCCGACTGGCCGACCGCTTCGGGCAACGTGCCGTCCTGGTACCAGGCGTCGCCCTGCACACCGTCTCCGTCATCGGACTGGTGACGCTCGCGCTGACCCATGCGCCTACCTGGACGCTGTTCGCGGCGGCCGTGCCCGCTGGTGCCACCGTGCCGCAGATCGGGCCCATGGTGCGCGCGCGCTGGGCGGTGGCGTTGAACGGCTCGGCAACCGCCCCGTCCAGCGCCGCCTCCCCCTTGATGACAACGGCCGCGGCCTTCGAGTCAGTGACCGACGAGTTCACCTTCGTCATCGGCCCTGTGCTCGCCACCGCGCTGTGCACCGCGGTGCACCCGGCGGCCGGGCTGATCACCGAGGCGGCGCTGACCCTTGCGGGAGGAATCCTCTTCGCCGCGCAGAGAAGTACCGCACCCGTTCCGCACCCCACCATGGGGGGCGTCAGCGGAAAACCCGCCTCAGCCTTGTCCGTACCCGGAGTGCGCGCGCTCGCCGTCGCCTTCCTCGGCATCGGCGCCGTCTTCGGCGGCATGCAGGTGTCGCTGACCGCCTTCACCCAGGAAATCGGCCGGCCCGGCATCAGCGGCCTGTTGTACGGGACCTTCGCCGCCGGAAACATGCTGGCGGGCGTCGTCTACGGCGCGGTCGCCTGGCGCCGCAGCCCCCGCGCCAGGCTGCTCGCGGCGTACGCGGCCCTGACACTCGCCTGCGCCCCGCTGTGGGCCGTGCACGCCGTGCCGGTACTGGCACCGCTCGGACTGCTGGTGGGCCTGTGCATCGCGCCCACCCTCATCACGGGCTACACGATGGTGGACGCCCTGGTACTGGGCGAGTCCCGGACCGAGGCGTTCACGTGGCTGACAGGGGCGGTCGCGCTCGGGCAGGCGGCCGCCGTGACGACAGCCGGGCTGCTGGCCGACCACGCCGGCTCGCACGCCGGTTTCACGGTGCCGTTGGCCGGTACGGCGCTGGCGCTCACGGTGCTGGTGGGGCTGCGCGAGAGGTTGGTGCCACAATCGCGAGGAGTGGTCGCGTCGGGTGTGATCGGTCACCGTGCGGCGGTCCCGGTGGACTGACGCCGGGAAATACTGCACTATGGAGCGTCGTTAGCACTCAATGAGTGAGAGTGCCAGGAGGAGCAAGTGCCGACGTACCAGTACCAGTGCACCGAGTGCGGCGAGGGCCTCGAGGCGGTGCAGAAGTTCAGCGATGACGCGCTGACCGAGTGCCCCAACTGCGGCGGACGCCTGCGCAAGGTCTTCTCCGCCGTGGGCGTGGTCTTCAAGGGCTCCGGTTTCTACCGGACCGACAGCCGCGGCTCGTCCACGAGCAGCGCGCCTGCCGCCAAGAGCAGCAACTCGGACAGCAAGTCCGACAGCAAGCCGTCCTCCGGCTCGTCGTCGGGTTCATCGTCCGGCTCCTCTTCGGGTTCCGGCACGGGCTCCTCGTCCTCGAACAGCACGTCGGCGGCCTGAGCCCTTCCGAGGCTTTCGCGGACCTTACGAACCCCCGCCGTTTTCACGGTGGGGGTTTCGTCGTGTGCCCGGCGTCGCAATAGGGTGATCGACATGGTGCAGAGCAGCAGTGCGACGGACGCGCAGGCCGAGATCGGCGTCATCGGAGGATCCGGTTTCTACTCCTTCCTCGACGATGTGAGCGAAATCACGGTCGAGACTCCCTACGGCCCGCCGAGCGACTCGCTGTTCGTCGGCGAGGTAGCGGGGCGCCGGGTGGCGTTCCTGCCCCGGCACGGTCGCAAGCACCATCTGCCACCGCACAAGATCAATTACCGCGCCAATCTGTGGGCGTTGCGGTCCGTCGGCGCGCGCCAGGTGCTCGGTCCGTGCGCGGTGGGCGGTCTGCGCACCGAGTTCGGCCCCGGAACGCTGCTGGTGCCCGACCAACTCGTGGACCGTACGAAGTCGCGCACCCAGTCGTACTTCGACGGCGAGACGCGAGCCGACGGTCAGGCGCCGAACGTGGTCCATGTGACCTTTGCCGACCCGTACTGCCCGGTGGGCCGGAAGGCCGCCGTCGGCACGGCACGGTCGGGTGGCTGGGAGGCGGTCGACGGCGGGACGCTGGTGGTGGTCGAGGGTCCCCGCTTCTCGACGCGCGCGGAATCGCTCTGGCACGCGGCGCAGGGCTGGTCCGTGGTCGGGATGACCGGCCACCCCGAGGCCGTGCTCGCCCGCGAACTGGGGCTTTGCTACACGTCGTTGACGCTGGTCACCGATCTGGACGCGGGCGCCGACACCGGAGAGGGCGTCTCCCACGAGGAGGTGCTGGAGGTCTTCGCGGCCAATGTCGGCCGGATGCGGGACGTGCTCTTCGACCTGATCGGCGAGCTGCCGGACAACGACGCGCGGGACTGCCTGTGCGTGGACTCGCTGGGGGGCCAGGACCCGGGGATCATTTTCCCCTAGCACGCGGAATCCCGTATCCCTTAGCTCCTGCCTTCCGCGAAGCGGTAATTCACGCCTCCGGGTGGCCGAGTTATCCACAAGTCGGGAGTTGTCCACAGGGATCGGAGCGTTGTCGGCGCCGTGCGCGATGGTGGATGCATCGACCGGACATACCGGTATCGAGCACCTCACGTCAGGCGGTGTTCCGTCATGTCCTGCTCCCCCACTCCCTATTCGGCTCCGGCGTGCCCCGAGCCGTACACGCCGCCGCGTTGCGCGGTGCCGGACTTCCCGCCGATCCGAGCGGGCGGCCGACGGCAGCTCCTGCGGCGGTCGCCGGGGCGCCGACGGCGCTCATTGGCCTTCGGTCTGGCGCTGACGGCGGCCGCGCTGGCGGCGGCCGCGGCGCACGGGACCGGCCCGCGTCATGACGCGGCGGCCCCACGCGGACCCGCACCGGCCAGCGACACCACCCACGCAGCGACCGTACGGGCGCCCCATGACGTGGCCGAGGTGCTGGTCAGGGCGCCGGTGCGGATCGCCGACGCTGCGGCCGTCGCGCTGCTGCGCCCTGGTGACCGGATCGATGTGCTGGCCAGTTCGCGGGTGGTGGCGTCGAACGCGACCGTTGTGGCCGTGCCGGGCCGCGCGGACGGCTCGAAGCCCGCAGGAGAGTCCGCCCCACCCGATGTCAGTGGCGGTGGAGGCGGCGGGGCACTGGTCGTGGTGGCCGTGCCACGCCGTACGGCGGCGGCGCTCTCCGGAGCGGCCGTCTCGTCACCGCTGGCGGTGACATTGTGCTGAATCACCCGTTCGTGGACGGCGATTGGACACGCCGAACCCGCATTGCCTTCTATGGCGGAACCCATCATTCCGCCACATCGGCGTCACGGAAGAGGCATAGCGGTGACCGACAAGAACAAGCCGGGCGTGCTGGCAGGCTTCAAGGAATTCATCACGCGCGGGAACGTGATCGACCTCGCGGTCGCGGTCGTCATCGGTGCCGCGTTCACCAACATCGTGAACTCCGTGGTGAACGGCGTGATCAATCCCCTGGTCGGTGCCTTCGGTACGAAGGATCTCGTTGGGTACTCGTCCTGTCTGAAAGGCCCGTGCGTCGTCAACGACAAGGGCGAGACGATCAGCGGGATCCACATCCTGTGGGGCTCGGTGCTGAGCGCCGTCCTGACGTTCCTGATCACCGCGGCGGTCGTGTACTTCCTGATGGTCGTACCGATGTCCCGCTACCTGGCGCGGCAGGCGAGCAAGCGCAAGCACGACGAGGTGGTGGAGAAGGCGGCCGAGGTCGAGGAGATCACACTGCTGCGCGACATCCGCGACGCGCTGGTCTCGCCGCGCAGCGGAGGCGGGAACTGATCGTCCGCTCGGCTCAGAGGTGGTGCGGCGGCTTCTCGTTGAGGAAGCGCGTGAAGTCGTCGTCATCGGCCGCCGAGCCGGAGGGCCGGTCGCCCCAGCCCCGGTCGGTGTCGTCGGCCGAGGGGCGGTCGAGCGGATCGTCGAAGACGAGGCCCGAGGGGCCCACCGGGGGTACGACCGCCGGGGCGGGCTCGTCGCCGGGGTTCTCGGCCGGGGTGCGATCGGGGGCGCTGCTCATGCCTCCAGGGTACGGCGGGGCGTCGGTGGCCGGGCTGTCGTCCCTGCTCAAGCGGCCGGAGGGAGATACCCCAAGTGTCCGTTTGAGGCAGTCGGCCGGATATACCTGGCCACATGCAGACACCGGACCCGACGCCCTCGCCCGCACCGGCAGCCGTACGCCCGGACCCGGAGAGCGTGGAACAGCGACGCGCACAGGCACACGTACCGGAGCGGGAGCACGTAGAGGCGCAGGCGCGGGAACAGGATCTCGACCGAAGCGACCTCGCGTACCGTCGCTGGTTGAGCGAGGCTGTGGGGAAGGTCCATGCCGACGCCAACCGGTCCGCCGATACCCATTTGCTGTCAGTTCCGCTCCCGGCGGACTGGGGCGTCGACCTCTATCTGAAGGACGAGTCCACGCATCCCACGGGCTCGCTGAAGCACCGCCTGGCGCGCTCGCTGTTCCTGTACGCCCTGTGCAACGGCTGGATCCGGCCGGGGCGGCCGGTGATCGAGGCGTCCAGCGGGTCGACGGCGGTCTCGGAGGCATACTTCGCCCGGCTGATCGGTGTCCCCTTTGTGGCCGTGATGGCACGTGGGACGGTGCGGTCCAAGATCGAGCTGATCGAGTTCCACGGGGGCCGATGTCATCTGGTCGACGACCCGTGCGAGGTGTACGGGACGGCGGCACGGCTGGCGCGGGAGACCGGCGGCCACTACATGGATCAGTTCACGTACGCGGAGCGGGCGACGGACTGGCGGGGCAACAACAACATCGCCGAGTCGATCTTCCGGCAGATGGCGGTCGAGCGGTTCCCGGTCCCGACGTGGATCGTGGCGACGGCCGGTACCGGGGGGACGTCGGCGACGCTGGCCAGGTACGTGCGGTACGCCCAGGCGACGACGGGGATCTGCGTCGCGGATCCGGAGAATTCGGCGTTCTTTCCGGGCTGGCGGGATCACGATCCGGCGGTGACGACCGGAGCGGGGTCCCGTATCGAGGGGATCGGCCGCCAGCGGGTGGAGCCGAGTTTCGTGCCCGGCGCGATCGACCGCATGATGCGGGTCCCGGACGCCGCTTCCATCGCGTGCGTGCGCGTCCTGGAGCGCCTGCTCGGCCGCCGGGCGGGCGCGTCAACCGGCACCGGGCTGTGGGCCGCCTTCCGGATCATCTCCGAGATGCGCGAACGCGGTGAACAGGGCAGCGTGGTGGGTTTGTTGTGTGATCCGGGTGAGCGGTATCTGGAGAAGTACTACTCGGACGGCTGGCTGGCCGAGCAGGGCATCCGGATCGGCCCTTACGTGGAGCGCGTCGAACGCTTCCTGACCACGGGGGAGCTGGCGCGGGCGGATTCGCCGAGCGGGCAGACGAGTCGGGGCTGAGCGGCCTGGAATTCCGCGCGGCGCGCTGCGCGTAGTGCCTGTCGTACTCCATGGTGTCCTCCATGACTGAACCGACGACTCCGGCAGGTCCGGTGGCCAGGACCAGCGGCGCGTTGCGCCGGATGACGGCACGCAGCCGCGACGAGAAAGACCGCGCGTCCACGCCACTTGAGCTGTTCTTCGACCTGTGTTTCGTGGTCGCGGTCGCGCAGGCGGGCGTCCGGCTGGTGCATGCCGCCGTGGAGGGGCATCCGGGACACGGCGTGACCGGTTACCTGTTGGTCTTCTTCGCCATCTGGTGGGCGTGGGTCAACTTTTCATGGTTCGCCTCCGCATACGACACGGATGATGTGCCGTACCGGATCACCACGCTGGTGCAGATCGTCGGTGTGCTGATGCTGGCGGCGGGTGTGCCGCGCGCCTTCGACAGCGGCGACTTCCGGTTGGCGGTGTGCGGATACGCGGTGATGCGGCTGGCGTTGGTGACGCAGTGGCTGCGGGCGGCCGGGGCGGAGACGGGCGCGGCTCGGGGGACGGCTCTGCGGTACGCGTTCGGGGTGACGTTGTGCCAAGTGGGCTGGATGGCGTTGCTGTTGCCGCACGGTGCGCCGCCGGTGTGGGCGTTCGTGTTGTTGGCGGTGGCGGAGATGTCGGTGCCTGTGCTGGCGGAGCGGGCGGCACCGACGACGTGGCATCCGCGTCACATCGCGGAGCGGTACGGGTTGTTCACGATCATCGTGCTCGGGGAGTCGGTGTCCTCGGCGACCATCGCCGTACAGTCGGCGGCCGACGAGCACGACGCGCTCGGTGAGTTGTTGCCGATCGCCATCGGCGGGTTGCTGATTGTCTTCGCCGCGTGGTGGATCTACTTCGCGGTGCCGATCCATGACCACCTGGTGTCGAACAGGCAGGCGTTCCTTTGGGGTTACGGCCACTTCGCGGTGTTCGGTTCGGCGGCGGCGATCGGGGCGGGGATGGAGATCGCAGTCGAGCAGGCGGCCGGGAAGGCGGAGATCTCGACGCGGGTGGCGGCGGCCTGGGTCACGGTTCCCGCCGCGGTGTTTCTCATCACTGTCTGGCTGTTGCACTCACGGCACTACAAGCGGGGTCTCGCGCAGCAGCTCACGCTGCCGGTCTCGGGGGTGGTGGTGTTGGCGTGCACCTTCACGGGTTCGCATGCCGTGTTGTGGGCCGGGTTGGTGTGTGCGGTCGCGGTGGGGGTGGGGGTGACGTTGCAGGCGCGGGGTGGTGGTCAGACGGCGCCGGTCGCGCCGAGGAGCTCGCCGACGGCGTAGGTGATGGCCATCGCGATGGCGCCGCCCGCGGCGTTGCGGAGGATGGCGGGGCCGGTCGGTGCGCTGCCGAGGCGGGCGCTCGCCCAGCCGCAGCCGACGAGGGCCAGCAGGACGGAGACGACGGTGACGGCCAGGCGCCATGAGGTGGGCGGCAGGACGATGGCCAGGAGCGGGAGCAGGGCGCCGATGGTGAAGGAGACGAAGCTGGCGCCGGCCGCGTGCCAGGGGTTGGCGAGTTCGTCGGGGTTGATGCCGAGTTCGACGCGGGCGTGGGCGCCGAGGGCGTCGCGTTCGGTGAGTTGCTCGGCGACTTCGCGGGCGAGTTCCTGGCTGATGCCGCGGTCTTCGAGGAGGCCGGTGAGTTCGTCGAGTTCGGCTTGGGGGGTGGTGGCGAGTTCTTCGCGTTCCAGGGCGAGGGCGGCCTGTTCGGAGTCGCGTTGTGTGCTGACGGAGACGTATTCGCCCGCCGCCATCGACAGGGAGCCCGCGAGGAGTCCGGCCATGCCCGCGGTCAGGAGTGTGGAGCGGGAGTCGGTGGCTCCCGCGACGCCGACGACCAGGCCCGCGGTGGACACGATGCCGTCGTTGGCGCCGAGTACGGCGGCGCGCAGCCAGTTGAGCCGGGTGCCGAGTCCGTCGTGGTGGGGCTCGTTCTTGTGGGGCCCGGCTTGGGCGTCGGTCTGGTCGTCCATAGGCGGAAGCGTCTCACCTGCGGCGGTCGTGCCCGATCAGGTGGTTGTGGGTGTCGCGGACAGGCCGAACCCCGGTGCGGGGGGGAATGCACCGGGGTTCGGGTCTGTGGGGAAGCGCGCCGGTCAGGCGGCTTCGTATTGGTCGAGGCCGGTCGCGCGGGCCATCCGCTTGAGGTCGGCCAGTGCGTGCTTCTCGATCTGCCGGATGCGCTCGCGCGTCAGTCCGTGCTGCTTGCCGACCTCGGTGAGGGTGCGCTCGCGGCCGTCGACGATGCCGTAGCGGGCGCGGATGATGGAGGCGGTGCGGTCGTCGAGGCGGTCGATCAGCCCGTCCAGTTCCTCGCGGCGGAGCATCACGAGCACGGAGTCCTCGGGTGACGGCGCGGCGCCGTCTTCCACCAGGTCACCGAATTCGGTCTCGCCCTCGGCGTCGACGGACATGTTGAGCGACACCGGGTCGCGGGCCCAGTCGAGGACGTCGGTGACGCGCTCGGGGGTCGAGGCCAGTTCGGTGGCGATCTCGGCGGGCTCCGCGTCGCGGCCGTGCTCGCGGTTGAACTCGCGCTGCACGCGGCGGATGCGGCCCAGTTCCTCGACGAGGTGGACGGGCAGCCGGATCGTGCGGGACTGGTCGGCGATGGAGCGGGTGATGGCCTGGCGGATCCACCAGGTC
This sequence comes from Streptomyces sp. NPDC088197, assembly GCF_044741185.1. Taxonomy (NCBI): domain Bacteria; kingdom Bacillati; phylum Actinomycetota; class Actinomycetes; order Kitasatosporales; family Streptomycetaceae; genus Streptomyces; species Streptomyces sp. NPDC088197. The sequence continues at coordinate 69,902 of NZ_JBIUSD010000019.1, forward strand.
GCGTAGGTGGAGAACTTGAAGCCCTTGGCGTAGTCGAACTTCTCGACGGCGCGTACCAGGCCGGCGTTCCCCTCCTGGATCAGGTCGAGGAGCGGCAGTCCGCTGCGCGGGTAGCGGCGGGCCACGGCCACGACGAGCCGGAGGTTGGAACGGATGAAGACGTCCTTGGCCTGCTCGCCCGCGGCGACGATGGCCTCGAGCTCCTCGCGGCGGGCGTCACCGCCGGCCTTTGCGGGCAGTCCGGGATCGGCTGCGAGTATGCGTTCTGCGTAGACGCCCGCTTCGATGTCGCGGGACAGTTCCACTTCCCTGGCGGCGTCGAGCAGCGGGGTGCGCGCGATCTCGTCCAGGTACATGCCGACGAGGTCGCGGTCGGCGACTTCCCCGCCTGCGGCGCGAACGCTACTGGTCCCGCCAGCGTGACGACGGGCGACGGCACGGGTTGCCATGCGTGCTCCCTTACGAAGGTGCGGTCGGGTCTCGGTCGGACCGGGCGGTCGGGCCGCTTGCCGGATGGTTCCGTCAGGTGCGGCTCTTGCCTTGCGGTTGCCCCGTCCTGATCGGGATAACGATTGGAATCCGGACACAATTCCCATCTCGTGACCTGAATTTTGTGATCATGCAGTACCCTGTCTCGCCACACAGGGAGGCCAAAGGGTGCCGGAACGTCCAGAAGTCGAGGTCAGACCAGGTAGCGAGGGCGATCTGGCCGCTCTTACCGACATCTACAACCACTACATCCGTGAAACGTCGATCACGTTCGACGTAGTTCCCTTCACCGTCGAACAACGTCGTCCGTGGTTGCTCTCCCACCCGAAAGACGGCCCGCACCGACTCTTGGTTGCTCACTTTCCCGGCCCGTCGGGACGAATCCTGGGTTATGCGACCAGCAGCCCCTTCCGGCCGAAGGCCGCGTACGCGACGTCGGTGGAGACGACGATCTATCTCGCGCACGACGCGGGCGGGCGCGGCATCGGCACGCTGCTCTACACGGCGCTCTTCGAGGCCCTGGCGGAGGAGAACCTGCATCGCGCGTACGCGGGCGTCACGCTGCCGAACGCGGCGTCGCTGCGGCTGCATGAGCGTTTCGGCTTCCGGCCGGTCGGGGTGTACGAGGAGGTCGGCCACAAATTCGGCGAGTACCACGATGTGGCGTGGTTCGAGAAGCGCCTGGGCTGACGCCGTTCTCGCACGCTGATACGCGCGGACAGCGCGGACAGCGCGGACAGCGCGACACGTGCGGACACGTGCGGCTTATTTGAAGGTTCAAGCATATGGGGTTACGGTAGTGCTCCCGTACGCTTGAAACTTCAAGGAGGGTGCGCGATGACCACGGCAACCCCGGAGCGCATGCCCGCGCTCTACCTCTCGCACGGCGCCCCGCCGCTCGCCGACGACCCGGTGTGGCCCGGCGAACTGGCGGCCTGGTCGGCCGACCTGCCGCGCCCCAAGGCGATCCTGATGGTCTCGGCGCACTGGGAGGAGGCCCCGCTGGCGATCGGCGCGACCACCACCGTCCCCCTGGTGTACGACTTCTGGGGCTTCCCCGAGCACTACTACCAGGTGCGGTACACGGCGCCCGGCGCGCCCGCGCTCGCCGACTCCGTACGGAAACTGCTGCGCGGCGCAGGTAATCCCGTACAGGACGTGCCCGACCGCGGTCTCGACCACGGCGCGTACGTACCGCTGGTGGAGATGTTCCCCGCCGCCGACATTCCGGTGCTCCAGGTGTCGATGCCGACGCTCGACCCGGAGAAGCTGCTGGACATCGGCCGCAAGTTGGCACCGTTGCGCGACGAGGGCGTGCTGATCGTGGGCAGCGGATTCTTCACGCACAATCTGGCGGCGCTGCGCAACGCGGGTCCGCGGCCGCCGAGCTGGTCGGCGGAGTTCGACGACTGGGGTCACCGGGCGTTGGACGCCCAGGACGTGGACGCGCTGCTGGACTTTGAACACACCTCGCCCGCCGGGCGGTTGGCGCACCCGCGGACCGAGCACTTCGCCCCGCTGTTCGTTACGCTCGGCGCCGCCGAGTCCGAGCTCGGCAGCCAGCGCAGCATCATCGACGGTTTCTGGATGGGGCTCGCCAAGCGTTCCGTCCAGTTCGGCTGAACAGGGAGACCCCACGCTCATGCAGAAACGACGCATCGGGATCGGCGTGGCCGTAGTGGTCAGCGCGGTGACGCTGGCCGCCTGCGGCTCCGGCTCCAGCTCCGCCAGCGGCAAGGGAGCAAGCGACACGGCGACGACTACCGCGGGCGGCGGTGACAGCAAGCCCGCGGCCAGTTCCGTCTCGTGGCCCGCGCCCGCCGACGCCTCCGCGCAGGTCAAGGCGGCGGGACTGCCGATGCTCGGGCAGGAGGGGCAGGTGCTGCACATCCACAGTCACCTGGATGTGTTCGTGGACGGCAAGGCCGTCGTCGTGCCCGCCCTGATCGGCATCGACGAGGCCAAGCAGTCGATCAGCCCGCTGCACACGCACGACACCAGTGGCGTCGTGCACATCGAGTCGCCGGTGCAGGCCGACTTCACGCTCGGCGAGTTCATGACCGAGTGGAACGTGCCGCTCACGAAGGACACGCTCGGTTCGCTCAAGACCGGCGGCGGCAAGGAGCTGCACGTGTATGTGAACGGCAAGGAGCAGACCGGTGACCCGGCGGCGATCAAGCTGGGCGCGCACGAGGAGATCGCGCTCGTGTACGGCGCGCCTTCGGACAAGGTGACGGTGCCCAGCTCGTACAAGTGGCCCGAGGGGCTCTGACGGTCGCCGCGCGGGGCTGCGTATGGAATGACGAATGACCAACGGCAGGGCCCCGCCTCGTGCTTCACGAGGCGGGGCCCTGCCGTTTTCACGCGCTCACCCCATCGGGTGAGTGCCGTGCCGGGTCAGTGTGCGATGACGGGGATCGGGATGTCCTCGAAGTCGCCTTCGGCGACCCTCTCTCCGGTGTTCTGGACACCCGCGTCGACCAGGACGAAGGCCAGGACGGCGGAGAGCACCAGGATGGCGGTGGCCCAGTAGATGGCGACCGAGTAGCCGTGGACGGCGGCTTGGTTGACGAACAACTGGTTCTTCAGGTCGGCCGGGCTCTTGGCGTGCGAGCCGATCCACGTGGTGGTGGCGCTGGCCGCGAGGGTGTTCAGCAGGGCGGTGCCGATGGAGCCGCCGACCTGCTGCGAGGTGTTGACCATGGCGGACGCGACGCCCGCGTCCTCGGGGCGCACACCGTGCGCGGACAGGCTCATGGCGGGCATGAACGCCGTACCCATGCCGAGGCCCATCAGGACCAGGCCGGGCAGCAGGATTTCGGCGTAGTTGGAGTCGACCTTGATCTGGGCGAGGATGCCCATGCCGACGGCGGCGACCAGGAAGCCGGGCGCCATCAGGAAGCGTGGCCGGACCCGCAGCATCAGCCGGGTGCCGATCTGCGTGGAGCCGATGACCATACCGCCGACCATGGGCAGGAACGCGAAGCCCGACTTGAGCGCCGAGTAGCCCATGACCTGCTGGAGGTAGTAGGTCAGGAACAGGAACAGGCCGAACATGCCGATGATGGCGAGGCCCAGCGACAGGTAGACGCCGCCCCGGTTCCGCTCGGTGATGACGCGCAGCGGCAGCAGCGGGGCCTTGACGCGGCCTTCCACGGCCACGAACGAGGCGAGCAGCACCACGGAGGCGACGAACAGGCTGATGGTCACACCGGACGACCAGCCGTCGGACTCGGCGCGGCTGAAGCCGTAGACGAGCGCGACCAGACCGGTGCTGGCGAGGACCACGCCGGGGATGTCCAGGCGGTTGCGGTTGCGGCCTTCGGCGGGTTCGCGGATGAAGGCGATGGCGCCGAGGACGGCGGCGACGGCGAAGAAGATGTTGACGAACAGCGCCCAGCGCCAGTTCAGGTACTCGGTGAGGACACCGCCGAGAATGAGGCCGACCGCGGCGCCGGCGCCGGCGATGGCACCGTAGATGCCGAACGCCTTGGCGCGCTCCTTGGCGTCGGTGAACATCACCGAGATCAGGGACAGCGCGGCGGGCGCGAGCAGGGCGCCGAAGACACCCTGGAGGGCGCGGGCGCCGAGCAGCATCGCCGTGTTGACGGCGGCGCCGCCGAGCGCGGAGGCCGCGGCGAAGCCGAGCAGACCGACGATGAAGGTGTTCCTGCGTCCCCACAGGTCCGCGATCCGGCCGCCGAAGAGCAGCAGGCCACCGAAGGCGAGGGTGTAGGCCGTGACGACCCACTGGCGGTTGCCGTCCGAGATGCCGAGGTCGGCCTGGGCGGAGGGAAGTGCGATGTTCACCACGGTCGCGTCGAGCACGACCATGAGCTGAGCGATGGCGATGAATATCAGCGCTGTCCAGCGCTTCGGATCGGGCAAGCGTGTTTCAGGCATAACTGATCTCACTAATGGATGCGGAGTGACAGGACGTGGGGACGTGTGTCATCGAGCTGGCGCCGGACGATGCGGATCGTGGTCCGGGATCCGGTCGCGGTGTTCATCGGTCGAGCGGCCGAGAACTGCGCTTCGGTAAGTCGGCGAACTTCCCTACGTTATCGCCCGGTTCATGGGCGTTGCGAACTATTTGTTTCCGGCTTTGAGGTCCTCCAGGGTGGCCGCCGTCCCGACGAGTACGGATCCGGCGGGGGCGCGCAGCCCGTCGAGGAAGAGCTGCAGGTGGCGGTGGACGAAGCGGTCGAAGCCCATGCAGCCGGTGCCCGGCAGCGGCCGGGTGAGCTGCGTCAGGGCGACCATCAGGTCACCGACGGCGATGTCGGTACGGAGCAGGCCCGCGCTCTGCGCGCGTTCCATGATGGCGTTGACCGACCGCTCCAGCCGTTCCATCTGCTGGGTGACGGCGGGGTCCTGGCGGTCGAAGGCGTCCGACAGCATCGGGCACAGCGCCCCGATCCGCTCTTCGGCCGCCTCGAAGACGAAGCGGCGCAGCGCGGCGAAGGCGTCGGGCTCCTGAGCGAGGGCGTCTTCGGCCCGCTCGGCGGTCGTGGCCATGACGGTGAGCGTGACCTGGCGGATCAGTTCGGCGCGGTCGGTGAAGTGCCGGTAGAGCGTGGCGTTGCCCACTCCCGCGCGGCGCGCCACGTCGTCGAGCGGCACGTCCGGGCCGAACTCCACGATGGCCTCGCGGGCGGCGGCGACGATGCGCTCGCGGTTGCGTGTGGCGTCCGCGCGCAGCCGCACGGCGCGCGGCCTGGTGCTGCTGGTGGTTGCGGTGGCGCTGGTCGTACCAACAGTGTCGAGGCTCACGGCGGGCGGCTCCTTCCGATCGATCCAGCGGTCGTTCACGGGGGTACGGGCCCCGCCGTTGAAACGGACAGGCACTCCCCGTTTCGCGGTCACCTGGTCTAAACGGGGACCGCGTCCCCGGATATTTCCCGTCACGCTTGTGACCTGCGTCACGCGATTGGCGGGGTTGGCGGGAGGCTTCACCAAAGAGGCGTCCGGTCGTACGGCCGGACGCGCCCGGTCGCGGACCGACGGCGGGACACGCCATTTTATTGAAGCTTCAAGAAGTGCACGTACCATGAACGCCATGACATGGCTGACCGAAGACGAGCAGGCGACCTGGCGGGCGTTCCTGCACGCCACGACGTTGCTGGAAGACCACCTCGACCGTCAGCTCCAGCGCGACGCGGGCATGCCGCACATGTACTACGCGTTGCTCAGCACGCTCTCCGAGACGCCCGGCCGCAGTATGCGCATGACGGAGCTCGCCGAGCGCGCCAAGATCACCCGTTCCCGGCTGTCGCACGCCGTCGCCCGCCTGGAGGGGAACGGCTGGCTGCGCCGCGAGAACTGCCCCTCCGACCGGCGCGGGCAGATCGCGGTCCTCACCGACGCCGGTTACGACGAGGTGGTGCGTACGGCGCCCGGTCACGTCGCCGCCGTCCGCTCCGCGATCTTCGACCGGCTCACTCCCGAGCAGACGGCGCAGCTCGGGGAGATCTCCCGCGTCATCGCCGAGGGCCTGCACCAGCCGGACCGCGCGGACCTGCCCTGGCTGCGCTGAAACGGTCGGTCACCGACCGCGGGAGCGTCAACCTCGCGCCCGTGAAGTCACCCCATACGGTCAGCGCCGCCCGGAGCGGGCGAGCCACCGTCCCTCGTGCCTGCTGACCTCGATCGGCCGCCCGAAGCAATGGGTCATCGACTCGGCCGTGAGCACCTGCCGCGCGGTCCCCGAGGTCAGCACCCGTCCCTCCTTGAGCAGCAGTACGTGCCCGATCGCGGGCGACAGCTCCTCCAGGTGGTGGGTGACGGTGATGGTCGCCAGACCCGTACGGGTGAGCGCGAGGCGGTGCATGGCGTCGATCAGGTCCTCGCGGGAGGGCAGGTCGAGCGCGTTGAAGGGCTCGTCGAGGAGCATCAGTGCCGGGTCGGCCATCAATGCCCGCGCCACGAGAACGCGGGCCCGCTGACCGCCGGAGCAGACCCCGTACGCCCGGTCCGCCAGATCCTTGATCTCCAGCTCCGCCAGCAGCTCGTGCGCGCGCTCGCGGACCTCGTCGTCGTACTTGCGCCACAGCGGCTGCACCGTGCCCGTGTGGCCGGTCAGGACGACGGTGTGGGCGGTGGCGTCGAGCGGCACCTTCTGTGAGGACGACACCAGGCCGATGTGCGCGCGCAATTCGCGCATGTCGACACGGCCGAGACGGTGGCCGAGCACGTCGACCGTGCCGGAGGTGGGATGCATGAGGGCGCCGATGAGGCGCAGCATCGTCGTCTTGCCCGCGCCGTTGGCGCCGAGCAGCGCCCAGTGCTCGCCGGACCGTACGGTCCAGTTGACGTCGTCGAGGATGATCTGGCCGGTGGTGAAGCGGCGGACGCTGACGGCGTCGAGAGCGGCCACGACGGTGTTGGCTGTCATGACGGCACGGTAGCTGTATCCGCCACCTTCACGCCCCGGGATTCCACGATGTGAGCGGCCGTGCGCGGGAGGGAGGCGTCACATATGTGCGGCGGGCGGGGCGTCGGGTTCGGCGTCACCTGATGCGGGCGAATCGTCGGGCAGCGTGCTGGGCTGCGCCAGGGCACGCGGCTTGCCGCGCCGGTAGAGGAAGGCCGTCACCACGGTGCCGACGGCGAAGAAGCCCGCCGCCCACCAATAGGCGGTCGAATAGCTGTGCAACTGGGCCTGCGCGGCGACGGCGGGAGTGTTCTGCCTGCCGACCACGTAGCTGGCGGCGGCGCTGGTGGCGAGGGTGTTCAGCAGCGAGGTGCCGACGGAGCCGCCGACCTGCTGCGAGGTGTTCACCATGGCGGACGCGACACCCGCGTCCCGCGCTTGTACGCCCGCGGTGGCGAGGTTCATCGCCGTGGCGAAGATCGAGCCGAGGCCGAGGCCGAGGATCAGCAGCGGCGGCAGTACGTGCGCGGGATAGGTGCTGTGCAGGTCGAGCGCGGTCAGCCACGCCATGGCGACGCCGGCCAGGGCCATGCCGGTCGGCACGATCGGCTTGGCGCCGAAGCGCGGCACCAGCACATTGGTGGTGGTCACCGACGTCACCACCATCACGGCGATCATCGGAAGAAAGGCGAGTCCAGTGGAGACCGGCGAGTAGTGCAGGCTCTGCTGGAGGTAGTACGTCAGGAACAGGAAGACGCCGAACATCCCGCCGCCGGAGATGAACATCGCCAGGAACGACGCGCCCCGGTCCCGGTCGGTCACCACCCGAAGCGGCAGCAAGGGGTGCGCCGCGCGGCGCTGCCAGGTGACGAAGGCGAGCAGCAGGACGACGCTCGCCACCAGGAAGCCCCAGGTCTGCGGCGAGCTCCAAGGGTGCTTCTCGGCGTTGGAGAAGCCGTAGACGATGCAGAACAGGCCGGCCGACACCAGGGCGGTGCCGGGGATGTCCAGCTTGGGACGGTCGGGCAGGGTGCCGCCTTGCAGCAGTCGTACGCCGCCGATGAACGCGATCGTGGCGAAGATCAGATTGACGTACAGGCACCAGCGCCAGTCGAGGTATTCGGTCAGCACACCGCCGAGCAGCAGACCGACGGCGCCGCCCGCGCCCGCGATGGCGCCGTAGATGCCGAACGCCTTGGCGCGCTCCTTGGGGATGGTGAAGGTCGTGGTGAGCAAGGAGAGGGCGGCGGGGGCGAGCAGGGCGCCGAACATGCCCTGGAGGGCGCGGGCGGTGACCAGTACGCCGAAGTTGGGGGCGGCGCCGCCGATCGCGGAGGCGAGCGCGAAGCCGGTCAGGCCGATCAGGAAGACCCTCTTGCGGCCGACCAGGTCGGCGAGACGGCCGCCGAGCAGCAGCAGCGAGCCGAAGGCGAGGGCGTACGCCGTCACGATCCACTGACGGTTGCCGTCGGTGAAGCCGAGGGCCGTCTGGGCGGAGGGCAGCGCGATGTTCACGATGGTGGCGTCGAGGACCACCATGAGCTGCGCCAGGCCGATCACGCCGAGTACCCACCAGCGGTGGGAGGGGGTGCCGACGACACTGCTGCGGCCCGGCTTCCCGTCGGGCTGTGGGCCGCCGCCGAGGCCGGCGGCGGAAGCGGAGGTGTCCGGGCTGCTACGGGCCATGACGGAGTTCTCCCTTGGCGCGACCACCCCCCGGGGATTCCACGCTAGGCGCAGCTCAGCGGCCTCGCCACGCGGGAAGCCGTCGCCCGGACGGCGCAAGGGCCCTGGACAGTGCCGAGGAGCCGCCGCGGTCCGGTCCCCGTACCGGAACCGCGGCGGCTCCTCCGTCTTCGGTGTCGGTCGTCGCGTCCGCGGCGGTGGTCGCCCGCAAGGCCCTGGAGTCCACCGCGACCGCCATCGGACGACCGTCCCGGGTGGCGATGACGGTCACGGAGTGGTCGGCCGCTCCGCGGTCCGCGGTGGCGGCGTGGGCGGGCGTCGTCCGCGCGGCCGGGAACCGCACGGCGGTGGCCGTGCCTGTCCTGTCCAGCAGCAGACGGGTGGTGATCACGCGGTGCGCCCTTCACGAACCTGACCGCCGCGCGACCCGCGCTTCACCGGGTCTGCGGCACCGACACAACGATCAGTAACCGCCCATCCCATAGGACTAACGCGTCGTCACCCGAATGGCGCGACCCAATGAGCGCGACCGCGTGCGCTGAGGTAGCGCCGCACACCGTCACACACCGCGCGAAAGGCGATTTAGCGACAACCCTGACGTACCAACTCCGCGCGCGCACCCGCCCGGCAGCACGTTCCCTGAGAGGAACGGGCCCGGTCGGGCGGCACTCGCACAGGCAGGGGGTACGTGGATGGCGGCGACCGCCGACGGACCCGCCGCCGGGGACGGCGCGTCAGGGTCGGGACCGTTGGGTGACGACGAGCGCGCGGAGTTGACGGCGCTGCGGGCGCGGTTGGCGGGGACGCGGTCGCGGCACCGTGTGCGGTCGTTCTTCTCCGCGCTGCTCATCACACTGGCCGCGGTGTTGGCTCCGCTCGGCGCCGTGGCGGTGTGGGCCGCCGACATCGTCGGCGACACCGACCGCTATGTGGCGACGATGGCGCCGCTCGCCGACAACCCGCAGGTGCGGAGGGCCGTCACCGATCAGGTGACGTCGGCCGTCATGGACCGGATCGACCTCGACTCGCTGCTGTCGAGCGTGGCGCCCTCGGATCTGCCGGGGGTGAAGGCGGCGCTGGGCGGGATCAGCGGCCCGATCACGTCGGGGGTGACGGATTTCGTGCACGGCACGGTGGCGACGTTCGTATCGAGCAGTGCCTTCTCGACGATCTGGGAGGAGCTGAACCGGAGGGCGCACGCGACGGTCGTCGACGCGCTGACCGGCAGTAACGATTCGGCGGTGCAGGTCGAGCACAACACGGTGACGCTCGATCTCGCGCCCGTGGTGGCCGGGGTGAAGCAGCAGTTGGTGGACCGCGGGCTGAAGGTCGCCGGGCGGCTACCCGACGTGCACACCGACTTCACGTTGCTGAAGTCGGACGAGATCGGGCGGGTGAAGACCGGTTTCCGGGCGCTGCAACTGGCCGGGGACTGGCTGCCGGTGGTCACCGTCGTCGTCGCGGGCGCCGGGGTGCTGCTGGCCGTACGGCGTCGCCGCGCGCTGGTCGCCGCCGCGCTGGGTGTCGCGGCGGGGGTGGCCGTACTCGGCGTCGCGCTCGCTCTCTTCCGCACCTTCTACCTCGACCACTTGTCCCCCGATGTGCACCATGCGGCCGCCGCGGCGATCTACGACCAGGTGGTGCGGTTTCTGCGGGCGAGCGTTCGGATGGTGATCACCCTGGGGGTCGTGGTGGCGCTGGGGGCGTGGCTGAGCGGTTCGGGGCAGTGGGCGGTACGGGTGCGGACGATGTGGGAGTCGGGGATCGCGGCGGTGCGGGAGGCGGCAGGGGTGCGGTCGACCGGGCCGGTGGGGCCGTGGGTGGACCGTTTCCGCGTCTGGCTGCGGTGGGTCGTCGTCGCGGTCGCGTCGGTGGTCCTGGCGCTGTGGCCGTATCCGACCGGCATGGTGATCTTCTGGATCGCGTTGGTGACGGTGGCGGGGCTCGCGGTCATCGAGTTCCTGGACGAGCGTCCGGCCGTTGATACGACCGGCGGGGGTGAGCGCGGATCCGGGGCGTTGACGTCGTAGTTGACGCCGTCGTCGTGTCCCTCGCCCCGGCTCCGTCGCACGGTCACTCTTGTGGCGCCGTCACCCTTGCTCGCCGAGTGCCGCCAACTGCTCGGCGAACGGCACGACCTCGTCGTCGGTACCGGCGCCCATACCGGCATCCGTCGTCGCGCCCCCGCCCGGCGCCGGGCGGGACGGTCGGGAGGTCATCAGGGCGGCGAGTTCGGCTCCCGCGCGGTCGATGCGGGCGGCGAGGGTGCCGTCGACAGCGCTGCTCCCGTTGCCGTTGCCGTCGCCACTGCCGCTGCCTGCCGTGCCCCAGTCCTCGGAGGCCGCGTATACGGCGGTCGGTACGACGATCGCGCGCAGGTAGGCGAACAGCGGGCGCATGGCGTGTTCGAGGACCAGGGAGTGGCGGGCGGTGCCGCCGGTGGCGGCGGCCAGTACCGGGGTGCCCGCCAGTGCGCCTTTGTCGACAATGTCGAAGAACGACTTGAACAGGCCGCTGTACGAGCCGGTGAACACCGGGGTCACGGCGATCAGGCCGTCGGCGCCGGTCACCGAATCGATTGCGTCGCGCAGATGATGCGCCGGGAAGCCAGTGAGCATGTTGTGCGCGATGTCGTTGGCCAGGCCCCGCAGCTCGATGACCCGTACGTCCACGTCCACGTCACCGTCGACATGGCGGCGTACCGCCTCCGTCAGCCGGTCGGCCAGCAGCCGGGTGGACGACGGCTGGCTGAGACCGGCGGTGACGACGGCGAGCCGGCGTCGCTCGATCGGGTGGTGCGTCATGCCCGGGCCTCCAGGACTTCGTCGGCGGTGTCGGCGTCGCGGCGGGCGAGCAGCGAGGCGTGGGTGGGGGCGTCGGGCACCTCGGCCGGGCGGCCCTTGGCGAATTCGGCGCGCAGGACGGGGACGACCTCCTCGCCGAGCAGGTCGAGCTGTTCGAGGACGGTCTTGAGGGGCAGACCGGCGTGGTCCATGAGGAAGAGCTGGCGCTGGTAGTCGCCGACGGCGTCGCGGAAGGTCAGGGTGCGTTCGATGACCTGCTGCGGGGAGCCGACGGTCAGCGGCGTCTGCTCGGCGAAGTCCTCCAGCGACGGCCCGTGCCCGTAGACCGGGGCGTTGTCGAAGTACGGCCGGAATTCCCGTACCGCGGCCTGCGAGTCGCGGCGCATGAACACCTGGCCGCCGAGGCCGACGATGGCCTGCTGCTCGGTGCCGTGGCCGTAGTGCGCGAAGCGGTGACGGTAGAGGTCGACCATCTTCTTGGTGTGTTCCATGGGCCAGAAGATGTTGTTGTGGAAGAAGCCGTCACCGTAGTACGCGGCCTGCTCGGCGATCTCCGGGCTGCGGATGGAGCCGTGCCAGACGAACGGGGGCACGCCGTCCAGCGGGCGGGGCGTCGAGGTGAACGACTGGAGCGGCGTACGGAACTTGCCCGCCCAGTCGACGACGTCCTCGCGCCACAGCTTGTGCAGAAGCGCGTAGTTCTCGACGGCGAGCGGGATGCCCTGCCGGATGTCCTTGCCGAACCACGGGTAGACCGGCCCGGTGTTGCCGCGGCCCATCATCAGATCGACGCGGCCGTCCGCCAGGTGCTGGAGCATCGCGTAGTCCTCGGCGATCTTCACCGGGTCGTTCGTGGTGATCAGCGTGGTGGAGGTGGACAGCACGATGCGCTCGGTGCGGGCCGCGATGTAGCCGAGCATGGTGGTGGGCGAGGACGGCACGAAGGGCGGATTGTGGTGCTCGCCGGTCGCGAAGACGTCCAGGCCGACTTCCTCGGCCTTCCGCGCGATGGTGACCATCGCCTTGATCCGCTCGTGCTCGCTCGGCGTCCGTCCGTTGGTCGGGTCCGTCGTGACGTCGCCGACCGTGAAGATCCCGAACTGCATCACACCCACCGTCCTGTCGCACTCACCCTGTTTGGTTGAGCATTCAACATCCCGAACATTCCGGCCACCTTACCTATTCCCCTGACCCCGCCGCACCCGGCCCCCGCCGCACCCGGCCCCCCGCCTCACCCGGCCCCCCGCCGCACCCGGCGCGAGCCCCCGCCTCGGCGTACGTTGGAAACGCCCGCCCCACCCGCCCCCAGCGACACGGAAGAGAGAGCCACCTCCATGGCAAGGATCCTGTTCGTCCTGACCGGAGCCACCCACTGGACGCTCGCCGACGGCAGCGCGCACCCGACCGGCTTCTGGGCCGAGGAGGCCGTGGTCCCGTACCGGGTCTTCACCGAGGCGGGCCACGAGGTCGTCGCCGCGACGCCGGGCGGGGTCGTACCGACGGTGGACCGGGGAAGCCTCGCGCCCGAGTTCAACGGCGGCGAGGAGGGCGCGGCGGCGATGGCGGCCGAGCTGGCCGGGATCGCCGCCTTCCAGCACCCCGTGAAGCTGTCCGACGTCTCGCTCGACGACTACGACGCGGTCTTCTACCCCGGCGGCCACGGCCCGATGGAGGACCTGTCGGCCGACGCCGTGTCCGGCGCCCTGCTCAACGCGGCCCTCGCCTCGGGCAAGCCGCTCGGCATCGTGTGCCACGCGCCCGCCGCGCTGCTCGCCACCGCCACGGGACCCGGCGGCGCCTCCCCCTTCGCCGGTTACCGGCTGACCGGCTTCACCAACGTCGAGGAGACCCAGGCGGGCTTCGCCGACAAGGCCCGCTGGCTCCTCCAGGACCGGCTCGTGCAGCTCGGCGCCGACTTCCAGGAAGGCGCGCCCTGGGCGCCGCACACCGTCACCGACCGCAATCTGCACACCGGTCAGAACCCGGCCTCCGCCGGTCCCCTGGCCGCCGAGATCCTCAAGACCCTCGGCTGACGAACCGGCCTTCCGCCCCGCCCCCGGGCCCCCGACCGGCCACCGCCGACCCGCTACACTGGCGCCTGTCCCCGCCCCAGTAGCTCAGGGGATAGAGCACAGCTCTCCTAAAGCTGGTGTCGCAGGTTCGAATCCTGCCTGGGGCACACCGGAAGTAGCAGGTCACAGCCATGAGAGGCCCTCCCGTTGTCGAACGGGAGGGCCTCTTTGGCCGTGGAAGTCGGCACGGGGGCCGCTCGGAGACCGCACGGGGGCCGCTCGGAGACCGCACGCCCCCGAGGAGACCCGGCCGGTCAGCTCATGTTGTTATACGCGTTGCCCGTGTGGGCGTCGGAGATCGCGCGGGGGGCGAAGGGGCGGGCGGGGTCGCCGGTGCCGGAGTAGAGGTAGACGGTCTTGGTGGCGGCCCGGTAGGCGAAGAGGTCGGCCTTGCCGTCGTGGTCGACGTCGCCGGCGCTGGTGAGCTGGGAGTACGTCTGCCAGCCGGAGCCGATCCGGGTGCGGCGCTCGAAGGTGCCGTCGGACTTGCCGAGGTAGAGCCACAGCACGCCGTCCTTGTCGCGGGCGACGAGGTCGCCCGCGGGTCCGCCCGCGAGGTCGCCGACGGCGGTGAGCTGGTCGTAGCCGGTCCAGCCGGTGCCGACGCGCACACGGGGCTCGAAGGGTCGGGCCGCGCTGCCGGTGCTGCGGTAGAGCCAGAGGGCACCGGACGCGTCGACCGCGACGAGATCCGGGCGGCCGTCACCGGTGAGGTCGCTGCCGCCGGTGAGATGGGTGTACGTCTGCCAGCCGCCGCCGACGCGGACGCGCGGGGTGAGACCGCCGTCCTCGCGGCCCGAGTAGAGCCACAGGACCCCGTCCTTGTCGCGGGCGACGAGTTCGGGAAGGTAGTCGGGGCTGTTCGTCCCCGCGATGTCGCCGACGGTCTCGAGCTTGTCGTAGATCTGCCAGCCGCCGCCGATCCGCGCCCGCTGGCGCCCGTCGGCGGCGCTGTCCCGCCACAACCCGCCCGAGGCGTCGCGGCCCAGCAGGTCGGGCAGGCCGTCGTTGTCGAAGTCGTGCAGGGCGGAGGTCGGGGTGCCCGCGTGCGCGAGGAGCCGCGCGAACGGCCGGCCGTTCGGGTCGAGGGCGACGCGGAAGACGCCCGCGCCCTGGGCGGAGTCGCTGCCCTGGACGATCCGCGCGGTGCCGTCGGGGACGGCGTACGAGGCGTCGGCGCGGTCGAGGAAGGTGACCTTCTCGCCGGTCCCGACACGCAGGGCCGTCGTCCCGTACGTCACCCAGTCGCCGAGCAGGCCGATGGTCAGGTCCGTACCGGCTTTCACGCCCGGCACGGGCACCGCGGTGTCCGCGCCGGTGGTCCGGTTGCGGACGACCACCCGGAGCGTGTTCGCGGCGGTGTCGTCCTCGATCCAGGCGAGGCGGTTGCCGGAGATCACCGGATTCCGCGCCTGCCGCGGGTAGGGGAAGGTGAGGGTGGCGGTGGTCAGGTCGATGAGGCCGATGCGCCGGTCGCTCTCCCCGGTCCCGGTGGGGACCAGGCCGTGGGTCGCGTCGCCCGGCCGCACCCGCCCGTAGTCGGTCCCCTCGGGCAGGCCCTGTACGGCGCGGTTCGCCCCGTCCGCGGTCTCGACCCACAGCTTCGTGGCGCCCCGGACGAACAGCGCCCGGCCCGCGACGCCCCCGTAGAGGCTGTCCAGCCCGTCGTCGACCGTCCGCAGCGCGAAGGAGGTGCCGGTGGGCATGTCCAGCACGCGGCTCCCGGACGTGTCGCTCGTGGTGGTGACGGTGTCCCCCGAGATCTCGGCGATCCCGTTGGCGGTGTCGAAGCGCAGGTCGCGGACCGGGCCGGGCCCGTACGGGGTCCAGCGGAGCTTGCCGTCGTCGCCGTCGTGCGGGACGTACGTCCAGAAGCCCTGGGTGCCCGCGGACGCCAGCGTGGCGCCGGGCGTCATCGGGAGCAGGCCGCTCACCCCGGACGTCGCGGCGGACGCCCGCGTCGCACCCGCGAAGGCGGAGGTGGTGGCGGTGGCCGTGGTGGTCAGCGAAACCGCGCCCAGGGTGACGGCCAGGACGGTGGCGGTCGCGGCGACGAGACGGCGGCGCCCGGTGCGGAGGGAGAGCAGGGAGACCAAGGAACGTTCCTCCTGTGCGTAACGGGGTGGGACACCGCCCTTGGTGTCCCACCCCGTCCGACAGCCGACCCGTCGGGTTGGTTGTGCTCTGCGGTCAGATGATCAGAGGAAGTCAATACGGCGTCGTGCGGGTGAAGTTGGGGACACCCCGGTCTCCGTGAGCCGTTCTCAGGTCGCGAGGTGGGCGAAGACCACGGTGTTTCCCTCGTAGGAGTGAGTGCGCGCGTTCCAGTCGGAGCAGGTGATGAGCCGGAGTTCGGCGTCCGCGGTGTTGCCGTAGACGTCGAGGGTCGGGAACCGGGCCTTCTCGTAGGAGCGGACGGCGTCGACGGTGAAGACGGCGACTTTGTGGTCGGCGCGGGTGACGCGGATCTGCTGCTCGGGCTTCATCGCGCCGAGCCGGTAGAAGACGGCGGGGCCGGTCTCCTTGGAGTCGACGTGGCCGAGGATGACGGAGGGTCCGGTCTGGCCGGGGGCGGGCGAGTTGCGGTACCAGCCGGCGCGCAGCGGCTTGGAGGGGACCTCCAGGCTGCCGTCCTTGTTGAGGCCCAGGTCCAGCAGGTCGGAGTGGACGCCGATGGCCGGGATGTCGAGGGCGACCGGCTTGGACGCGGGCAGGGTGCCGGGCCGGGTGGGCGTCGGACCGGCCGCTTCGGCCGAGGCGGCGCCGCTCGGCGGGGCGGGCATCGCGGCCATGTCGTGGCCGGACATCTCGTGACCCGACATGTCGTCGCGCGGTGTGCTTCCCGCGACGGCCGGGCCCGGCTGCGGCGGCGGGTTGCCGCCGCCCCCGGTGGTCCCGGCGAGTACGGCGGTGACCCCCGCGGCGACGCAGGCCACCGCGAGGACGACGAGCATGACCGCCGTACGTCGCGTGCGGCCCACGCGGGCAGTGCGGCTGGCGCGGAGGGTACGGCCGGTGCGGCCGTCGCCGGTCGTACGTACGGTGTCGTCTGTACGGCCGGTCTCGTCCGTACGGCCGGTCTCGTCGTCCGGGCCGTCCTCGTGCGCGGCGGCGGCGTCGTCACTCATCGGGTCGTGACGCCCCTGCGGCGCAGGGCGAATCCGCCGATGCCGAGGCCGACCATGGCGGCGGCGCTGCCGCCCGCGACCATGCCGGTGTGGATGCCGCTTCCGGTCTGCGTGGCGCCGTCACCGGTGTCCGCGCCGCCGCCGGGCATCGAGGTCATCTGGGAGACGTTGAAGGCGCCGCAGAGGGCGGGGTCGGTGGCCTCGGCGGGCAGGGTCTTGTCGAGTTCGCTCGCGCCGAGCACGTTGTCGTACTTGCCGTTGCCGTTGTAGTCGATGCCGTGCACGACCAGGACGGCCTTGCCGGACTTGAGGTTCGCGGCGACGTTGTCGGTGACTTCGAGGGTGCGGCTGTACTTGACGCTCGAACCGGCCGGGAAGCGGTCGACGGCCAGGGCGCTCTTGGGGGTGCTGTCGCCGCTGGTGGTGAGCGAGGTGCCGATCATGCCGTAGTCCTTCATGGCGTCGGCGACGTTGATCGAGCTGTGGCCGTTGTGGTCCTTGGCCTCGGACGGCTTGGGACACACACCGGCGCCGTCGACGTGGATGTGCATGGCGTGCGGGGAGCCGCCGCCGACCAGGCCCGACGCGGTGACGGTGATCTTCGCGGTGTTGCCGGAGAGCTGGATCATCGCCGTACCGCTGCCCGTGACGTGGTTGGCGGTGATCGGGTCCAGCGACGCCTGGTACGTGGTCCAGGGGACGTCGGTGTCCGTCGGTGCCGCCCACGCCGCTGCCGGGAAGGCCAACGGGACCGCGGCGACTGCTATCGCGGTCACGACACGTGCGCTGGTGGATCGCATGGGGGTGCTGCCCTTCACTCGCGGATTCGCGGAGTCGGCATGGCGTCGGCTCCGCGACCGGAGGCGGGTGCCTCCGCACTGGCATTCGGAGCGGTGGGGGGCGCGGATTGGTACGGGTGTGCCCATGACCTCTTTACGGCGGTACCTCCGCGTCCGGGCATACGGACATATCGCATACGTATGTCCGTATGCCCGGGGAGAGCCGGAGCGCCTTGCGCCGCGCACGACATGACGCGCCGTCAACATCGGCACCACCGCCAAGCCGGACGGCGCATCCCTGGCATCCGTATCCGCATATTCGCCCGATCGGGGACAAAAACCTCTTTCGGGCAATCCGGCACCTCCCCTGGAGACGAACGGGGTGCAGGGACCGGTCCCGAGGCCGGACTCTTCACCCCCACAGAAAGACCACCCATGAGTTCACGCAGAACACCGGGCATCGTCGGCCGGTGGAAGTCGGCAGCGCTGCTGCTGACGCTCGGCACGGCGATCGCGGGAGCGGCGCTCGCCGGTCCCGGTACGGGCGTCGGCCAGGCGTCCAGCCACCGCGAGGCGCCGCTGATCGCGGCGGACCCACAGGTCGACAACACCGACCTCTACGCGTTCTCCAGTCCTGACAAGTCGGACACGGTGACGCTGGTCGCGAACTGGTACCCGTTCCAGGAGCCCAACGGGGGGCCGAACTTCTACCCGTTCGCCACCGACGCCCAGTACGACATCAATATCGACAGCCAGGGCACCGGCAAGGCGGACCTCACGTACCGCTGGACCTTCCGCAACGAGGACCGGCGCGGAGACAAGACATTCCTGTACAACAACGGCGTGGTGAACAACCTCAACGACAAGACGCTGCTGTTCCGCCAGCACTACACGCTCCAGGAACTGCGCGCGGGCAAGCGCCCGGTCACGCTGGTGAAGGACGGCATCGCGACGCCGTCGAACGTCGGCAAGGCGTCGATGCCGAACTACGGGCGGCTGCGCGGCCAGGCGACGCGGAAGCTGCCCGGCGGCGGTCAGACGGTGGCCTCGCAGGCCGCCGACCCGTTCTTCCTCGACCTGCGCGTCTTCGACCTGCTGTACGGCGGGAATCTGTCGGAGACCGGGCACAACACGCTCAAGGGCTACAACGTCAACACCCTGGCGATCCAGGTCCCGAAGTCGGCGCTGGCGCTCAACTGCAACCCCAAGCGCAACCCGGTGATCGGCGTGTGGAGCACCACCTCGCGCCGCACCATGAACCTCTCCCCGGGCAAGCAGACGGCCAGCGGCCCGTACGTGCAGGTCTCGCGGCTGGGCAACCCGCTGGTGAACGAGGCGGTGGTGCCCGCGGGTCTGAAGAACGCGTTCAACGCGCTGCCGCCGTCGCAGGACCACAACCAGCCCAAGGTCGTGGCGAAGGTGCTCAACCCCGAGCTGCCGATGCTGATCCAGTCGATCTACGGGATCCCGGCGCCCGCGACACCGCGCAAGGACCTTCAGGAGATCTTCCTGACCGGTATCGCGAAGGCGGCGAACGGCCCGCTGGCCGTGGACCTCAACTCGCAGCTCATGAACCAGGACGCCGACAAGAAGCGGTTCGTCCCCGCCGAGGAGCTGCGGCTGAACATGTCCACCCCCGTCACCGCGAAGCCGGACCGTCTCGGCGTGCTGAACGGCGACTTCCAGGGCTACCCCAACGGCCGCCGCCTCGGTGACGACGTCGTGGACATCGCGATCCAGGCGCTGGAGGGCGCGACCCCCGGCCACCTGATCCAGGCGCTCGCCGCGGGTGACGGCGTGAACGGACCCGGCGTCCCCTTCGCCGGCACCTTCCCGTACGTCGCGCTGCCCTACACCGGCTCGGTCAACCAGGCCGGCTGAGCAAGCCACCCGGCGTGGGCACCTGACAGGCCCACGCCGGGTCCCTCTCCTCCGGTCCGACCGCCCCACCCGTCCGACCGGCCGGAGCCCCTGTTCGCCCCGAGCGGAGAAAACAGACCCCCATGCGCCGCCTCGCCCTGATCGCCACCACCGCCGTGCTCTGTGCGGGCCTGACCGGCTTCGCAGCGCTGGAGCGCTCGGGCGGCGCCTCGTCCCCGCCGCCGTCCGACGCGGTCCCTGGCCAGAGTTCCGATACGGGTTCCGGTACAGGTTCCGGTACGGGTCCCGGCCCGGACTCCGGCCCGGTCTCCGGCACGCAGGCGGCGCCGTTGAGCGTGGACGCCATCGTCGCCAAGCTCCAGAGCACGCTGCGCGCACAGCCGAACGACGCCTCCTCCTGGGCCCAGCTCGGCTCCGAATACGTCGAACAGGCCCGGCTCGACGTCGATCCGACGCTGTACCCGAAGTCGGAGGCGGCGCTGCGCAAGTCGCTCGCGCTCCAGCCGCGGCACAACACCGCCGCGCTCACCGGAATGGCCGGACTGGCCAACGCGCGGCACCAGTTCGCGCAGGCCAGGACGTGGGCGGACAAGGCGATCAGCGACGACCCGTACGCCTGGGCGCCGTACGGCGCGCTCAACGACGCGCTCACCCAGTTGGGTGAGGACAGCGCCGCGCAGGACGCCGTGCAGCGGATGCTCGATCTGCACCCGTCGACGGCGTCGTTCACCCGGGCGTCGTACACCTTCGAGCTGCACGGGCGCACCGCGGACGCGGAGCAGGCGCTGCGGCGGGCGCTCCAGGACGCGACGACGGCGGCCGACCAGGCGTTCTGCCACCACTACTTGGGCGAGCTGGCCTTCAACACCGGCAAGACGCGCGAGGCGCTGCGGGAGTACCGGACGGCGCTCGCGCTGGATCCGACGTACACCGCGTCGCTGGCGGGCGCGGCCAGGGCGGAGGCGGCGCTCGGGCGGACGGACCAGGCGGTCGCGGACTACCGGACGGCGATCGACCGGGTACCGCAGCCGCAATATGTGCTGGAATTCGGCGAATTGCTGGAGTCGCTGGGCCGGGCGCCGGAAGCCAGGGCGCAGTACGGGGTGCTGGAGGCGGAGCAGAGGCTGTTCGCGGCCAACGGCGTGGTGGACGACCTCAACCTCGGCCAATATCAGGCCGATCACGGCGACGCGGACCTCGCGGTGAAGCTGCTGAGCGCCGAGTGGGACCGGCGGCACAGTGTGCTGGTCGCGGACGCGCTGAGCTGGGCGCTGCACCGGGCGGGCCGGGACGGCGACGCGCTGCCGCTGGCCGAGCAGGCGAACCGGCTCGGCTGGCGCGACGCGCTGCTGCGCTACCACCGGGGCGTGATCGAGCAGTCGCTCGGCGACGACGAGGCGGCGCGTACGGACCTGGCCGGGGCCCTGGCCGCGAATCCGGCCTTCTCGCCGCTGTACGCGCCGGACGCGCGCGCCCGGCTGACCGCCCTTCAGAAGGATCAGAAGGAACCGGCGGCACAACCACCGCAAGGACGGCGAGGACAGCGATGACGACCCCGATCCGTGCCCGGCGCGGCGCGGCCCTGCTGCTGGTGGCGGTGCCCTCGCTGCTGTGGCTGGCCGCCCCGGCCGTCTCCGCCCACCCGCTGGGCAACTTCACCGTCAACCGGTACGACGGTCTGACCGTACGCCCCGACCGGATCGACGACCTCGCCGTCGTGGACACCGCCGAGATCCCCACGCTCCAGGCCAAGGCCGCCATGGACACCGACCACGACGGGGCCCTGAGCCCGGCGGAGGCCGCGGCCCACGCGCACACCGCCTGCACCGACCTGGCGCGCGGTATCGACGCGACGCTCGGCGGCGACACGGGCGCGGCCGGCGGTTCGGGGACCGCGGGCGGCGCCGGGGGCGCGCGGCCGGCCGCGGCCCTGCGGTTCGGGCTGACGGACGCGTCCTTCCGGCTGGTGCCCGGGCAGGCCGGGCTCGACACCGGACGGCTGGAGTGCCGGCTGTCCGCGCCCGCCTCTCCCGGCCGCGGCGACACGATCGCGCTGGCCACGGGCGTGGACAGCAGCCGGATCGGCTGGCACGAGATCACCGCGCACGGGGACGGCGTACGCATCGGCTCCTCGGACGTCCCTGCCGTCTCGGTCTCGCGCGAGCTGCGCGCGTATCCGGCGGACCTGCTCGCCGACCCGCTGGACCAGCGCCGTACGCGGCTCGTCCTGGGCTCGGGTCCCGGGGCCGTCGCGGCCGTCGCGCCCGGCACCGGCTGGCCCTCCTCCTGGTACGCCGCCCTGGACCGGCGGCTGGGCGCGCTCACCGACCACGACCGGCTCACCCTTCCCGTCGGGCTGCTCGCCGTGCTGATGGCCATGGTGCTGGGCGCGGGGCACGCGGCGCTGCCCGGTCACGGCAAGACCATCATGGCCGCGTATCTGGCGGGCCGTCAGGGGCGTCCGCGCGACGCCGTCACGGTCGCGGGCACGGTGACGCTGACCCACACCGCCTCCGTCCTCGTCCTCGGCATCGCGCTCAGCGTGTCCTCCGCGCTCGTCGGCGAGGACGTCCTGGCCTGGCTCGGTACGGTCAGCGGCATCGTCATCACCGCGGCCGGTCTGTGGCTGCTGCCGTCGGCCGTCCGGGTCTTCCGGGCGCGGCAGGCGGAGCACGGGCACGCGGGGGGCGCGGCTCACGGTTCGCACGGCCACGGACACGAGCACGGACACGAGCACGGACCGGGACACGGGCACGGACACGGGCACGGGCACGGACACGGCCACGGACACGGGGCTGAGCACCAGCACCCGCACCCGTCGTCCGGCCCGCTCGTCGAGGTCCCCGAGGGCGCCGAGGGCATCACCCAGCAGAGCGCGGGCACGACCGTCGCCACCACGCGGGTCGCGGTCCTGGACGAGCGGGAGGCCCCCGAACACGAACACGACCACGAGCACGGCCTTGAGCACGGCCTTGAGCACGACCACGGCCACGACGGTCACCACTCGCACCACACCGACGATCACACCGCCCACGAACACCCGCACCGCCACGGCCTCTTCGGCCACGGCCACCATCACCACTCCCACTCCGCGGGCGGCACCCGCAAGCGCGGCGGTCTCATCGGCATCGGCATCGCGGGCGGCCTGGTCCCCAGCCCCTCGGCGCTGGTCGTCCTGCTGGGCTCGATCGCCCTCGGCCGTACGGCGTTCGGCGTGCTGCTCGTCGTCTGCTACGGCCTCGGCATGGCCGCCACCCTCGCCGCCGCGGGCCTGCTCCTCCTGACACTCAGGGACCGCTTCCCCGCACTGAGCGGCGGGAGATGGCACGCCGTCGGCGCGTGGAGCGGTCGCCTCACCCCTCTGGGCACCGCGCTGCTCATTCTCGCCGTGGGCGTGGGAACCGCCCTGCGTGCGATGCCCCTCTGACGGATCGACAACACCCGCACCCGTTGTCCCACGGACGCCACAAGGACAGAACCATGCGCACACCCTCGCGTACGACGCCTCGCACGACTGATATGACCGGCACGACCCGCACGGCCACGCGTACGGCCACACGTACGGCCACACGTACGGCCACACGTATGACACCGCGCACGTCACCGCGTACGGCCTCCCGCCCGGCCGCCCTCCTCGGCGCCGCCCTGACCGCCGCCGTCCTCGCGCTGGCGCTCACCTCCTGCGCCGCCGACCGGCACACGGGAGCGCTGGTCACCGGCCCCGCGAGCCCGCGTCCGACCTGCCGCGTGCACCAGGCGACGCTGCCCGACCGCGACTACACGGCGGGCAAGAACAGCGACCCGATGGCCGTACTGTCGATGCTCCGCTACTACACGGCCCAGCACGCGCTGCCCTATTGCGACGGAAAACCGGCCAGCCGTCAGGACGACGCCTGGGACACCCTCTACGGCGACCTCACCCGGCGCTGAGCGCGCCACCGGCCCCCGACTCCGCCCATGACCCCGGCGGACGGCCGACGGGCGCCACGTCAGGGCGCCCGCACATCCGTACGTCCGTACCCCCTTTCCAGGTGGCCATCGGGCGGAGCGGCCATACCTGAGGACCGGGGCCACGAACTCCCCTTGGTCCGCACGGCACCCGGTTCAGCACCGGGCGCTGAGGAGGTGAGCCGAATGCCGGACGCAGGTCCGACGCGTCTCCCGTCGCCGCCGGAGGCGGAGTGCTGGGAGAGCGACGGCCTCGAACAGCACATGCTGGCGGCGGGACGCGGCGACCAGGAGGCGTTCACCGCGCTGTACACGCTGCTCTTTCCCATGGTCAAGTCGCTGGTCCAGCGGCGGGTGCGGCTGCGCGCCGAAGCCGAGGACATCGCCCAGGACGTCATGGCCGAGGTGTGGGCGAAGGCGTCGCTGTACCGGCCGGAGCAGGGGAGCGTACGCGGCTGGGTCGTCACCATCGCGCACCGCCGTGCCGTCGACTGGATCCGGCGCAACGCCGTACTGCTGCGCAGTGAGGACCTGGCGGCCCGCAGGACGCGGCTGCCGGCCGGCGACAACGTCCTGGACATCGTCGAGCGGCGCATGAGGCAGGCGGCGGTGCGGCGCGGGGTGAGCGTGCTGACCGATCTGCAACGGGAGGCGATCCACCTGGCGTTCTACGCCGAGCGCAGCCACCAGGAGGTCGCGGAGACGCTCGGCATCCCGCTGGGCACGGCCAAGTCCCGTGTCCGCAGCGCCCTGACGCGTCTGCGCCGCGACCTCGGTCTCGACCTGGACCTGAACCTGAACCTGGATCTGAACCTCGACCTGGACCGCAAGTGACGGCGCGGGACGGCGGACACGGGACGACGGACACGGGACGACGGGGGCGGGACGGCAAGGGCGGGGGGCGTTACGGGCGGCGGGCCGCGTTCCACTCGCGGTAGACCGCCCACGCGTCCCCGACCGGGCCCAGGTGTCCGAGCTTGTCGGGGTTGCTGACGGAGTTGATCATCTGGATCCGGCCGTCGAGCACGTCCAGCGTCCACACGTTGAGCACCTTGCGGTCGCGGTCGCGGAAGATCATGCCGGGCTGGCCGTTGATCTCGTGGGCCTCGACGGTCACGTCGATGCGGAAGAACCAGGGGAAGGTGGTGGCGAGCAGGCGCGTCACGTTCTCGACGCCGCTGATGGCGCGGGCGAACTGCGGGGTCTTGCCGCCGCCGTCGCCGACGACCTGGACGTCCGCGGCGAGCACGTCGCGCAGGGCCTCGACGTCGCCCTCGCGCAGCGCGTCGAAGAACCGTCCCGCCAGCCTCTCCCGCTCCCGCCGGTCGGCCTCGAAGCGCGGGCGGCCCTCGTCCATGTGCCGCCTGGCGCGTACCGCGAGCTGACGGCAGGCGGCCTCGGAGCGGCCGACGGCGGAGGCGACCTCGGGGAAGCCGAAACCGAAGACCTCGCGCAGCACGAAGACGGCGCGCTCCAGCGGGCTGAGCCGCTCCAGCAGCAACAGGGCGGCCGTCGAGACGGAGTCGGCCAGTTCCGCCGAGCGCGCCGGGTCGTCGTAGGGGTCGGCGAGCAGCGGCTCCGGCAGCCACTCCCCCACGTACTCCTCGCGCCGGAAGCGGGCGGAGCGCAGCACGTCGATGGAGACGCGGGTGACGGCGGCCGACAGGTACGCCTTGGGCGAGGCGGGCGAGGTCCCGGCGGCCTCGTAGCGCAGCCAGGTGTCCTGGACCGCGTCCTCCGCCTCGCTCACGCTGCCCAGGATCCGGTACGCGATCGAGAACAGCAGCGGCCGCAGGTCCTCGAACTCCCCCGCCCGCGCCGCACCGGACCGTGCCCCGTCAGACCGTGCCGAACCCTGCCCCTGCCGCGCATCCGCCCGCGTCACTTCAGCCCCTTCTCGAACCCCTCGCGCCACGACGAGTAGCGCGGCTCCCAGCCCAGTTCCCGCCGGGCCTTGGCATTGGAGAAGCCGCGGCCCTCGGTCATCATCGTCACCGCCACCTCCCCGGCCAGCAAACGGGCCAGCCACGCGGGCACCCGCATCGGCCGTTTCGCGCCCGCGCACCGGGCCAGATACGGCAGCCACTCGGCGGCCGGCGCCGGTTCGTCGTCGACGACGTTGAACAGGCCGGTCGCGCGCCGCTCGACGGCCAGGGCGGTGGCGCTCGCCGCGTCGTCCAGGTGGATCCACGAGGTGTGGCCCGCGCCGGCGCCGACGAGCGGGAGCTGCCGCTTGCGCAGGAGTTCGACCATGTCGTCGGTGACGCCGGGGCCGTAGAAACTGCCGTAGCGCATGACCGCGCCGCCGAAGTCCGCCACCACGTCCTCGACGTGCCGGATCGCCCGCATCCCCGCCTGCGCCGCCGTCCCCTCCATCAGGTCGAGCGGGTCCTGTTCCGTCTTGACCCAGCCGCCCTCGCGGACGCCGTTCCAGGAGGCGTAGCCCTGGGCGACGACGTGGCGCACGCCGGTCGCCTGGGCCGCCGCCAGCAGGTGGTCGGTGCCTTCGGTGCGGAGCCGGATGGTGGGGGCGAACCAGCGGTCCATGTGCTTGAGGTCGGGCTTGCCCGCGTGCGCGGTGGCGATCGCCGTCATCTGGTGCACGATGACGTCCGGCCGCGCCGTGGCCACCGCCTCGCCGACCGACGCCGCGTCCAGGCCGTCCATCACGACGCCGTCGGCGCCCAGCGCCTTCAGCGAGTCCAGTTTGGCCGCGCTCGTCGTGGTGGCCGTCACCTGGTGGCCCCCGTCCACGAGCAGCGGCACCAGCCGCCGCCCCAGTACCCCGCTCCCGCCCGCCACGAACACCCGCATGACCGCCACCGTCCTCGCGTTCCGGTCGTCCCCGGCTCATCGCGGGGCTCTCCCTCACGGGACGGGACAGCGCGGGCGCCTGTGACACGCGAGGGACGGTGCGGGTGTGCGAGGTGTGCGGGGGAATGTCAGTGCGGCTTGATAGGGATCTTGATAGGGATGGGGCATGACTGAGCGTGTGACGATCCATGACGTCGCTCGAGGGCTGCCGTCGATCGCGGGGCTGCGGGATGTGTGCCGGGCGTCGGCCGCGTTGGAGATCGTGCGGTATCCGGGGGCGGGGGAGGTTCGGGGGGACGGCCGGGGGGAGCTGGAGCGGATCGGTTACCCGGTCGCGCGCTGACGGGGGGCGGGGACATGGCACGCAGGGGCGGGCGCAAGGCGCCGCCGTCGCCGTTGGCGCAGCGGGACGGCGTGGACCCGGTGCGGCTGCGGCTGCCCGGCGGGGGCGGGGAGCCGCCGACGGTGGCGGCGTATCTGCTGGAGCGGTACGCGGGGGCGGTGGGCGCGGAGCGCGTCGGGGCGATGCTGGCCGAGGGGCGTTTCGTGACCGCGGACGGCGGTCCGGTGACGGCGGGGACGGCGTACGAGGCGGGCGCGTACGTATGGTTCCACCGCGATGTGGCGCCGGAGACGGCCGTGCCGTTCGAGGTGAGGGTGGTGTACCGCGACGAGCGGATCGTGGTGGCGGACAAGCCGCACTTCCTGGCGACGACCCCGCGCGGGCGGCACGTGACGGACACCGCCCTGGCGCGGCTGCGGCGCGACTGCGGGCTGCCCGAACTGTCGCCCGCGCACCGGCTCGACCGGCTGACGGCGGGCCTGGTGCTGTTCGTGGTCCGCCCCGGGGACCGGGGCGCGTACCAGACGCTCTTCCGGGACCGGCGGGTGCGCAAGGAGTACGAGGCGGTCGCCGCGTACGACCCGCGGGTGGAGCTGCCGAGGACGGTACGGAGCCGGATCGTGAAGGAGCGCGGGCGGATCGCGGCGTGGGAGGAGCCGGGGCCGCCGAACGCGGAGAGCCGGGTCGAACTGCTGGAGCGGCGCGGTGCGCGGGGCCGCTACCGGCTGCTGCCCGCGACGGGCCGTACCCACCAGTTGCGGCTGCACATGAGCGCGCTCGGCCTGCCGCTGCTGTACGACCCGGTGTATCCGCGGGTGCTGCCGGAGCCCGAATCGGAGGGCGGCCGGGAGGACTTCACCCGGCCGCTGCAACTGCTCGCGCGGGCGCTGGAATTCACCGATCCGGTGACCGGACGGGCGCTGCGGTTCGACAGCGCGCGGGAGCTGGCGGCGTGGCGCGAGGCCCTGTGACCGGTCGGCCACGCTCCGGTGGGCTGGTTGCGGGGCCGCGGGGAAGTACGGGATGGTTGCTGGACGGCAACGGTCTTCTGGTCGCCGTACGCAACTGTCCCCTAGTCGATGAGGTGAGGGATTCGCTCAGCGGATCCTGAATGTGTGGTTGGTTCCGTCACGACGGCAGCCGGTGCGGACGCACCGGTGAGCGTTTCGAGGAGCGACACCCCGTACCCCCTGCTGGCGCCCTACCCGGTGCTCGTGGTCGAGGCCGACGGCAGGCTGATACTCGCGAACGAGGCGGCGGGGGTTCTGCTGCCGGGGGCCGGGAAAGGGGTGGCGCTCGCGGACGTGGCGCCACCGTGGCTGTCGCGGGCACACGAAACGCTGCACGCGCCGACGGAAAAATCCCCGGGCCCGGACGGGGCCGCGACCGCTGACGTGGACGTTGCCGCGACCGCTGACGTCGACGTGGCCTGGGGCGCGGTCGGCGGGCGCACCTTCGAGGCGCATCCGACGGTGCTGGCCGACGGAAGCGCCGTGTGGTGGCTGGTCGAGGACACCGACCGGCGGCTGGCGCGCGAGGCGTTGCGCATGGAACGCGAGCGCACCGAATTCCTCAGCCGTTCGTCCAACCTGCTGCTCTCCTCGCTCAACCTGGACCGGTGCATGGACGTCACCGCGCAGATGGCCGCCGAGCACCTGGCCGACGCCGCCATGGTCATCGCCCCGTCGCGGGCGAACCGGCTGCCGGTGGTCTCCTGTGTGCGCGGCGGCAGCCCCTCGCAGTCGCACCTGGGCGTCGATCCGGACGAAGTGCCGGGGCTCGGCGAGGCGTTGCGCGGCTTCCCGCCGGTGCCCTCGCGCTGGCTCGACCCGGCGACGGCCCCCTCCTGGCTGGTGCCCGAGGGCTTCGGGCCGGTCGGTTCGATAGTGATCACCCCGCTGCCGGGGCACGGGGTGTCGGCGGGCGCCCTCGTCCTGCTGCGGCGCTCGGAGACCGACGCCTTCACCGAACGCGAAGAGGTCTTCGCCCGGCTGTTCGCCGCGCGCGCGGGCGCCGCCATGTCGGCGGCCCGGCTGTACGCGGAGCAGTCGGCGATCACCGACGTCCTGATGCGGGAACTGCTGCCGCCGTCGCTGCACCAGGTCGGCGGGGTGGACTTCGCCGGCGGCTACCGGCCCTCGCAGGACCACGAGCGGATCGGCGGGGACTTCTACGACGTGCACCCGTCGGTGACCGAGGGCGAGGCGTCGCTGGCGGTGCTGGGCGATGTGTGCGGCAAGGGCCTCGAGGCGGCCGTGCTGACCGGCAAGATCCGCAACACCCTGCACGCGCTGCTGCCCATGGCCGACGACCACCAGCGGATGCTCAGCCTGCTGAACACGGCGCTGCTGAACTCCCACCACACCCGCTTCGCGACGCTGATCCTGGCCTCCGCGCTCCGCGACGGGCACCAGGTGCGGCTGCGGCTGACCAGCGCGGGGCACCTCGCGCCGCTGATCGTGCGGGCCGACGGCGAGGTGGAGCAGGCCGACACCAAGGGCACCCTGGTCGGCGCGATCCCCGACGCCGTCTCCCGTACCGTCACGCTGTCCCTGGCGCCCGGCGAGACCTGCGTGCTGTACACGGACGGGATCACCGAGGCGCGCGGCGGCCCCCTGGGCGGTGCGCTGTTCGGCGAGAAGCGGCTGCGGCGCGTGCTGTCGGAGTGCGCGGGCATGCCCGCGGAAGGAATCGTGGAGCGGGTCCAGATGCTCGCCGCCGAATGGGTCGGCACGGGGCGTCACGACGACATGGCCGTCGTCGTGATCTCCGCGCCCCGGACGCACCACCTGAGTGCGGTGAACGGCCGTACTCGGGGCAGGTACACAGCGTGAGCACCGACACCGAGCCGACCGCACCCTCGTCGCACTCCGCGTCCTCGCCGCCCGCCCCGCCGTCCGGAGCCCGCTCCGGACCTGATCAGGGGCTCGGGCGGCGCGTGACGGAGCTGTGGGAGGCCGTCGCGCACGGCGACGAGCACGCGGCGGCCGGTGTGGTGCTCGGCGCGCTGGACACGGGGGTGGACGCGGAGAGCGTGCTGCTCGACCTCATCGCGCCCGTGCAGGGCAAGGTGGGCGATGAGTGGGCGGCCAACCGGCTGAGCGTCGCCGAGGAGCACGCCGCCACCGCGATCAACGACCGGGCGGTGGCGGCGCTGTCCCTGCACCCGGCCGCCCGTACCGAACCCTGGCGGGGCAGGATCACGGTGGCCTGCGTCGAGGGCGAGTGGCACGCGCTGCCCGCCCGGATCCTGGCCGAGGTGCTGAAGCTGCGCGGCTGGCGCGTCGACTTCCTCGGCGCCCAGGTGCCCACCCCGCACCTCATCACCCACCTGCACCGCACCGCGTGCGACGCGGTGGCGCTCTCCAGTTCGCTGGCCACCCGGCTGCCGACCGCGCACGCGGCGATCACCGCGTGCCAGGCCGTCGGGGTGCCGGTCCTCGTCGGCGGCGCCGCCTTCGGCCCGGACGGCCGGCACGCGCGGCTGCTGGGTGCCGACGCCTGGGCCCCCGACGCGCGTACGGCCGCGGAGCGCCTCGCGCGCGGCCCGCTGCCGCGCCCGCAGCCCGAGCACCAGCCGATAGACGATCTGCCGCACCTGGCCGACCAGGAGTACACGATGGTCGCGCGCGCCCGTACGGCCCTGGTGCGGACCGTCTTCGGCGGGCTGGAGGCCGCCTTCCCCGCGATGCGCGCGTACAGCGAACTCCAGCGCGAGCACACCGCGCAAGACCTCGCGCACATCGTGGACTTCCTCACCATCGCCCTCTACACGGGCGACGAGGACCTCTTCGCGGACTTCCTCACCTGGACAGCGGGGATTCTCGCCGCCCGCGGCGTTCCCGCGCACAGCCTGCCGCCCGCGCTGCGGATCCTGTCCGACGAGCTGAAGGACTTCCCGCGCGCGGTCCGGATACTCCGGCTCGGCACCGACTGTCTGACCTCGTCCGCACTCACCACCGCCAGGACCACCGCATGACCACGATTCCCCCGAGCCATCTGCGGCTGACGGCCGTCGACACCCAGACGACCGTGCGGATCGAACTGCACGGCGACCTCGACTACGACAACGCCGACCGGCTGCTGGCCGTCGTCAGCGACAAGATCGCCGACAATCCGCACCTGGCGGACCTGCACCTGCACTGCGCCGGGCTCGGCAGCACGGACTCCAGCGGGCTCTCGGCGCTGCTGATGATCCGCCGCCGCACCGACGAGGCCGGTGTCCGGCTCCACCTGGACGACCGGTCCCCCGCGCTGGAGCGGCTGCTGACGATCACCGGCACGCTCGCCCATCTGACGGCGCTCCCCGCGACCGGGGCCGGTGCGGCGGAGCCGTCCGCCGCCGAGCAGGCCGCCCCTTCCACGGGCCAGGACCCGCGGGCCTGAGAGCCGCGCGGGCCTGAGGGGCCGCGGGCCGGGCATGCTGTGCCGGCTTTACGGGGGCCGTAAGGGCTTCGCGGGCTCTACGGGCTTTACGGGCTCAGGACGTCATCGAGGCCGCCGGGGTGAGCACGGCGAAGAACGCGCCCTCGGGGTCGGTCAGCAGGGCGAGGCGGCCGACGCCCGCCATGCCGGTGGGGGGCAGGAGGGCCGTGCCGCCGCCCTCGGTGGCCCTGGCGACGACGGCGTCGCAGTCGTCGACGCCGAAGTAGGGCTGCCAGTAGGCCGTACCGGCGGGGAGCAAGTCGGGGCCGAGCTGGAGGATGCCGCCGTGCGAGCCGTCCTGGCCGCCGCCGGAGCGGGACACCACGGTGTAGACGTCGGCGGACGCGTCGCCTGGCAGCGGCATGTCCTCGTAGTCCCAGGCCAGGACCGCGGCGTAGAAGTCCTTGGCGCGCTGGGCCCGCGGTGTGTACAGCTCGGTCCAGCACAGGCCCCAGGGGCCGACGTGGTCCAGGCCCTTGTTGGTGCCGGGCTGCCAGACGCCGAATTCGCCGCCGGTCGGGTCGGTGTAGGAGGCGAGGCGGCCCTGGTCGAAGACGTCCATCGGCGGCACCCGTACGGTGCCGCCGTTCTCCTCGACGGCCGCCGTGGTGGCGTCGGCGTCGGCGGTCTCGAAGTAGACCGTCCAGGCCGGGTGGGCGCCGGTGTCCTGGAGCGGGCCCAGCGCGGCGACCGTCGCGCCGTCCCGCACGAAGGTGCCGTACCCGCCGGACGCGGGGCCGCCCGGTTCGAATTCCCAGCCGAAGAGCGAGCCGTAGTACGCGGCGGCGGCCGTGGTGTCGCGGCTGCCCAGGTCGATCCAGTCGGGCGCGCCGGGCACGTAGTCGTTGGTGAGCATGGGTGCCTTCCTCCTGGAGCTGTCGTGCGGTGACCGGGCGGATCGGAGCCGTCCGGGCGGATCGGAGGCGTCGGGCGGGTCAGGGGTGCCGGGCGGATCGCAGGCGCGGGGCGGATCGGGTGGGTGCCGGGCGGATCGGGTGGGTGCCGGGCTTTTTGTCCGATTGGGACGCAGTGTCCTCTCTCACACCCAGCATGGCAGCCGGTCCCGACAATCGCCGTTCGTGCGCAGGTCACCGCCTTGGCGGGTGAAACGGAAGGCGCCGTGCCGCATCGACACGGTCACGCGCGGTGTTTAACGGATTCGGGATTGTCAGTGCCGCCGTCTACTGTGGTTCACATGTACGGGGGAAGTCTCGATCAAGCGAACGCGGCCCTGCGCGCTTATGTGCAGGAGCACGGCGACCGGCCTTGGACGGCCGAAGAGCTCACGGAGCTGGCGCGGCTGCGCGCCGAGTGGACCGCCGCCGCGCGGGGTACCCAGATGCCGATACGCCCGGTCCAGGGCCCGGCCGTCGGCCCGGTGAGCGGCGCGGCGGTCGTCACCGCCGCGTAACGCTCACCGTCGGACACACGGGGCGCGACGCGTCACGAGCGGTCCGCGAACATTCCGCGAACACCCCGCGATCAGCGAGCGGGCCCCGGCACATCAGTGATCCGGCTTCGGCCGTCAGGCCCGCGCCACGGCGTGCGGGGGGCGGAGCGTGTCCGCGCCGGGGGTGGGCTCCGACGGGTCGCCGCCGACCGTGATGATCCGGTTGTCGGCGTCCACATGGACGACGGCCGGGCGCAGCGCCCTGGCCTCGGCGTCCTCGACCTGCGCGTAGCTGATCAGGATGACCAGGTCTCCGGGGTGCACGAGGTGGGCGGCGGCGCCGTTGATGCCGATGACGCCGGAGCCGCGCTCACCCTCGATGACATAGGTCTCCAGCCGGGCGCCGTTGGTGATGTCGACGATGTGGACGAGTTCGCCGGGCAGCAGGTCCGCGGCGTCCATCAGATCGGCGTCGACGGTCACGGAGCCCACATAGTGCAGATCCGCCTGGGTCACGGTGGCCCGGTGGATCTTCGACTTGAACATGGTGCGCAGCACGCTGCCGCCTCCTGGTGAAAGAGCTGGTCGCGTCCCTGCCACGGGTACGCGCCGACGTGTCCAGCCTAGGCGAGCGCCCGGCGTGCCGGGACCGGCGGGGCGCCCGGAGTGCCGAAGATCTCAGCTTCGTGGAATACCCCTAGGGGGTATATGGTTGTTCCCGGCGGACGGAGAAGCACGTCCGCACAAGCAGGCACGCACGCACGTATCGAGGAGAACACCATGAGCGAGGCCGTCTACTCCGTGTCCGGGATGAGCTGCGGTCACTGCGAGTCCGCGATCACCAAGGAGGTCACCGCGATTCCCGGTGTCACCTCCGTCAAGGCGGTCGCCTCGACCGGTCTGCTGACCGTCGCGTCCGAGCAGCCGGTGGACGACGAGTCGGTGCGCGCCGCCGTGGACGAGGCGGGTTACGAACTGGTCGGCCGCGCCTGACCGGCGCTTCGCGGCCTCCACGGCGGGGGCCGGGGGCAGGGGCCGGGCGGCAGGAAAGGTACGACGGGGACACGAGGGGAGCGGGAGTGGCCATGACCACGGCGGCGAAGGACGGCGGGACGGCGGCGGCCGAGCAGGCGGTCGAGCTGGAGATCGGCGGCATGACGTGCGCGTCCTGCGCCGCGCGGATCGAGAAGAAGCTCAACCGGATGGACGGCGTCAGCGCCACCGTCAACTACGCGACCGAGAAGGCCAAGGTGGCGTACGCCGAGGGAGTCGCGGTCGGCGATCTCATCGCGACCGTCGAGGCCACCGGGTACACCGCCGCGCTCCCCCCGCCCCCGCTCGCGCCCCCGGCCGACGCCGACGGGACCGCCGCCGGCCCGGCGCGCGACCCCGAATCGGCCTCCCTGCGGGAGCGGTTGATCACCGCCGTCGTCCTCGCCGTGCCGGTCGTCGCGCTGTCGATGGTCCCGGCGCTCCAGTTCGACAACTGGCAGTGGCTGGCGCTGACGCTCGCCTCGCCGGTCGTGATCTACGCGGGCTGGCCCTTCCACCGCGCCGCCTGGACGAATCTGCGGCACGGCGCCGCCACCATGGACACCCTGGTGTCGGTCGGCACCCTCGCCGCGTACGGCTGGTCCCTGTGGGCGCTGTTCTTCGGCGACGCGGGCATGTCCGGCATGAAGGACTCCTTCGACCTCACCGTCTCGCGCGGCGGCGGCAGCGGCCACATCTATCTGGAGGCGGCGGCCGGGGTCACCGCGTTCATCCTGGCCGGGCGGTACTTCGAGGCCCGCGCCAAGCGGAAGGCGGGGGCGGCGCTGCGCGCGCTGCTCGAACTGGGCGCCAGGGACGTCGCGGTGCTCCGCGACGGGCGGGAAGTGCGTATCCCGGTCGGCGAGTTGGCGGTCGGCGACCGCTTCGTCGTACGCCCCGGCGAGAAGATCGCCACCGACGGCGTCGTCCGCGACGGGGGCTCCGCCGTCGACGCGTCGATGCTCACCGGGGAGTCCGTACCGGTCGAGGTCGGACCCGGCTCGCGGGTCACCGGCGCCACCGTCAACGCGGGCGGGCGCATCGTCGTCGAGGCCGAGCGGATCGGCGCCGACACCCAACTCGCCCGTATGGCACGGCTGGTGGAGGACGCGCAGAACGGCAAGGCCGCCGCGCAGCGGCTCGCCGACCGGATCTCGGCCGTCTTCGTGCCCGTGGTGATCGTGCTGGCGCTCGGCACGCTCGCCTTCTGGCTGCTGACCGGAGAGGGCGCGACCGCCGCCTTCACCGCGGCCGTCTCCGTCCTCATCATCGCCTGCCCGTGCGCGCTCGGGCTCGCCACGCCGACCGCGCTCATGGTGGGCACCGGGCGCGGCGCGCAACTCGGCATCCTCATCAAGGGGCCCGAGGTGCTGGAGTCGACGCGGGCCGTCGACACGGTCGTGCTGGACAAGACCGGGACGGTCACGACCGGGTCGATGACGCTGACCGGGGTGCGTGTGTCGGGAGCCGAGGAGGCCGACGTCCTGCGGCTGGCGGGCGCGCTGGAGGACGCCTCCGAGCACCCGATCGCGCGGGCCGTCGCCGCCGGGGCGCGCGAGGCGGCCGGTGAACTGCCGCCGGTCACGGACTTCGAGAACGTCCCCGGCCTCGGTGTGCGCGGTGTCGTCGAGGGCCACGAGGTGCTGGTCGGCCGCGAGCGGCTGCTGAGCGGGCGCGGGCTCGTCCTGCCCGCCGACCTCGCCGAGGCCAAGGCGGCGGCCGAGGCGCACGGCGGCACGGCGGTCGTCGTGGGCTGGGACGGGCGGGCGCGGGCCGTGCTCGTCGTCGCCGACGCCGTCAAGCCGACGAGCGCGGAGGCCGTACGGCGGCTGCGGGCGCTCGGCCTGCGGCCGATGCTGCTCACCGGGGACAACGCGGCCGTCGCGGCGGCCGTCGCCGCCGAGGTCGGCATCGACGCGGCCGACGTCTTCGCGGATGTCCTCCCCGAGGACAAGGTCGCCGTCGTCCGGCGCCTCCAGGCCGAGGGGCGCAGCGTCGCCATGGTCGGCGACGGTGTGAACGACGCCGCCGCGCTCGCCCAGGCCGACCTCGGGCTCGCCATGGGCACCGGCACCGACGCCGCCATCGAGGCCGGGGACCTCACCCTGGTCCGCGGTGACCTGCGCGTGGCCGCCGACGCCATCCGCCTCGCGCGGCGCACGCTCGGCACCATCAAGTCCAATCTCTTCTGGGCCTTCGGCTACAACGTCGCCGCTCTGCCGCTGGCGGCGGCGGGGCTGCTCAACCCGATGATCGCGGGCGCGGCCATGGCCTTCTCCTCCGTCTTCGTCGTGGCCAACAGCCTGCGCCTGCGCGGCTTCCGGCCGCTGAGCCGGTAGTGACGGCGGGGCGTGTGAGCATGAGGGCATGAGCGGAACGCGGCGGCGGCAGGTCGGGAACGAGGAGCGGCGGGGGCGGCTGGTGCGGCGGCAGCTCCGGGCCGTGGGCACCTGCGAGGAGGTCGCCGACGCGCTCGTGGCGCTGCACGCGACCGATCCGGCGACGGTGTTCCTGACGGTGGCGGCGCGGCTGCGCGAGCCGGGCGACGGCGTCGGGGCGCTGGAGGAGGCGCTGTACGGGGAGACCGGGTCGCTGGTGCGGATGCTGGCGATGCGGCGCACGATGTTCGTCGTGGGCCGGGCGGCGGCGCCGGGGGTGTACGCGGCGGCCGGGCGGCAGATCGCGGCGAAGGAGCGCAAGGGGCTGCTGGCGTTCCTGGCGGAGGGCGGCGGCTGGGACGAGGCGTGGCTGGAAGACGTCGAGGCACGGGTGCGCGCGGCGCTCGACGCGCACGGCGAGACCAGCGGCGCGGGGCTGTCGAAGCTGGTGCCCGAGCTGCGCGAGCAGGTGCTGGTGGCGGCGGGCAAGCCGTACGAGGCGCGGCAGAACGTGGCGAGCCGGATCATCAGGACGATGGCCGCCGAGGGCCGGATCGAGCGGCGCAGGCCGGCCGGGTCGTGGACGAGCAGCCAGTTCCGGTGGGCGAACGCCGAGCCGCTGCCCGACGTGCCGGTGGCCGAGGCGCGCGCCGGGGTGGTGAAGGCGTGGCTGGGGGCGTACGGGCCGGGGACGGCGGCCGATCTGAAGTGGTGGACGGGCTGGTCGCTGACGGAGGTGCGCAAGGCGCTCGCGGCGGCCGGCGCCGAGGAAGTGCTGCTGGACGGGGACGCCGTCGGCCACGTACTGCCCGGTGACGCCGGGCCGTCGGCGGACGCGCCGCCGCCCGCCGCGACGCTGCTGCCCGCGCTGGACCCGACGCCCATGGGGTGGCAGGAGCGCGACTGGTTCCTGCCGCGCGAGCACCGCGCGTCCCTCTTCGACCGCTCGGGCAACGTCGGGCCCACCGTGTGGTGGGGCGGCGAGGTGATCGGAGGCTGGGCGCACCGCGCGGACGGCACTGTCGCCTGGCGGCTGCTGGCCGACCGGGGCGCGCGGGCGGCGGACGCGGTCGAGGCGGCGGCGGAGCGCCTCACCGCTTTTCTCGCGGGCGGCGGTGTGACGGTCACACCGCGATTCCGCACCCCTTTGGAGCGCGAACTGTCCGCCTGACCCGGCCGGGACCCGCGCACCCGGCCGGACCCGCGCACCCGCTGGACTCGGTAGGCCGCGCTTACGCGCGGCGCGGCCGTATAAACCTCGCTTTCCGGACAGAATCCGGAGCGTGCATCTCCCCTCACGCCCCGCGCGTATCACCCGCGCCGTGGCCCGCGCCGTGTGGGCGTACATCCGCAGCGCCCCCGGCACGTACATCTGGCTGGCGATCCTGTTCTTCACCACGGTCGCGATCCACCGGATGGCGCCCGCCACGGTGGACGACTTCCTGCGGCTGCGGTCGACGAACATCCGCAATCTGTCGAGCCAGCCGGTCCGCGCCCTGGTGCGCAGCGCGCTGTGGACCGACGGCGGCGGATGGCTGCCGTACGTGCTGCTCTACACGGTCTTCCACGCCACCGCCGAGCGCTGGCTGGGCACCTGGCGGTGGCTCGCGGTCGTGCTGATCGGGCACGTCGCGGCGACGTACATCAGTGAGGGCGTGCTGCTGTGGGCGATCCGGCACGGGCACGCGCCGCAGTCGGCCGCCGAGACCCTCGACGTGGGCGTCAGTTACGGGCTCGCGGCGGTCGAGGCGGTGCTGACCTGGGCGGTCACGATGCCCTGGCGGTACCTGTACGGCGCCTGCGTGCTGCTCTTCTACGGGCTCGCGCTGGGCGAGGGCCGCACCTTCACCGACGTCGGGCACTTCACGTCGGTGCTGCTCGGCCTGGCCTGCTACCCGCTGACACGCGGACGGCCGGGTCGGATCGACCCGGCCGCCGCGTACCGGAGCCTGCGCGGTGCCGCCCGCGGGCGGCTCGGGGTCAGCCGACCCGGGTGAGCTTGGTGCCGAACGACGGCTCGCTCAGGTCGGACTGGAGGACGACCGGCACCGTGGTGCGGGCCGAGCCGGTGCCGAAGCCGATCGTGCCCACCTCGGCGCCGGACGTCGCGGTGTGCGGCAGCCCGTCCTTGAGGGGGGTCAGCGACAGCGTCGTCCTCAGGCCCGGCCAGCCGACGGCCTTCAGGTCCTTGCTCGCCACGACCGGCGTGTGACCGCCGAGCCCGTCGTCCACATAGCCGACGACCTCGCCCTTCTTCACTATCGTCGACGACGTCAGGCCGCCCTGCACGGAGTTGATCAGCTTCTGCGAGTTGACCAGCGCCGCCTGGAGGCTGTCGTAGACGGTCGTGCCGCCGCGCTGCTGGAGGACGACGCCGAGGATCAACTGGTCCTTGCCGTCGACCTTCTTGTTCGCCGCCCACATCAGGGCGCCCCCCGCGGGGGTGCTCGAACCGGTCTTGATGCCGATCACACCCACGTTGACCAGGTCGTTGTTGTTGTTGTAGATCGTGCCGACGCCGGGGATGTCGATGTTCGGCTGCGCGACGACCGACCGGAACACGTCGTTCTTCATGACCTCGCGGGCCAGCTTCAACTGGTCGACGGCGGTGCTCCGCGTGGTCTCCTCGAAGCCGCTCGCGCCGGTGTACGTGGTGTTGGTCATGCCGAGGTCGGCGGCGGCCTTCGTCATCTTCGTGACGAACGCCTCCTGGGTGCCGGAGTCCCAACGCGCCAGCAGGCGGGCGATGTTGTTGCCCGAGGGGATCAGCAGCAGTTGCAGCATCTGCCGCTCGGTGAACTGCTGGCCCTTCTTGACCTGCGCGGTCGACTCGTCGCTCGAACTCGCCTCGTCGGCCGCCTGCGCGTCCACGGGGATCGTCGGACCGGTCTGCTTACCCGTCAGCGGGTGGTCGCGCAGGATCAGATACGCGGTCATCACCTTGGTGACGCTCGCGATCGGCACCGGGGTCTGCGCGCCGTGCACGCCGAGCGAGCCCAGGCCCTCGACCTCGGCCACCGACTGGCCCTGCGACGGCCACGGCATGGACTGCGGCAGCGGCGTGCCGTCGAAGGTGTACGACGAGGCCGCGGTCAGCGCCATCGACGGCGCCGGCAGCGGGCGCAGCGCCTGCACCACGACGAACACGATCGCCAGCAGCACCACCAGCGGGGTCCAGATCTTGAACCGGCGCGCGACCGTCCGCAGCACCGTCTGGCGCGGCGGCGGGGTGTTCGTCAGCTCCGCGAGCAGCTTCAGCGGCGCCTCGGGCTCCGGCGGCACGGGCATCGACCGCGTCCCGTCGGGCCCGGCCGCCGCGCCGTCCGGCGAGGCCGCCGTGGGGGTGCCGATCGCGGACGGGCTCCCGGCGTACGGGGGCAGCGGCGCGCCCCCGGCGGGCTTCGGCGGGGCGGACGGCTGCCCGATCGGGCCCGCGGCCGGACTCTCCGAGGGCTTCACGGGGCCCGTACGCGGCTTGGCGGACGCCGGGGGCGGCTGGGGCGCCTCATAGGGCGCGGAGGCGCCAGAGGGCGCGCTACGGGCTCCTGAGGCGCCTTCCGCGCCCTGCGCCGCCGGGCGCTCGGCGGGGAGATCGGACACAAGCGGGCGCAGGACGGAGGCGCTCCGGGCGCCGGGGCCCTTGGGGGCGTCGTCCTCGGGGGCGCTTTCGGGGGCGCTTTCGGGGGCGTCCTTGGAGGTGTTCTCGGAGGTGTTCCTGGACGCGGAGCTGTCGCCGTCCTCGGGCGCGGAGCTGTCGGAGCCCTCCGGAGCGGCGTCCTCGGCGTCACCGGCGTCCCCCGCGTCACCGGCAGAGGGCGCGGCGTCCGCCACGTCGTCGTCGGCGTCGGTCGAGGTCGCCGGGGCGGCGTCCTCGGGGTCTGCGGGGTCCGCGTCCTCGGATTCCTGGCCGTCACCGGAGGCCGGGGCCGCGTCCGATACGTCGCCCGGTACGTCGTCGGCGTCGGCCTCGGTCACGCCCTCGGCGTCGTCCACGCCGTCCCCGTCGGCGCCCTCAGCCGTACCGTCACCGGCCGCAGAGCCGCCGGCGGTGGCGCCGGCGCCCAGCAGGCCCCCGCGCCCCCCGACGCGCAGCACGGCGGTGTGCTCGTCGCGCTCCGCCGCGGGCGGCCCGGCCGGCGCGGAGT
Organism: Streptomyces sp. NPDC088197; assembly: GCF_044741185.1. Classification (NCBI taxonomy): domain Bacteria; kingdom Bacillati; phylum Actinomycetota; class Actinomycetes; order Kitasatosporales; family Streptomycetaceae; genus Streptomyces; species Streptomyces sp. NPDC088197. The sequence continues at coordinate 109,589 of NZ_JBIUSD010000019.1, forward strand.
CTTCCGCTTCCGGACCCGTTTCGGGGTCCGGCCCGTCCTCGGGGGCTTCCCCGGCGGCGGAATCCGGGTCCTGGAGGTCACGATTCGGTTCCGCTTCCGGAGGCAGGACCTCCGGGGTGCGGGGCGCGGGCGGCGCCGTGGACGTAGCCGCGTCGGAGGATTCGTCTACGGCCGCTACGCCGTCCGGCGTATTCGCCGTGGAGGCGGCGGAGGAGGCGGCGGCCGGGTGGGGGCGTGCGCCGGAGCCCGCGGAGTCCGCCGATTCGGGGGGCGCGGAGGGGACGGCTCCGACCGCGGCGCCCGCGTGCTCCTCCCGTACGCCCTCCGCCACGCGTGTCCCGTGCCCCTCGGTGGGCGTCCGGAACACCACCAGCCTCGGATCAGCGGTCGACCGCTCGACCGCCTCCCCCGACGTGCTCTGCCGCTGTTCCCTGCCGGGGGACTCGCCCGCCACGCAGACCTCCTCCACACATCACGAAATGGCCGCACACATCGTGCGGGGGCGGATGCCGAATGGCACCCATACCCCTTCAAAGCTCACACTGGCAGTGTCCCGCCGACAGGCCCGCGACCCGTCCGCGACACCACCGCCCACCCCGTAGACGAGAACGACATACCACCCGGTTCCCGTCGATAAGGCAAAGGCGCTCTCGACAGGCCGGTGTGAGAGGCGTCACCCTGTCATTCATCCACGCGGGGAGGCATGGATGGGCAAGAGCCGCAGAACAATTCCGGAAGAGCTGTTGCTGCTCGCACTGGACCCGACGACCGGGACCACGGCGCAGCCTCAATCGCTCGACCTCGGCCTCGCCGGGGCGCAGCTCGTCGAGCTGGCCCTGGCCGGACGGATAGCCCCTGACGGGGATCGTATAGCCGTGGTGCACCCACGGCCGACTGGAGATCCGACCCTGGACTCCGCTCTCGAACTGCTGCGGCGACGCGGCAGTCCGGTGCGGGCCGTCCACTGGATCGGCGGACCCCGCCTCGGGCTCCGCCAGACGTATCTCGCGCACCTGGAGCGGTGCGGCATGGTGCACGCCGTGCCCGGCCAGATGTGCGGGGTGCTGCCGACGACGCGGTACCAGGCGTCCGACAGCGCGGTCAGCCGGGAGATCCGTACCCGGCTGGACAGTGCGATCCGTACCGGCGTGCCGCCGGACCCGCGGACCGCCGCGCTCGCCGCGCTCGCCCACGCCGTGGGACTCGGCAAGCACCTCTACCCGGGCAACGAGGGCCGGTCGTCGCGATCGCGCCTGCGTGACCTGATCAGGTACGACCCGATGGGCGGCCTCGTCGCGCATGCCGTGATGGATGTGCAGAACGGCGTGGCGGCGCAGCCGAAGCGGCCAGCCGCTCCGGCACCGCGAGCGGCGGGGCACAGCACCATGGCCCGCGCCGGCGCCCGTTGAGTCGGCGTGCGACAGCGAGTGGACACAGGCAGCACAGGCAGCACGGTCAGTACGTTCGGCACGCTCAGTACGTTCAGCACGTTCAGCACGTGAGAGCGCGTGCGCAGGTGAGCACGTAGCGCTCGGCAACCCCCTCATCAGGGACGGCTGCGGCGCCCGTCGGCAGGGACGGGGCACCGCAATCCGCGACCATCGCGCCGTCCTCAGCGACCCGTTCCGGGAGCCGCTGTGACGCGCGGGGCGGCGGGACTCGGAACACGTTCCGGGATTCGTCGCACCGCGCGTCGCCGTATACACCCCCGTGTACCACCGCGTACACGCCCCTGCCGGGTTACCCTCATTCGCCAGCGCGCCGATGACCGCAAGTGGCAGGCTGCTGACCATCAGTAGGTTCAGCGTGGAGGTGCACTTCCAGTGGTCGCCAACGTCAATCCCACCGTCAGGCGCCGCCGGCTGGGTTCGGAACTGCGCAAGTTGCGGGAGCAGAAGGGCATGACGGCCGAGGAGGTCGCCGCCCGGCTCCTGGTGTCGCAGTCGAAGATCAGCCGGTTGGAGAACGGGCGCCGGAGCATCAGCCAGCGCGATGTGCGCGACCTGTGCGGTGTGTACGGCGTCGAGGACGTGCGGATCGTCGACTCGCTGATGCAGATGGCCAAGGAGTCGCGCCAGCAGGGCTGGTGGCATGCCTTCGGCGACATCCCGTACAGCGTGTACATCGGCCTGGAGACCGAGGCGGCCAGTCTGCGGGTCTTCGAACCCCAGGTGGTGCCTGGCCTGTTGCAGACGCCGGAGTACGCCGCCGCGATGATCGCGGGCAATCTGCCGGAGGCCACTCCCGAACAGGTCGACAAGCGCGTCAGCGTGAGAATGCGCCGGCAGGAGCGGATCACCGACCGGGACGGGCCGCTGCGGATGTGGGCCGTGGTGGACGAGGCGGCGCTGTGCCGCAAGGTCGGCGACGAGCACGTGATGCGTGACCAGCTTCTGCATTTGGTGGAATTGAGCCATCTGCCGCATGTGACCGTGCAGGTGCTGCCGTTCGAGGCGGGCGCGCACCCCGGTCTGAGCGGGCAGTTCGCGGTACTGGAGTTCACCGACGCGACCGATGCCACGGTGGTCTATCTCGAAGGCGTCAACAGCGACCTGTACTTGGAGAAGGACACCGATGTGCAGGCGTACAGCGTGATGTACGAGCATCTGCGGGCCCAGGCGCTCAGCGCCGAACAGACCCGGCAGTTCATCACCGAAGCGGCGGAACGATACACCCGCTGAAGTGCGGGCGATACGGTACACCCCCGCTCACTCCCATTGGAAGAGTTACTGGGAATATGCCATCCACTTGGGTGAAGTGGCTCACCGGTCCGTGATGTTGGCTAGTAGCGTCGAGCGCGTAGTCAGGCAATGGCGTACCTCGCCGCCGCCATCAGCACAGACCGGAGCAGAGATGGCAATCAAGCTGGGCAGTACTCCCGCGTGGATGAAGTCCTCGCGGTCCACCGGAAATGGCGCCTGTGTCGAAGTGAAGTCCCCGGCCGTCGAGTCGGTCGTGGTCCGCGACTCCAAGGACCCGCAGGGTCCGGTCCTCAGCTTTTCCCCTGAGGCGTGGACCGCGTTCGTCACGGACGTCGACCGAGGCGCGTTCACGATCAACTAGTACAGCGCGCGCACCTTCAGCAGTACCGCAGAAGAGCCCTCTCGTCTGGCCGCCGTCCTAGCCGAGGGGGCTCACTGCTGTCCTGATGTTCCGGGCCCGGTGATCAACGCGGCAAACGGGGTGATCAACGCGGCGGACCGGGGGATCACGTCAGCGGATCAACGGAGTTGATCGACGTAGGTGTCCGTGCCGGGAATGGTCGGAATGAAGGGAGCGATGAATTCCACTTTCGCCGAGCGCCCCGCCGAGTCGGTCCGGCCGGCGATCTCGGCGGCGTGACCGGCGAAATGCTCTTCCCACCCCTCGCGTGGATCTTGTTGCAGGAACCACAGGAGAGTGAGCCGGGTTTCGACGCCTTCGACCTGTTTCACATAAGACATCCGGTCGAGCGGCAGCGCAGTGGGCGTGAAGATCACCACCATCGCCGCCGGTGATCCGGCGAGCTTCTTCGGCAGGTGGCGGGCCCGCAGCCATTCCAGCAATTCGTCCCGGCCTTCCGCGGATTCCGCTTCCAGCACTTCGAGGACGAGTCCGCGGTACGGGTGGTCGAGCGCGTGGATGTCGCGCGGACCGGCGGCGCCGTCCCGGTAGACGCTCGCGGCGCGGTCCTGGAAGGCGGTGAAGACGTGGGTGCGGTCGTGGTAGACGCGGGCGTCGCGATTGAGCCGCTTGTTGATGCCGACCGTCCACCGCATGTGCGCGTCGTAGCGGCCCGCGGTGATCCAGTACAGCGACAGGTAGCAGCCCGCGGTGACCGGCCGCGCGACCGCGGAGTCCGCCGGGTACCGCAGGTCCAGCAGCGGCCGCGTGGCCACCCAGCGGCGCCCGGCGTACAGCCAGGGCATCGCCATCGCACCGGCGATGAAGTGGTCGTCCTCGTACCACCGGTTGTACGCGTATTCGTGCCCGGCGTGCGGCTCGACCATGGTGATCAGCGCGTGCCCGACGTCGACGCCGTACGGTCCGACGGCCGCGAGCCGTCCGTACGCCTCGACGTCCGTTCCGCCGTCCGGGCCCGTTCTCACGTCCTCAGCCATGAATCTGACGCTACGTCAGCTCCGGGGAGAAGTGAAGGTGCCCGGATGCTGGAAAGTACCTGGACATGGCAACGATTCTTCGTAGGCTGCCGGACATGACCTCGACCCGAGCCGCCGTGCCCGCCCTCGCCCCACGCGCCGTCTCGGTGGGCGCCTCGCCGGTACGGGAGATCCTGGCGCTGACCGCGCGGCCGGAGGTGATCTCCTTCGCCGGCGGGCTGCCCGCGCCCGAGCTGTTCGACGCGGCGGCCATCGCGGAGGCGTACGCCCGCGTCCTGGCCGAGCAGCCGCACAAGGTGCTCCAGTACTCGACGACCGAGGGCGATCCCGCGCTGCGCGCGGCCGTGGCGGCCCGGCTGAGCGGACGCGACCTGGCGACGGGCATGGACGACATCCTGGTGACCGGCGGCTCGCAGCAGGGGCTCGCGCTGATCGCGACCGCGCTGATCGAGCCCGGCGATGTGGTGCTGGTGGAGAACCCGACATATCTGGCGGCGCTCCAGTGCTTCGGCTTCGCGGGCGCCCGGGTGGTGCCGGTGCCGACCGACGCGTACGGGGTGATCCCGGAGGCGCTGGAGGAGGTGGCGCGCCGGGAACGGCCGAAACTGCTCTACCTGGTGCCCAACTTCCAGAATCCGACCGGGCGTACGCTCCCGCTCGAACGCCGCCGCGCGGTGGCCGAGGTGGCGGAGCGGCACGGGCTGTGGATCGCGGAGGACGACCCGTACGGGGATCTGCGGTTCGAGGGCGAGAGTGTGCCGTGGATCTCGGCGCTGCCCGAGGCCGCCGACCGGACGATCCTGCTCGGCAGCTTCTCCAAGATCATGTCGCCGGGGATGCGGCTGGGCTGGCTGCGGGCGCCCGCGGCGCTGCTGCGCGCCTGCGTGATCGCCAAGCAGGCCGCCGACCTGCACACCTCGACCGTCGACCAGGCCGCCGCCGCGCGCTACCTCGCCGACCACGACCTGGACGTCCATCTGGACCGGGTGCGTACCGCCTACCGCGCCCGGCGCGACGCGCTGCTCGCCGGGCTGCCGGCCGCGCTGCCCTCCGGCAGCACCTGGAACCGGCCCGAGGGCGGCATGTTCGTGTGGGTACGGCTGCCCGCGGGGTACAACGCGACGGCGCTGCTGCCGACCGCGGTCGGTCACGACGTGGCGTACGTACCGGGGTTGCCGTTCTTCGCGCAGGCGCCGGAGGCGGGGGCGCTGCGGATGTCCTTCACGACGCACACGCCGGAGGAGATCGGGGAAGGGCTGCGGCGGCTGGCGAAGGTCTTCGCCTGAGGCCGTTGACAGCAGGTAGCGCGGCGGCCCGCACGAGGAACGGCGCGGTGCCGTACGCACGGACGGCGCGGCGCCGTACGCGTCCAACGGCGCGCGTCACCGCATCAGTTCGCCCGCGTTGACGAGCAGGGACTGTCCGGTGATCGCGCGGGCGCGGTCGGAGGCGAGGAACACGGCGGCCTCCGCCACGTCGCCGTCGGTGGCCAGTTCGGGCAGTGCCATGCGGCGGGCGAGGCGGGCCAGCACCTCGTCCTCGCCGACGCCCTCGGCGCGTGCGGTGAGCGCGACGAAGGACCGCACCGGCGGCCCCCACATCCAGCCGGGCAGCACGGTGTTGACCCGGATCCGGTACGGGCCCAGCTCGCGCGCGAGTGAGTACATCGCGGAGGTGAGGGCGCCCTTGGAGGCCGCGTACGCCGCCTGGCGGACCTGGCTGGGCGCCGCGACCGCGGACTGGGTGCCGATGAACACGACGGCGCCGCCGCGCTCCTGGCGCTTGAGGGCGGGCAGGCACGCCTGGGCGAGCCTGAGCGACCCGAGCAGATTGACGTCGAGCACCCGCTGCCAGACGGCGAAGTCCGCGTCCTCCAGGCCGCCGAAGTAGTCGTCGAGCGCGGCGACCTGGACGACGGCGTCGATCCCGCCGAACCGCTCCTGTGCCAGCGCCGCCAGCGCCTCGCACTGCGCGCCGTCGGCGATGTCGGTGGGCAGCCAGGCCGTCGAGGTGCCCGCGGGGTCGATCTCGGCCGCCGTCTTCGCCAGCCGTTCTGCGGTCCGCGCGCCCAGCACCGCCCGTCCGCCGTCGCGTACGACGGCCGCCGCCACGCGCTGCCCGAGTCCGGCGCCGACGCCGGTCACGACCACGGTCTTCCCCTTCAGCAGCATGTCGGCCTCCGCAACCATTGTCTGACGGAGCGTCAGAATAGGGCGGGCGCCCACAGGAGGGAAGGCCGCGGCGGTCACGCTCACGTCGGCGATCGGCCGCTCCCCTCTGCGTCCGCACGGGATCCCGCATCCCGGACGGCTGCCTCCTGTGTCCCGCGCGTCCCGCGGGCCTCGTGCGACGTCCAGCGAAGTGTCCGCTCATCGTGGGTGGGTGATCAGGGTCACGACAATGCCAAGGTAGGTAAAGAGCGAGTAAAATCGTTCGGCTTTCTGATCTGAGTTCAGACTCTTGAACGCGGAGACCCTTGACCGGCCCCCCGCGCGAGGGGTTCAATCCCGGAAGTCCCCACTCCCGCACGGGGGCGACCCGCCCGGACCGGCGCCACAGCGAAGTGCGCTCCTGTTCACAAGGCGGACCCCTCTGGAGGGGACATGAACAGTCTCGACTGGACCGTGCTGATCGCGTACTTCGGCGTGATGCTCGCGATCGGACTCTGGTCCCACAAGCGCGTCGACGACGTCGGCGACTACTTCACCGCGGGCGGCAAGATGCCGTGGTGGCTGTCCGGCATCTCGCACCACATGTCGGGCTACAGCGCGGTGATGTTCACCGGTTACGCGGGCATCGCCTACACCTACGGCATCACCTCGTACGTCACCTGGTCCTTCCCGATCGCGCTCGGCATCGCCATCGGCGCCAAGCTCTTCGCGCCCCGGCTCAACCGGCTGCGCTCACGGCTGCACGTGGCCTCGCCGCTCGAATACCTCAAGAACCGCTACAACCTGACGACCCAGCAGGCGCTCGCCTGGTCCGGCGTGCTGCTCAAGATCGTGGACGTCGGCGCCAAGTGGGCCGCCATCGCGACCCTGTTGTCCGTCTTCACCGGGGTCACCATCACCCAGGGCATCGTCATCACCGGCGCGATCACCGCCGTCTACTGCACGGTCGGCGGTCTGTGGGCGGACGCCCTCACCGAACTCGGCCAGTTCGTCATCCAGTTGATCGCCGGGCTCACGATGCTGGTCGCCGCGCTCAACAAGGTCGGCGGGATCAGCGGCATCTGGAACGTGTGGGACGAGCCCGCGCTCAAGCACCACGCCGACCCGGTCGCGGGCCCGTACACCACCGTCTTCCTGCTGGCGTACCTGTTCATCAAGACCTTCGAGTACAACGGCGGCATGTGGAACCAGGCCCAGCGCTACATGGCCACCGGCTCCGCCCGCGAGGCCACCCGCAGCGCCTGGCTGTCGTCGGCCCTGTGGTTCGTCTGGCCGGTTATCCTCTTCTTCCCGATGTGGATCTCGCCGCTGCTGGTGCACGCCAAGAAGCCGGACGGCTCGGACTCGTACGGTCTGATGGTCGAACAGCTCCTGCCGCACGGGCTGCTGGGCCTGGTCGTGGTCGGCTTCTTCTCGCACACCATGGCCATGTGCTCCTCCGACGCGAACGCCATCGCCGCCGTCACCCGCGACATCGCCCCTGCCTTCTCGAAGACCGCCCGTGAATGGTCGGCCCATGTCGGCCTGATCGCCGCCCGGTTGACCACGCTGACCTTCCTCGGCCTGTCCATGGCCGTGGCCACCCAGGTCAACTCCCCCACCTTCAAGGACATCATCACCGTCGTCATCAAGTGGGTGGCCGGTCTGATGGGGCCGATCGCGATCCCGTTCATGCTCGGACTGCTGCCGCGCTTCCGCACCTCCGGCCCGACCGCCGCCCTCACGAGCTGGGCGCTCGGCCTGTTCGCCTTCTACCTGCTCAACTACCCCGTCAACGACGCCGTTTCGGGCGGCGTCAACCTCGAATACCAGATCTCGCTCCCGCTGGCCGTCTCGCTCGTCCTCTACATCGTCATCGGCTGGATCAAGCCGGAGGACACGCCGGAGCGGGACGCGCTCCTCGCGAAGATCAACTCCGATGACGGGGGCGGCCCCGGACCGGCCTCCGTCTCCCTCCCCGAGCCCTCCTCCGAGCCGACCCCCACCAAGGTCTCGGACTAGGTCCTGTCCGGCGGCTCCCCTTCCCGGGGGGAGCCGCGGCGGGGGCGGTGGTGATCCGCCGGACAGGCCCTAGGCGGCCGGGTAGCGGTCGAGCCACGCCGGGCTGGCGCCCGAAGGCCCGTGCAGGGCCGGCGCCTGCGTCATCTCCATGGCGAAGTCGTCGGCGAGCTGGAGCAGCGTGGCGCGCCCTTCCACCTCGGCGATCCACGCGGGCGGCAGCGCCGTCTCCCCGTGCTGGACGCCGAGCAGATTGCCGCAGACGGAGCCGGTGGAGTCGCTGTCGCCCGAGTGGTTGACGGCGAGCAGCAGCCCGTGGCGCACGTCCTCGGCGACCAGGGCGCAGTAGACGCCGATCGCCAGCGCCTCCTCGGCCGTCCAGCCCTCCCCCAGCGCCTCCACGCGCTGCGGCGACGGCATCCCCTGCCGTACGGCGCCCAGGGCGCCCTGGAGCGCGTCCGTCGTCTCCTGGTGGCCGGGGCGGGCGCCGAGCAGGGCGAGGGCGTGCTGGACGGAGCCGTCGAGGGCCTCGCCGCGCGCCAGGCCGTGCACGATGACGGCGAAGGCTCCGGCGGCGAGCTGCCCGGTGGGGTGGCCGTGGGTCTGGGCGGCGCACTCCACGGCGAGCTGGAAGACGAGCTGCGGCTCCCAGCCGACCAGCAGCCCGAAGGGCGCGGAGCGCATCACGGTGCCGCACCCCTTGGAGCCGGGGTTCTTCGGCTCCTCCAAGGTGCCCATCCGGTCGTCGGACAGGCCGCTCAGGCACGCCTCGCCCGGCGCTCGCCGCGCGTAGAGCCACTCCTCGCGGGCCAGCCAGCCGGTGTCCTTGCGGCGCTCGTCGGGCCCCCACTCGGTCTGGGTGGCCGACCAGCGGCGGTAGGCGCGGTGGATGTCGGTGGGCGGGTGCCAGGCGCCGGTGTCCCGGCGCACCTGGGCTCTGATCAGGCCCTCGACCGTGAACATCGTCATCTGCGTGTCGTCGGTGACCGCGCCGCGTCTGCCGTACGCCGGAACGTAGTCGGTGACGCCGTCCGTGCCGTGATTGCGCTGGATCGCCTCGAACGAGTCGAACTCGACGCCCGCGCCCAGCGCGTCCCCGATCGCCCCGCCCAGCAGGCAGCCCCGCACGCGGCTGCGGAAGTCCTGCTGCTGCGCGCGACCCCAGACAGCGGTCAAAGCGGTCCCCTTCGATCAACCCCGATCCGAACCCGTTCTGCGCCAGCACGATAGCCGACGTCACCAGGAGCGGAAGGGGGCCCTGGGGTTGGTGACGCCTGTCCGCGAACGGTGCCGGTCCGATCGGATACGACCGGACGCCGGAAATGCTCTGACGCGCGACTCAGGGTGTCGGACTCGGGTGCGGGAGCCGGGTCCGCGCGTCGGGCCGCGCGACTCGGGCGTTAGGCGCACATACGCGGCTCACGTGCGCGAGAAGACGCCGATGGCGTTGGCGACCGGGCGCTCGACGCCGCCCGACGGGTGGTTGCGTACGGTCACCGCCGCCGCGCCGGGGTCGCGGGCGACCAGCGTCGTGGAACCGCCGCCGTCGAGGTTCACCGCCGAATCTGCACCCAATTCCCTCATGACGGACGCAAGTTCCGCGATGGTCAGGCCCGCGCCGGACTCGGCGGAGCCGTCCAGCGCCAGCAGGTACAGCGTGCTGCCCGACGCGTCGAAACCGGCGGCCGTACGCGTGGCCGCCGTCGTGGTGTCCAGGCCCGCGAGCGGCTGTCCGCCACGCAGGACGGGGAAGCCGCCGACCGCGAAGACGTACGGCACGCGCGAGAGCGTCGGGGTGAGGCGGCTGTCGACCTCCGCGCGGTCGCCCACGCGCAGGGCGCGCAGTGTGTCGGCGCCCGCGTCCCGGCCGAGCAGTACGGTGCTGCCCGCGGGAATGGCTCCCGCGCCGGGCGCCTGCGCGACCGCCGCGACCCGCCCCTGACGTACCGTCACCTCGTAGGTGTCCGTGCTGCATCCGGCGCCGCGCGAGGTGTCCGTGCCGCAGACCGCCCGCTGCCGGGAGACCGTCCCCCAGTCCGCCGTGTACGCGCCGACGCCGCCGACGGGCAGCGCGTACTGGTTGTAGCCGCCCAGCGGGATGCTCCCCCGCGGGGTGCGGACCGACCCGCGCAGGTCCAGCCGGTCGAGCCGCAGCTTGCGGTCCTTGCCCATGCCGAGCACGTCGTGCGTGGTCTCCCCCGGCGGCATCGCGGGCCCGAAGCGCTGGCCGTCGGGCACGGCGGCCTTGAGATCCCGGCCGGAACCGATCTCCGGGCCCACCGAGGAGCCGGTCGGCGCCACGCCGGGGTGCTGGTCCTCGGTGATGTTGAAGAAGTCGCCGTTCACCGCGCCCACCGCCTGCCGGTCGTCGGCGAGCCCCGACACCGCCTGCCGCGCCGCCACCGCCCCCGGCGTCAACAGGTCGAGCCGCGTACGGGATTCGCGCAGATCCACCGCCAGCACATGCCCGTGCACGGTCCCCCGCGAGGCCGTTACCGAGAACTCCCGGTACTCCACGCCCGGCCCGAGCCGCTCCACCCGCTCGTACGGCAGCCCGCCGCCGGCGCCGCTGTCCGCCGCGACGGCCGACGCCCCCGCCAGTCCCCCGGCGAGCACCCCCGCCGCGACCGCCAGGGCCACGCCCGCCCGCCCGCTCCACGCCACTGCTCCCCCAAGGGTGTCTCAGGTCCTGTGTATCCCACGGGACTCCACCACCCCCGCACTCCCCGCACCGGAACACGGTGAAACGCGGCCATGACGGTGGTGCGAATTCACCCCTCAGGTGCGCGGCGGGCGTCAGTCGCCCAGGACCGGGAGGAGATCGGGGAGGTGGCCGTCGGAGGCGAGACCGGTGGTGATGCGCTCTTCGGGGACCTGACCGTAGAGGGTGGTGCGCTGGCGGGAGGGGCGGCCCGCGGCCTCGGCGATGGCGACGAGGTCGCGGATGGAGCGGTAGGAGCCGTAACTGGAGCCCGCCATACGGGAGATGGTCTCCTCCATCAGCGTGCCGCCGAGGTCGTTGGCACCGGAGCGGAGCATTTCGGCGGCGCCGTCCGCGCCGAGCTTGACCCAACTGGTCTGGATGTTGGTGATGTGCGGGTGGAGCAGCAGGCGGGCCATGGCGGTGACGGCCCGGTTGTCGCGGGCGGTGGGGCCGGGGCGGGCGATGCCCGCGAGGTAGACCGGGGCGTTGGTGTGGATGAAGGGGAGGGTGACGAATTCGGTGAAGCCGCCGGTCTCCTTCTGGATCTCCGCGAGCAGCCGGAGGTGGCCGAGCCAGTGGTGGGGCTGGTCGACGTGGCCGTACATCATGGTGGACGAGGACCGTATGCCCAGCGCGTGGGCGGCCTTGACGACCTCGATCCAGGTGGCGGTGGGCAGCTTGCCCTTGGTGAGGACCCAGCGGACCTCGTCGTCCAGGATCTCGGCGGCGGTGCCGGGGATGGAGTCCAGGCCCGCTTCCTTGGCGGCGGCCAGCCAGTCGCTGATCGACAGGCCGGTGCGCGTCGCGCCGTTGACGACCTCCATCGGCGAGAAGGCGTGCATGTGCATGCCGGGGACGCGGGCCTTGACCGCGCGCGCGATGTCGAAATAGGCGGTGCCGGGCAGGTCGGGGTGGATGCCGCCCTGCATGCACACCTCGGTGGCGCCGACCTGCCAGGCCTGCTCGGCGCGGTCGGCGACCTGGTCGAGGGAGAGGGTGTACGCGTCGGCGTCGGTGCGGCGCTGCGCGAAGGCGCAGAAACGGCAGCCGGTGTAGCAGACGTTGGTGAAGTTGATGTTGCGGGTGACGATGTACGTCACCTCGTCGCCGACGACCGCGCGCCGCAGGTCGTCCGCGATCCGGCACAGCGCGTCCAGGGCGGGGCCGTCCGCGTGCAGCAGGGCCAGCGCCTCGGCGTCGGTGAGCCGGGTCGGGTCGTCGGCGGCCACCGACAGGGCCTGCTTGACGTCGGCGTCCACCCGGTCGGGGACCATGCCGGGCGCGGCCTGCTCGCGCAGTTCGGCCCAGTCGCCGTACACCTCGTCGAAGTCGTCGCGGCGGTCGGCCGTACGTCCTTCGGTGTCGATCGTGCGGTGCAGGTCGGTGCGGCCCGTGGCGGCCGAGGTGAAGCCCTCGTCCGGCTCCTGCCACGGGCGGCCCACGACCGGCGCGTCCTCGTCCGCCAGACCGGTGGCGGGGTCGGCGAGCGCCGTGACGTGCGGGATCAGGCGCGGGTCCAGCCAGGGCTCGCCGCGCTGGACGAACTCCGGGTAGATGGTGAGGCGTTCGCGCAGCGCGAAGCCCGACTCGGCCGTACGGGCGGCCAGTTCGTCGATCTGCGGCCACGGGCGCTCGGGGTTGACGTGGTCGGGGGTGAGCGGGGAGACGCCGCCCCAGTCGTCGATGCCGGCCTCGATGAAGCGCGCGTACTCGCCGTCCACCAGATTCGGCGGCGCCTGGATGCGGGCGGACGGGCCGAGCACGATCCTGGCCACCGCGATCGCCGCCGCCAGCTCCTCCAGCTCCGCGTCCGGCATGCCGCGCATGGCGGTGTCCGGCTTGGCGCGGAAGTTCTGGATGATCACTTCCTGGATGCCGTGGTAGCGGCGGGCGGTCCTGCGGATCGCGAAGAGCGACTCGGCGCGCTCCTCGTACGTCTCGCCGATGCCGATGAGGATGCCGGTGGTGAACGGCACGTTGGACCGGCCCGCGTCCTCCAGGACCCGCAGCCGTACGGCGGGCTCCTTGTCCGGCGAACCGTAGTGCGGGGCGCCCGGCTCCGACCACAGGCGGGTGGCGGTCGTCTCCAGCATCATGCCCATGGACGGCGCGACCGGCTTGAGCCGCTGGAGGTCGGTCCAGCTCAGCACGCCCGGGTTGAGGTGCGGCAGCAGGCCCGTCTCCTCCAGCACCCGCACCGACATGGCCCGTACGTACGCCAGCGTGTCGTCGTAGCCGTGCGCGTCCAGCCACTCGCGCGCCTCGGGCCAGCGCTCCTCGGGGCGGTCGCCGAGGGTGAACAGCGCTTCTTTGCAGCCCATTTCGGCGCCGCGCCTGGCGATGTCCAGCACCTCGTCGGGCGACAAGTACATGCCGTGCCCTTCACGGCGCAGCTTGCCGGGCACGGTCACGAATGTGCAGTAATGACATTTGTCCCGGCACAGCCGGGTCAGCGGAATGAAGACCTTCCGCGAATACGTGATGACGCCCGGCCGTCCCACCGCTTCGAGGCCGGCGTCCCGCAGCCGGGCCGCGGTGCCCGCGAGTCCGGCCAGGTCCTGGCCACGGGCTTGCAGCAGGACGGCGGCCTCGCCCGTGTCCAGGGCGACACCTTCGTCCGCGCGGTGCAGGGCGCGGCGCATGGCATTGGCGGTGGGCGTCGGCGAAGTCATTCTCCGAGGATAGGCGGCCCCGCCGACAATTCGCTGGGGGCTCAGGCCGTCTTCGGCCCGATCCCCCTGTCGGCAATATCACCCGGAGATCGGACCGTCCGAGGAATACTCCGGCTACAAATACTGCGCGTAGTCGTCGAGCGCCCGCAGCACCTCGTCGGTCCCGGCCGGCGGGAGCTGGACGACGATCTCCTCGATGCCGAGGTCGCGGTAGTACGCGAGCTTGCCCGCGTCCGGGCGTACGGCCGTCGGCACCACCTCCGGGCCCTTCTCCCCGCGGCCCGCTTCCCGCCACGCGGCCCGGAGTCCGGGCAGCGACTCACCCAGACCGCCGCCTCCGATCGGCATCCACCCGTCCGCGTAATCCGTCACATGGCTGAAGAGTTTCGGGCCCGCCGCGCCGCCCACCAGGGTGCGCACCCGGCCGCCCGCCGGTTTCGGATACGCCTGGCTGGCCTGCACGGACGCGAATTCGCCCGCATAGGCGACGGGTTCGGCCGCCCACAGCGCGCGCATCGCCGCCATCCGGTCCCGTACCAGCTCGCGGCGGCGCCGCCAGTCCACCCCGTGGTCGGCGGCCTCCTCCACATTCCACCCGAAGCCCACCCCCAGCGTGAACCGCCCGCCCGACAGGTGGTCGAGCGTCGCGATCTCCTTCGCCAGCACCACCGGGTCGCGCTGCGCCACCAGCGTGATCGCCGTCCCCACCTCCAGCCGCTCGGTGACCGCCGCGACCGCGCTGAGCGCCACGAACGGGTCCAGCGTCCGCCCGTACTCCTCCGGCAGCGGCTCCCCCGCCGGATACGGCGTCGCCCGCGACACCGGAATGTGCGTGTGCTCCGGCAGATAGAGCCCGGCGAACCCGCGCTGCTCCAACTCCCGCGCGAGCCGCACCGGCCCGATGGTCTGATCGGTCAGGAAGATCGTGACGGCGATCCGCACGGGCACCTCCGGTGGATTGTCGACGGATACCGGGTGTGAACGTACATCTCAGCCGTCCGAGGTGGCGGCCCTGAGACCGCGCCGGTCGGTGAGGACTTCCTCCCAGGCCGCGAGGGACCGGTCCCGGTCCGTCCAGAACTCCCGCCGGGGAACGGCGGCGTCGAGGCCGCGTACCTCCAGCCAGCGCTGGGCGATCTCCCCGAGGCCGGGGTGACAGTCCTGTTCCTCCACATGGCTGATCAGCTCCTGCCCCGCGGCGAGGACCTCGGCGTCCGTGCCTTCGACGGCGGCGAGGAACAGCTTCACGGTCAGCACCATCCACCGGTCGGCGCCGCCACCGCTGCGCGCCAGCATCTCCTCACCGTCCGTCAGAAGTGTCAATACCTCTGCGGCCGGTTCGCGCCCGGTGCGTGCCGCCGCCCGCCAGATCAGCGTCTGCGCCACACCGACCGGCGTTCCGACGTCCTGGTTGACCTCATGGGCGTGCTCCAGCACCGTCTCGGCGTCCAGCGGACGGGCCAGCGACAGCACCATGCCCAGGTGGCGGTAGCTGGTGTCGCGGGACATGCCCGCGGCGGCCAGTTCGGCGTCGTCAGCCACCTTGCGGAGATATCTCTCGGCCGCCGCGAAGTCCCCCTGCAGAAAACTGAACTGGCCCAGGAGATCCTGGGACTGCGCGCGGCGGAAGCCCAGGGGGCTGTCGCAGTGGGGCAGCGCCCAGGTCTGGAGCCGCCGTCCGTCCCCCCGGAGCCATTGGATCCAGGCCAGGTCCTTCTCCGCGTTCTCCCGCAGGGGTCCGGGCTCGGCGGCGACCTCGGCGGTCAGCCGTTCCGCCTCGGCGTACCGGCCGAACTCCTCCAGCGTCTTGGCCAACCGGTGCGAGATGAAGAGGCGTTGGTACGGTCCGAGGCCCGGATGGGCCAGCGCCGCCTCGGTCAGCGACAGGGCCGCTGTGCGGTCGCCAGCGCTGCGCGCGGCCATCCCCTGGCAGGTGAGCGCCAACGCTCCGGCGGGGTGACTGCCGGACTGCACAGGCCAGTTCCGGGTCCCGGTGAGCACCGCCCCGAGGCCGCACAGGTCGACACCGTAGGCAAGGTCGTACAACCAGTCCGGGACACGGCTCGTGTTCAGTGTGAGGAGCCCGGCGGTGGTGAAGCCCTCGCCCAGTTCGCTCCTGTCGGTCGACGTCGGATTTCTGACCCCGCCGCGCAGCCGATCCCGGAGGTGTTCCAGGGCTCGTTCGGCCGCGCCGCGCCACTCCTCCTGCGACCAGGCGTCGTCCGTGTTCCCGTCGTGGAGACGGACGGCGTTGCGGACGTACTCGTCCACGGTGTGTGTCAGCCACCTCGACGAATCGCTCTGCACCAGGGGGCGTTCGAGGAATCGCCGTACGACGGCGTCCGCCACGCTCGGGACCGCCGCCCTCAGCACGTCGGCGTCGAAGCGCTCGGCGAGAGAGGCGGCCCGCAGAAGCGCGCGCTCTTGCGCGGACAGATCACGCATCACACGGATCACCATCTCGGCGAAAGTCCCTCCGAATTGTTCCACCGCGGGGACGCGGCCTTCCGCGCTCAGTTGGTCGAAATACTCGGCCGACAACTCCAGATACAGCGGTACCCCGCCTGCCGCGTCGACAATCCGACGCCGCAACGGTGCCGGAATGGCGGGCTCCCCGTCCCTGGTCAGGCGAAGCCGCAGGTAGGTGTCGGCGTAGTCCTCCTCGAGCCCCGACAACCGGTGCTGCATGGCCGGAAGCGTGCCGGGGTCGGTGACCAGACTCGGCCAGTAGTTGGGCCCCGAGTAGTGGATTGCCGGGTGATGACCGTCGCCCCAGGTCAGCCGGTTCCGCCCCGTGATGAGGAACAGTACGTTCGGCATCAGGTAGACCAGCCGGGCCAACCGGTCCTCGAGCCCACCCGCTTCCCGGCGCCTCCCGTCGACCCGCTCGAACGTGTCGAAGAAGATGACGACGTCCAGGGCTTTCCTACGGCGGTACTCGGCCAGATCCCAGGACAGGAGAGCCGGCAGGAACGGCAGCATGTCCGCAGGCGACTCGACATCCAGCAGTTCGGCGAATCCGGGACATTCCGCGAGCAGCCGGTCTTTGCGCAGATGCTCGCGGATCCTGCCCACCAGAATTCCCGCGGCCCGCCGGGCCACACCCGCGAGGGGTATCGGGCCGAGCAGCGCATCCAGTGTGCCGTCCAACTGTTCGGCCAGCGACAGGGATTCACCGAGCCTGCCGAGCGAGGAATTCCGCGCTATCGCGGCCTCAAGAGGGACACCCGGATGGCAGCGCCGCCAGTACACGGCGAAGGCCAAGTCGAATGCGGGGCAGGAACGCATCACCTCACCGAGCGTGCCCCGCACGGCGATCACCGCGGTCTCCAGATCGGCCAGGGAGCTGTCCTCCAGGTCGATCCGGCAGGTCACGCGGCGTTCAGGACCGTCCGCCGACGCCCCGTCCAATTCCCCTTCGCGTAATCGCCGTTCCAACTGCCGGGACAGCGTCGACTTCCCGATTCCGCCCAACCCGTAGAGGACGAGGACATTGTGCCGAGGCGGCGCCGACGAACCGGCAGCGGCGGGATGGTCTCGCAGCCCCCGCAACGCCTCCTCGAACGCCGTCACATAACGGACACGATCGACGAATACGTCACCCACGGTAACGGGTGATGTTCTCCTCTGATCGAAGATCCGGTCGAGTTCCATCGCGTCGGCCCGTCCCTCCCCGGCCGAGCACTGCCCAGCCAAACGGTCGCAGTTCCCCCTCCCGGCAGCCTAGCTTCAGTGAGCTTCTTCAGCGTTGCCGCTCCAGGGTGAGGACGGCCTTGGCGATTGACGTCATGCGGTTGGGGCTGCACCGAGATCTGCGGAAGATCCGCC
>NZ_JBIUSD010000020.1:0-116457 GCF_044741185.1 Streptomyces sp. NPDC088197
CCTCCACACCTACAACCACCACCGCACCCACACCGCACTCGGCGGCCAGCCACCCATCACCCGCGTCAACAACCCTCCAGGTCAATACACCTAGCGCGGGTCCGGTCGGCCGCCGGTCGCCGCGCCCTGGGCCAGGTCGGCGACCACGGCCGCGTGGTCGGAGGGCCAGACGCCGTCGACCGGACGGTCACCGGCCCGGTGGGCGCGCTGGACGGCGCCGCGCGTGCCCCCGGCCGTCGGCATGCCGACGAAGATGTAGTCGAGGCAGGTGGGCCGGTTGCCGAAGTTGGCGGCGTCCTGCTGGGTGATGTCCCACGTGCCGTTCGGCAGGGCGGGGTCGGCGAACCGCCAGGCGTCGACCAGCACGAGCCCCGGAACGGCGGGCGCCGTCCGGTAGCCGCCCATCAGCCGGATCTCGTCGAAGTCCGGTTCCGCGTTGAAGTCCCCGGTGACGACGGGCGGATGCCCGCCGGTCGACCGCTCGGCCACGAAGGCGGCCAGCTCCCGCACCTGGAGGCAGCGGACCGCGGAGTCGGCGGCCCCGGAGTTGAGGTGGGTGGTGAAGAAGGGCAGCGGGCCGCCGGGCGCGTCGATCAGCGTGTGCAGCGCCGTCTTGCCGTCGTCGGCGGCGGCGTCCGCGGGCAGCCGACGCTCGGCGGTCTCCAGGATCGGGTGGCGGCTGAGCACCGCGACCCCGACGTCGACGGTGGTGTCACCGCCGTTGCGCCCGTGCCAGCGGTCCTGCACCGGGGCGCGCGACCAGGCCCACTCCATGCCCAGCTCGTCCGCCAGCCACCCGGCCAGATTCTCGTCCGCGCTCCCCCACACCTCCTGCAGGCCCACGACGTCCGGCCGGACGTCGGCCAGCGTCCGCACGATCGCGTCCCGCCGCTCGCGCCAGTTCCCGAACCGCCACCAGAGATTCCAGGTCATGACGCGGGTGGTGTCCGCCGACCCGGAACCGCTGCCGGAGCCGCCGTCGAAGCCCGTGTCCGGGCCGCTGCCGATATCCACTCGCCGGTTCCCCTCGCCGCGCCTACCGTGTCGGGATGTCCACTGAGGTGATCATTCTCAACGGCGGATCGAGTTCCGGGAAGTCCAGGATCGCCCGCTGCCTGCAAGATGTGCTGCCGCGGCCCTGGCTGACCTTCGGCTGCGACACCCTGGTCGACGCGCTGCCCGCCGCGATGCGCACCTCGGAGGACCCCGAGGGCGGCATCGGCTTCGGACCCGACGGCTCGGTGTCGGTCGGCGACGACTTCCGGCTGCTGGACATCGCCTGGGCGCGGGGCATCGGGGCGATGGCCCGCGCGGGGGCCAGGATCGTCGTGGACGAGGTTTTCCTCGGCGGGCCCGACTCCCAGGAGCGCTGGCGCACCGCCCTGACCGGCCTCGACGTCCTGTGGGTCGGGGTGCGCTGCGACCCCGAGGTGGCGGCGGCCCGCGAGGCCGCCCGCGGCGACCGCGTCACCGGCATGGCCCGCTCCCAGGCCGACCTCGTCCACCGCGGTGTGCGCTACGACCTGGAGGTCGACACCAGCCGCACGCCGTCGCTGGCCTGCGCCCGTACGATCGCCGCCCGCGTCACCGGCTGACCGCCGCCGGACGACGGCACCGGGCACCCACGACGGCCACGCCGCCCGTCGGTCACGGTGTCAGGCGGCGCGGCCCCCGTCGCCGGAAGGCGCCGACCGTACCCGTCGGACCTCAGCCCCGCGCCCCGTCCGCCGGCCGACCGGCCGGGACCGGGGACAGGAAGGCCCGCACCTCGCGCAGGAATTCGGCCGGGCGGTCGTCGTGGATCATGTGACCGGCCTCGATGGTGACCAGGCGGCAGTCGGGGATGCGGCCCGCGACCCGGGCGAGCTGGTCCTGGCGCAGGTGGCTGCTCGGGCCGCCCGCGACGAGCAGGGTGGGCGCGGTGATCGCGGTGAGGTCGCGCCACCAGGCCGGGTCGGGGTCGTTGCGCTGCGCCGCGACGGCGGGCAGCAGACGCCAGTCGTACGGGGTCGGCTCCTCGGGGGCTTCGGTCGGGACGGGGCGCGGCGGGTCGGCGGGGAAGGGCAGCGGGCCCTCCTCCAGTACGAGCCGCCGTACGGCGTCCGGCCGCGCGATGGCCGCCAGCGACGCGGCGAACGTGCCCAGCGAGTGGCTGACCACCGTCACCCGCCGCAGTCCCAGCGCGTCGAGGAAGCCGAGCACGTCCTCCCGCAGCAGCTCGAAGGAGTACGCGCCGGGGTGTTCGCTCGCGCCGTGGCCGCGCAGGTCGGGCGCGTACGCGCGCCAGCCGTCGGCGGCCAGCGCGTCCGACACCGCGCGCCAGGACGTACGGTCCTCGCCCAGCGCGTGCAGCAGCAGGAGCGGCGGCCCGTCCGCCGGACCGGCCACCTCGTAGGCGAGCCGCACACCGTTCGCCTCGACGTTCAGAATCTCACCCATACGCCGAGGCTACGGTGCCGCGGGCCGCTCACAGCGGGCGTTCGCGCTCGGCCCAATACGGCTCGCGGAGCCGTCGCTTGTAGAGCTTGCCGTTGGGGTCGCGGGGCATCTCGGCGACGAAGTCGACGGTCTTGGGCCGCTTGTACCCGGCCAGTCTCCGGCCGCAGTGTTCGAGGATGTCGTCGGCGAGCGCCGGTCCCGGCTCGTGTCCGGGGGCGGCCTCGACCACGGCCTTGACCTCCTCGCCCCACTCGTCGTGCGGGATGCCGAAAGCGGCGGCGTCGGCGACGGCGGGGTGGGTGAGGAGAGCGGCCTCGATCTCGGCGGGGTAGATGTTGACGCCGCCGGAGATGATCAGATCGATCTTGCGGTCGCGCAGGAAGAGGTAGCCGTCCTCGTCGAGATAGCCGAGGTCGCCGACGGTGAAGAAGTCGCCGATCCGGTTGGACCGGGTCTTGGCCGCGTCCTTGTGGTAACTGAAGCCGCCGGTCTTCATGTTGATGTAGACGGTGCCGACCTCGCCGGGCGGCAGCAGATTCCCGGCGTCGTCGTGGACGGCGATCTCGCTGATCGGCCAGGCCCGCCCCACGGTGCCGGGTTTCTTCAGCCACTCCCGCGCGGTGGCGAAGGTGCCGCCGCCCTCGCTGGCCGCGTAGTACTCCTCCACGCACGGGCCCCACCACTCCAGCATCGCCCGCTTGACGTGGTCGGGGCAGGGCGCGGCCCCGTGGATCGCGTGCCGCATGGACGTCACGTCGTAGCGCCCCCGTACGTCCTCCGGCAGGGCCAGCAGCCGGTGGAACTGTGTGGGGACCATGTGCGTGTGGGTGCAGTGGTAGCGGTCGATGACGCGCAGCATCTCCTCCGGCGTCCACTTGTCCATCAGCACCACCGGGTGCCCGATGTGCAGGGCGGCGCCCGCGAATTGGAGCACGGCGGTGTGGTAGAGCGGTGAGCAGACGAGGTGGACGTTGCCGTCGAAGGGCTTGATCCCGAAGATCCCGAGGAATCCGCCGAGATACGTCTCCTCGGGCGGCTTGCCCGACAGCGGGCGGCGGATGCCGCGCGGGCGGCCGGTGGTGCCCGAGGTGTAGTTCATGACCCAGCCGCTGGTCCTGGCGTCGGGCGCGGTGGCGGGCTGTCCCGCGAGCAGGTCGGCGAAGGGGCGGAAGCCGTCGATGTCGCCGACCGCGTACCGCCGGTCCGAGGCGAACCCCGCCTCGTCGGCCGCCTCGCGGGCGGCCTCGGCGAAGCGCTCGTGCGCGATGAGCACCTTGGCGCCGGAGTCGGCGAGTATCCAGCCGATCTCGGGGGCCACGAAGTGGTGGTTGACGGGCACCAGGTAGAAACCGGCCTGGAAGGCGGCGAGATAGGCGGTGAAGAACTCGACGCCGTTGGGCAGGACGACGGCGAAGGCGTCGCCGGGCTCCAATCCGGCCGCGCGCAGCCCGTGCACGAGCCGGTTGGACGTCGCGTGCAGCCGCTCGGCGCTCCACTGCTCGCCGTCGGGCGCGGTGAGAACGGTACGGCCGGGGTCCTGTTCGGCCTGTGCCCAGAAGCCGTTGGGCGTGGACGTGCTCATCCGGTCCTCCTCAGCGGTCGTGTCTGCCGGAGCAGATCTGTTCTGCGCGTGCGGGCGGTCAGCGCCGGTCACGCCCTGGGCCGGGGGCGGCGCCGTCCCGCGCGCCGCGTCCGGCGATACGGTTCAGCCGGTCCATCGCGCGCTCGAAGCCGCGCGTGAGGTCGTCGAAGACGGCCTGGACGGGGCGCTCCTGGTTCATCGCGCCGACGATCTGGCCGACCGGTGTGCCGAGCAGCGGGCCGACCTCGTAGCGCTGGATGCGGGAGACGGCGTCGGCGACCAGCAGGCCCTGGAGCGGCATCGGCAGGGTGCCGGGGCCTGCCGGGTCCTCCCAGGCGTCGGTCCACTCGGTGCGGAGCTGGCGGGCGGGTTTGCCGGTGAGGGCGCGGGAGCGGACGGTGTCGCCCGAGCCCGCGGCGAGCAGCTTGCGGGTGAGGGCGGGCGAGTGCAGATCGGCCTCGGCGGCGGTGAGCCAGACCGAGCCGAGCCAGACGCCCTGCGCGCCCAACGCCAGCCCGGCGGCGACCTGTTCGCCGGTGCCGATGCCGCCTGCCGCGAGCACCGGCAACGGGTCGACGGCGCGCACCACTTCGGGGACGAGCACCATGCTCGCGATCTCCCCGGTGTGGCCGCCCGCCTCGTAGCCCTGGGCGACCACGATGTCGATGCCCGCCTCCTGATGGTGCCGCGCGTGCCGGGCGCTGCCGGCGAGCGCGGCGACCAGCACACCGTGGTCGTGGGCCCGGCGCACGACGTCGGCGGGCGGTGAGCCCAGCGCGTTGGCGAGCAGCTTGATCGGGTAGTCGAAGGCGACGTCGAGCTGGTCGCGGGCGACCTTCTCCATCCAGCCGGTGATCCGCCAGCCCGCGCGCTCGTCGGCGGCGAGTGTGGGGACGCCGTGTTTGGTCAGCAACGCCTCGACGTAGGCGCGGTGTTCCGGCGGGATCATCGCCTCGATGTCCGCCTCGGTGACTCCCTCGACCTTCTTCGCGGGCATCACGACGTCGAGGCCGTACGGCAGTTTGTCGGTGTGCCCGTCCAACCAGTCGAGGTCGCGGGCGAGTTCGTCGGGGGCGGAGTAGCGGACCGCGCCCAGGACGCCCATGCCGCCCGCGCGGCTGATCGCGGCGGCGACCGCGGGGAACGGCGTGAAGCCGAAGACGGGGTACTCGATGCCCAGCCGTGTGCTCAGCTCGGTCTCCATGGGGGGCAGGATGCCGCAGCCGGTGTGGAGAGGGAAGAGATTTTCTGACGCGGTGTCAGATTTCTGCGACCCCGCGCCCGTCACGCGGGGCCGCGACGCCCGAGCGCGCCACACGTCGGCGACACTCCCGGCCGCCCCCAGTCACATCAGCGGCGCTCCCGGCCGCCGCCCCCCCCCGTCACGTCGGCGACACTCCCGGCCGCCCCCCGTCACATCAGCGGCTGTCGCCGCCCTCGCCGCCCCGCCGCACCGTCATCACCGCCGCCGCGACCGCGGTCGCCGCCAGGATCGCGGCGGCCGTGCCGAGGGCGGCCTGCGCGGCGGCGCGCGGTGTGCCGTCCCCCGCGAGGTAGACGCCGCCGATGACGGCGACGCCGATGGTGCCGCCGAGTTGCTGGACGGCGTTGAGCAGCCCGGCGGCCGAGCCGGTCTCCTGCCGGCCGACGCCGCTCAGCGCGGTGGTGAAGAACGGCGGGGTGAACAGCCCGGTGCCCAGGCCCGCGACGGCGAGCGCGAACAGCAGCGCCGTCGGGTACGCGTCGGGCGCGGCGGACCGGTAGGCGAGGACCGCGCCGCCGATCCCGACGCCGAGGAAGGCGATCCCGGCGTGCATGACGCGGGTCCCGTAGCGCGGGACCAGACGGCCGCCCGCGGCCACCGACCCCGCGGACAGCCCGAGCGACCAGGGCAGCATGGTCAGTCCCGCGGTGAGCGGGCCGCGGCGCAGGCCCAGTTCGAGATGGAGGACCACGGTGATCATGACGCCGTTCATGACGGCGAAGAACAGCGTGGAGGTGGCGAGCGCGGCGGGGAAGGCACGGCCGCGCAGCAGGGCCGGTTCGATCAGCGGCGCCCCGCCGCCGCGCGCGGTGCGCCGCTGGTGGACGACGAACAGCGCCAGTACGGCGGCGCCGACGGCCGCCACCGCCCATCCGGCCGCTCCGGGCGAGCCGGTGGCCAGCGGGCACACCACCAGCGCGGTGCCCGCCATGGCCAGCGCCGTCCCCGCAGGGTCGAGGCGCGGCCGGACCGGGGCGCGGTCCTCGCGCAGCCGTCGCGCGACGGCCAGCACGACGACCGCGAGCGGGACGTTGACCATGAAGCAGGCGCGCCAGGACGAGCCGAACAGGTCGGCGTGCGTCAGGACCCCGCCGAGCACCGGGCCGAGGACCGCGGACAGGCCCATCACCGGGCCGATCGTGCCCAGCGCCTTGGCCAGTTCGTCGCCGTCGAACATCGCGCGGATCAGGCCGAAGGTCTGCGGGATGATCAGCGCCGCCGCCGCGCCTTGCAGCGCCCGCAGTCCGATCAGCGTCTCGGGGGTCGGCGCGAGCGCGCACGCCAGCGACGTGACGGCGAAGGCCGTCACCCCGATCCGGAAGACCCGGCGGCGGCCCGCGATGTCGCCGAGCCGGGCGCCGGTCAGCAGCCCGAGCGCGAACGCGAGGGTGTAGGCGGCGCTGAACCACGGGATGGCCGCTGCCGCGCCGCCGAGGTCGGTGTGGATGACCGGGCCCGCGACCTGCACGATCGTGGCGTCCAGCAGATTCATCGCCTCCGCGACCAGCACGGCGGCCAGCGCGATCCACCGCCAGGGGTACGCGGACGGCGGTACGGAACCGGCCGCCGGTCCCTCACCTGTGCCGGGACCCCCGGTCACGGCGGGCGCGCCGTGCGGGTCGTACGTGTCGTGCGTCTCGTGTCCTGTGCTGCGGGACATGCCTCTCCCCTGCGTACGGGTGCGCGGTTGGTCGTCCGTGCGCGTGGTCCGTCTCGCGACGCCCCGGCCCCGTGACCGACGACCACCACCGTCCCGCCCGTACGGCACCCGCTTCCATTTCCGTGGCAGAATTCGATGATTACTTCCATCGAGGTCGGCTGATATGACGAAGGCGCTCGCACTCGACGATCTGGACCGCGGCCTGATCCACGCCCTGCAAGTGGACGGCCGGGCGCCGTTCACGCTCGTCGCGGACGTCCTCGGCTGCTCCACCCAGACCGTCGTACGCCGCTACCGCCGCCTGTACGCGCACGCGGGCCTCCGGGTGGTCGCGCTGCCCGCGCCGCGCAGCGCCGGTATCCACCAGTGGTTCGTACGGCTGACCGCCGCCACGCGCGCCGCGCACGACATCGCGGTCGCCCTCGCGCGGCGCCCCGACACCTCGTGGGTACGGCTGACCTCGGGCGGCACCGAGATCGTCGCGATCATCCACACCCAGCCCGCGGGCCCCGACGCGCACGCGCTGCTGCTGCGCGACATCCCCCGTACCGCCGGGATCACCGCGGTGTCCGCGCACTACCTCCTGCACACCTACGTCGGCGGACCGACCGCCTGGCACGGACGGGTCGGTGTCCTGGACGCCGCACAGCGGGCGCGGCTGCGCGCCGAGAGCGCCGCCGAGGAGCCGGACGCCTCGCCGTATCTCCTCACCGGCTCCGACCGCCTCCTGCTGGACGCGCTGCGCGACGACGCCCGGATCAGCTACGCGGAACTCGCCGCCGCGACCGGCTCCACGGCCGCCACCGTCGCCCGCACACTCGCCGAACTGCGCACGCGCGGCGCGCTCTTCCTCGACGTGGACATCGAACCCGCGGTGCTGGGCGTGACCGTGTCGGCGCTGCTGTGGATGCAGGTGAAGCCCGCGCATCTGGACGCGGTCGCCACGGAGTTGGCGGGGCACCGGGAACTGGCGATGGTCGCGGCGACGACCGGGCCGACGAATCTGGTCGCGCAGGCGCTGTGCGCGGACGCGGAGGAACTGCACCGCTATCTGACCCGCGAGGTCGCGCTCGACCCGATCGCGCGGATCGAGACGGCGCCCGTCCTGCGCACCTACAAGGCCGCCGCGACCCTCCGGATCGGCTGAGGACGGGGCCGAGGGGCCGGGACCGGATCGGACCCGCCGCTCACAACCGCTCGGGCGCGCCCTGCTGTTGGGCGGAGACACGGCGGTACAGGGCCTGCGCCTCGGCGGTCCTGCCGAGCTGTTCCAGGCAGTGCGCCTCGTCGTTGCGACTGGTGAGGGTGTCGGAGTGGTCGGCGCCCAGCACGCGCTCGCGCGCCTCGGCGACCTCGTGGTAGACCGCGAGCGCGGTCGACCAGCGTCCCAGCCAGCCCAGCCCCACCGCTATCTCCCGCTTGCTGACGAGGGTGTCGGGGTGCTCCGCGCCCAGCACCCGCTCGCGCACCGCCGCCACGTCGCGCGCCTCGGCCAGCGCCCGGTCCCAGTGGCCGAGCCGTCCCAGATTGACCCCGAGCGCGTGCCGGGCCCGCAGCGTCTCGGCGTCGGTGGAGCCCCCGGTCCTGGTCCTGGCGTCGACCAACTCCTCGTACAGCGCGAGGGCGTCGCCGCTGCGGCCGAGCCGTCCGAGGCAGATGCCGGTCTCGTAGCGCGCGGCCAGTGTGTCGGAGTGGTCGGCGCCCAGCACCCGGGCGCGCGCGGCGGCCACGTCGCGGTAGGTGGCCAGCGCCTCGGCCCAGCGGCCCGCGCGGCCCTGCGCGTAGCCGACCTCGAAGCGGGTCACCAGCGTCTCGGGGTGATCGGCGCCCAGCACCCGCGCGCGGGCGTCGGCGACCTCGACGGCCATCGCGTACGACTCGTCCGTCCGGCCGAGACGGCCCAGGTTGAAGGCCAGATTGTGCTTGCAGTGCAGGGTGTCGGGGTGGTCCGCGCCGACCGTGCGCTCGCGCGCCGCCAGCACGGCCGAGTAGATCTGGTGGGCCTCCAGGTAACGGCCGAGGCTGCCCAGCGCGTACGCGGCCTCGTGCCGGGCCACCAGCGTGTCCGGGTGGTCGGGGCCGAGGACCCGGCGGCGTACGTCCGAGATGTACTCGTACAGCCGCAGCGACTCCTCGGTGCGGCCGAGCCTGCCCAGGCAGAAGGCGGCCTCGTGGCGGCTGGCCAGGGTGTCGGGGTGCTCGGTGCCGAGCGCGCGGTCGCGGGCGGCGGCGACGGAGGTGTGCAGGTCGTACGCCTGCCGCCAGTTGCCGACCCGGCCGAGGTCGATGCCCTCGGTGTGCCGGGCGGCGAGCGCGGCCAGGGTGTCGGGGCCCGCGGCGGCGACGACCACGCGGGTGGACCAGGCGCCGGTGAGTTCGTGGTGCGGCGCGTCGGGGATGCGGTGCGCGCGGGTGGAGCGCGCGGCGGAGCCGGTGGTCAGTCCGCTGGCCCAGGACGGCAGCGCCGAGGGACGCTCGGCGGCGGCCGCGCCCGCCGCCGCCCGCATGGCCTTGAGCCGGCCGCCGACGTCAGCGGCGTCCTGCGGGCGGTCCTCCGGGTCCTTGGCGAGCAGGTCGAGGATCAACCGGTCCAGTTCGGCGGGGAGTTCCGGCCGCGTCATCCGCGGCGGGTCGGGCGCGGTGTCGCGGTGGCCGACCAGGATCGACCAGGCGTCCTCCAGGTCGAACGGCGGCCGTCCGGTGGCCAGTTCGTACAGCACGCAGCCCAACGAGTAGAGGTCGCTGCGCTGGTCGACCTCGGAGACCGCGCCGATCTGCTCGGGCGACATGTAGTGCGGGGTGCCCATCGCCATGCCGGTGCCGGTGAGCCGGGAGGTGAAGCCGATGTCGTGGCCGAGCCGGGCGATGCCGAAGTCGCAGATCTTCACCGCGCCGTCGCTGAGCCGCATGATGTTGGCCGGTTTCAGGTCGCGGTGCACGATGCCCTGGGTGTGCGTGTACGCGAGGGCGTCCGCGACCTGTTCAGCGATGTCGGTGATGTCGGGGACCGGCAGCGGATGGCGCCGCGCGTCGTCCAGCACCTGGAGCAGATTGCGGCCGTCGAGCAGTTCCATCACCAGGTAGAGGACGCCGTCGTGTTCGCCGAAGTCGTGCACGACGGTGACCCCGCGGTGCTGGAGGGACGCCGCGACGCGCGCCTCGCGGCGGAAGCGCTCCTGGAGGACGCGGGTGAATCCCGCGTCGCCCGCGTGGCCGACCGGTTTCAGGCACTTCACCGCGACCCGGCGGCCCAGCGACTCGTCCAGCGCACGCCAGACCTCGCCCATGCCGCCGCGGCCGATCAGTTCGTGCAGCCGGTACCGCCCCTGGATGAGGGTCCCCAGTCCCTCGGGGCCGTTCCCCTGCCCGCGTCCCGGTCCGTGTCCCTGCTCGCGCCCCTGCTGGTAGGTCTGTTCGCGTCCCTGGCCGTGTCCCTGTGGATGTCCCTGGTCGTGTCCGTCGTGATGTCCAGCCGCCATCGCGTGCCGCCGCCCCCGTGGTCCTCGGTGCTTCCCCGGTCCCAGTATGGCCGCGACCGCCGACAAGCGGCACAGCGCATCAGGGCAAAACGGCCGCGGACTCGCGAAGCCGCGGCCCGCCGGGCGGGTGACGGGTGACGGGCGCCGGGCCCCACCAGTCGGACCGACGGCCGGGTGACGGCTCCGACCCGCCGGACCGCCACGGGCACGCGCCCCGACGGGGGCCGAACAGCCGGGCGCCCGCCGGTCAGGTCCTAGCGGCGGACGCGCGGCATGCCCAGGCCGATCCAGGAGATGATCTCGCGCTGGATCTCGTTGTTGCCGCCGCCGAAGGTGAAGATGACGGCGCTGCGGTAGCCGCGTTCCAGCTCGCCGTGGAGCACGGCGCCCGCCGAGCCCTCCTTCAGCGGTCCGGCCGCCGCGGTCACCTCCATCAGCCAGGCGTACGCGTCCCGCCGGGCCTCGCTGCCGTAGACCTTGACCGCGGAGGCGTCCTGCGGGGTGAGGGTGCCGCGCTGGAGGGCGTCCACCATCTGCCAGTTGAGCAGCTTCATGGCGTCGAGCCGGGTGTGCGCGCGGGCCAGCCGGCCGCGGACCCAGCCGAGGTCGATGACGCGGCGGCCGTCGTCGAGCTTGGTGTCGGCGGCCCAGCGCTGGACGTCGTGCAGGGCGCGGATCGCCATGGTGCCGTGCGCGGCCAGCGTGACCCGCTCGTGGTTGAGCTGGGTGGTGATCAGCCGCCAGCCCTTGTTCTCCTCGCCGACCCTGCGGGTGACGGGCACGCGGACGTCGTCGTAGTAGCTGGCGGTCGTGTCGTGCGAGGCCAGGGTGTTGATCACCGTGCAGGAGTAGCCGGGGTCGGTGGTCGGCACCAGCAGCATGCTGATGCCCTTGTGCGGCGGCGCGTCCGGATCGGTGCGCACCGCGAGCCACACCCAGTCGGCGGTGTCGCCGTTGGTGGTCCAGATCTTCTGGCCGTTGACCACGTACGTGTCGCCGTCGCGCACCGCGCGGGTCTTGAGCGCGGCGAGGTCGGTGCCCGCGTCGGGCTCCGAGTAGCCGATGGCGAAGTCGATCTCGCCCGCGACGATCTTCGGCAGGAAGTACGCCTTCTGCTCGTCGGTGCCGAACTGCATGATCGTCGGACCGACGGTGTTGAGTGCCATCAGCGGCAGTGGCACCCCGGCCTGCGCGGCCTCGTCGAAGAAGATGAACTGCGCCATCGGCGTCATCCCGCGTCCGCCGAACTCGGTGGGCCAGCCGATCCCGAGCCAGCGGTCGGCGCCGAGCTCGCGGATCGTCCGCCGGTAGAAGTCCTTGCGTGCGGCGGGGTCGTCGTGCCGGGCGTAGGCGTTGTCCGGTACGAGACCGGCGAAGTAGTCGCGCAACTCGGCGCGCAGCCGCCGCTGTTCGGGCGTGTATTCCAGGTCCACGGCCCCTCCTGAACTCTTCGGGACTCCCGTCGGGACGCACCGGCGGTGCCGGCCGCTGCCCCGATACCGGCGCACACAGTAGAACGCGTTCCAGAAATTCGGAAGGGCCGTGCGAGGGGCGGCGACGGCCGATAGCCCGGCGCGGGAACGGGGGCGGCCGGGTGCCGCGACGGTCCACGACACCCCGCCCGCGGGCAGCCGGGATTCGCCGCCGCCGTGGGTGATACTGCAATTTCGCTGGTGGGCGCCGTGTCCACCGGTCCGTGGACGGACGCGAGGGACGCACACACGTATGGCCGACGGGCAGGACGACCCCCACGAGGACGACCGGACCGGGCCGCCGGGGGCCGGCGGGGAACCGGTGGCCGAAGGAGGGGAACCGGGAGCCGAAGGCGGGGAAGCCCCCGAGGAGGACATGCCGTCCGCGCCGGGCGCCACAGCCCTCGGCGTCCGGCGGTACCGAGGGCGGCGGACGATGCGGGTGACCGCGCTCGCCGTCTCCGTCCTGGTCCTGCTGACCGCCGCGACCGGCGCCTTCCTCTACCTCCGCCTGGACGGCAACATCCGCGACCTGCCCCTGTTCGGCGGGGTCGGCGGCGACGCGGGCACCGAGCGGGCCGACGCCTTCGGCAGGACCCCGATCAATGTGCTGGTGATCGGCTCCGACACCCGCGCGGACCCGGAGGACTGCCGGCTCGGCGGCGACTGCGGCCCGGGGCAGAACGCGGACGTGGGCATGGTGCTGCACATCTCCGCCGACCGCTCGCACGCCTCGGTGCTCAGCATCCCCCGCGACACGGTGACCGACCTGCCCGCCTGCCGCGACCCGCACGGCGGTGTCACCGAGCCCCGGCACGCCCAGATCAACTCCACGCTGCGCTACGGGCCCGGCTGTACGGTCGCGGCCGTGCACGCGCTCACGCGGATCCCCATCGACCACTTCGTGATGGCCGACTTCGCGGGCGTGGTCCGGATGTCCGACGCGGTCGGCGGCGTCCCGGTCTGCGTGGACCGCAATGTGTACGACTCCTACTCGCACCTGAAGCTGGCCAAGGGCAGGCACGAACTCCAGGGCACGGCCGCGCTCCAGTTCCTGCGCTCGCGCCACGCGTTCGGCGACGGCAGCGACCTCGGCCGTACGGACGCGCAGCATCTCTTCCTCGGCGCGCTCGCCCACCGGCTGCGCGAGAACAGCACGTTCACCGACCCGGCCTCGCTGCTGGACCTCGCGGACGCGGCCACCCGGGCGCTGACCGTGGACACCCGGCTCGGGAGCGTCTCCCGGCTGGTCGGCCTGATCGACGACCTGCGCAAGGTGCCGTCGGCGCGGATCGCGTTCGTCACCATGCCCAACATGCCCGATCCGGAGGATCCCGACCGCGTGGTCGTCTCGCACTCCGGCCGCCGCCTGTTCGCCGCCATCGCGGCCGACCTCCCGCTGACCGTCACGGACTCCCGGGCGATCGACGGCAAGCCCGACGATCCGACGGACGCCACGGGCCCCACGGACTCCGCGGATTCCACGGCGGGGGTCACGGGTGGTGACGACGGCGACCCGTCAGGGGACGCGACGCGGGACCCCTACGGCGGCGAGGCGGCCACCGCCACCCCGCGCCCGACTCCGGCCCCGCCCCTGACCCACGCCTTCGGCCGTACCGCCGGCGGAAAGACCGCCTGCGCGCGGGTCGCCACCGGACCCGCGGTCACCGTGCGTGGCGAGACCCTGACCCCGAGCGCCGCCTTCCGCGCCACCCCCTGGATCCCGGTCTCCGCGCCCTGACCGCCCCGCTCACCTGAGCACACGGGTGCGGAACGCGCTGTGCGGCGCGTATGCGGCGATACTGGGGGGAGACGCGACAGCCCGGCCGGAGCATGCCGTGGGCCGACCGGGCAAGGCGGTCCCCGAACCGCGTCCGGCCCCTTGACCTGGACGAGGGCCCCCGGGCGCCGCACTGCCGACCTTCTCAGGAGGTACTGATGAAGATGCTGATCAACGTCGCCGAGACCGTGGTCGCCGACGCGCTGCGCGGGATGGCGGCGGCGCATCCGGAGCTGACCGTCGACGTCGAGCGGCGGGTGATCGTGCGGCGGGGGGCGCCGTACGAGGGGAAGGTCGGTCTGGTGTCCGGCGGTGGTTCCGGGCACGAGCCGCTGCACGGCGGATTCGTCGGACGCGGGATGCTGGACGCCGCCTGTCCCGGCGAGGTCTTCACCTCGCCCGTGCCGGACCAGATGGTACGGGCCGCCGCCGCGGTCGACAGCGGGGCCGGGGTGCTGTTCATCGTGAAGAACTACACCGGTGACGTGCTCAACTTCGACATGGCCGCCGAGCTGGCGGAGGACGAGGGCGTGCAGGTCGCCAAGGTCCTGGTCAACGACGACGTGGCGGTGGTCGACAGCCTCTTCACCGCGGGACGGCGCGGTACCGGTGCGACGCTCTTCGTGGAGAAGCTGGCGGGCGCCGCGGCCGACGCGGGATCGCCGCTCGACCGGGTGGCGGCCGTGGCCCGCCGGGTCAACGAGTCCTCGCGCAGCTTCGGCGTGGCGCTCAGCGCCGTGACCACGCCCGCCAAGGGCACCCCGACCTTCGACCTGCCCAGCGGCGAGCTGGAGCTGGGCATCGGCATCCACGGCGAGCCGGGGCGCGAGCGCCGGGCCATGATGACGTCCGGCGAGATCGCCGATGTGGCGGTCGACGCGGTCGTGGAGGACCTTCAGCCGGACGGACCGGTGATCGTGCTGGTCAACGGGATGGGCGCGACGCCGCTGCTGGAGCTGTACGGCTTCAACGCCGAGGTGCACCGGGCCCTGACCGAACGCAAGGTCCCGGTCGCGCGCACACTGGTCGGTAACTATGTGACCTCGCTCGACATGGCGGGCTGCTCGGTGTCGATCTGCCAGGTCGACGAGGAGCTGCTGGGGCTGTGGGACGCGCCGGTCTCGACGCCCGCGCTGCGCTGGGGCTGCTGAGCGCCCGCTCTCCCGCGCCGTACCGACCGCTCCCGGCCACCGGCCGCCACCGCCGAAAGGACCGTACAACCGTATGAATGCCCTCCCCTCCCCCGGATCCGCCGGCTCCACCGTCGACGCGGACTTCGTGCGGCGCTGGCTGGACACGGCCACCGCCTCCGTCGACCGCGAGTCCGAGCGGCTGACCGAACTCGACTCGCCCATCGGCGACGCCGACCACGGCAGCAACATGCGGCGCGGTTTCATCGCGGCGCGCGACGCCGTCGAGCAGGAACCGCCCGGCACGCCCGGCGGCGTGCTGGTGCTGGTGGGCCGGACGCTGATCAGCACGGTCGGCGGGGCGTCGGGGCCGCTGTACGGCACGCTGCTGCGCAAGGCGGGCAAGGAGCTGGGCGACGAGGAGGCCGTCGGCGCGGACCGGCTGCGGGACGCGCTGCGCGCGGGGGTGGACGGGGTCGCCCAGCTGGGCGGCGCGTCGGCCGGTGACAAGACGATGCTGGACGCGCTGCTCCCGGCGGTGGACGCGCTGACCGGCGCGCTCGACGCGGGCGGCTCGCTGGCCGAGGGCCTGGCCGCCGCGGCCTCCGCGGCCGACGAGGGCGCGAAGGCCACCACGCCGCTGCGCGCCCGCAAGGGCCGGGCCAGCTACCTCGGCGAGCGCAGCGTCGGCCACCAGGACCCGGGCGCGACCTCGGCGGCCCTCCTGGTCGACGCGCTGGCCGCCACGGCGCGGGACGGTGCCGCGTGACCACCCCGATAGTCGGCATAGTGCTCGTGTCGCACAGCGCCTCCGTCGCGGCCTCCGTCGTCGCGCTCGCCACCGGACTGACCGGCGGCGCGGCCGATGTGCCGGTCGTCGCGGCCGGCGGCGGCCCGGACGGCGGGCTCGGCACCAGCTCCGATCTGATCGTCTCGGCCGCCCGTACGGTCGACCAGGGCGCGGGGGTGGCCGTCATCGCGGACCTGGGCAGCGCCGTACTCACCGTCAAGGCGCTACTCGCGGACGACGAACTGCCCTCCGGCAGCCGGTTGTTGAACGCCCCCTTCCTCGAAGGCGCGGTCGCCGCGGTCGTCACGGCCTCGACCGGCGCGGACCTGGACGCGGTGGCCGCGGCGGCCGAAGACGCGTACACCTACCGCAAGTTGTGAGCTGAGGCGCCGGAGAAGACCGCGGGCCCCCGCCGTCCCACAAGGGTGACGGCGGGGGCCCGCGGGCTGCTGCGGGTCAGCGTCCGTAGCTGATCAGGGCGCGGACCATGCGGCAGGTGATGTCGGACGGCGGGTGGACGCCGATGCGCTCGGCGGTGTCGTGGATCCGGCGGTTGCTCGCCTGCGCCGGGTCGTAGACGCCCGAGTCGAGCAGGGCGATGACCAGGCGCATCGTCTTGAGCCGGCGGTTGTGCGCGATGTACCACTCACGCGGCCGTCCGGCGGGAAGCGGCTTCTTCGGCAAGGACAGTAGGGGCAGTGCGGCAACGGCCATCGGCATCCTCCTGAGGCGTCGGCCAACCCTCTCGAACACTGTCGATTTTACCGCCAAGCACTGACAAAGGCCGCTGCTCAGACGGGGGTTGGGGGAGGTTCTTCCGACCCGCGCGAGGGCCCTCCACACGGCGCTTCGCGGGGCACTTCGCGGCACTTCGCAGGACATTTCACCGAGCGCCTTCGTGATCCGCCGGACAGGCCCTAGCCGCCGAGCAGCCGTACGGCGTGGTGGGCGGCGGCGAAGCAGCGCGGGTCCTCGTAGGTCGCGTACTCGCGCCGCGCCACCTCGGCGATCTTGATGGCGTGTTCGTCGCGCAGTTCGACCGCGGCCTCGACGATCCGGCGGCGCTCCGCGGGGTCGTGGGCGTCCACGGCCGGTGCGGCGGGGTCGGGTTCGCCGCGTCCGGTGAAGATGTTGAGCAGCGTTCCCGACACGTCGCGGACCGCTTCGTAGGAGGGCAGCGCGAGTTGCGGCGGCAGGTGCGGCAGCGTCATCCGGACCGCGGCGGGCGCGGTGACGGCGTGGATGGCGGGCACCGGATTGCCGCCCGGCCGCATCAGGGTGTAGCGCCCGGCGCCGATCGCGGTCAGCTCGGCGAGCGCGGCGTCCACCGACTGTTCGAGCCGCGCGTCGGCGGCGGCGAACAGCTTGGACTTCGGTCGACGGCCGAGTGTCCTGACCGCGCCCACGGCCTTCGCGCCGCGCGCGAGGGCGCCGTCCGGCGGCTGGTAGAGCGCGGCCCAGAAGGCGAGGCCGTTGGCCAGTTCATGGAGTTGTACGGTGCTGGGCGCGCCGACGGCGGTGATGCCGCGTACGGCGTGCGCGGTACGGATCACGCCGTGGGTCAGACCGGCGAACATGCCGGGAGTCAGCCGGGGCCACCACTTGACCAAGGTCTCCCGCCAGCCCGCGCCGTCGATCTCGCGCCGGAACAGCGTCGCCCAGTCGGCGAGCCGCCGGGCCTCGCCGAGCGCGGCGCGCCAGGAGTCGGGGTCCGCCGCGTCGATGGGGGCGAAGAGGTCGGGCGGCGCGCCGAGGCCGCGGTGGCCCGCGTACCACTCGACCCAGTCCGGCACCTGGTCGCCGTGGCCGAGGGCGGCCAGCGCCTCGGCTCCCATCGGGGCGTGGAGCGCGAATCCGCGCAGCTGATTGCCGGACCCGAGGAAGAACCCGGCGTGACCGAGCCGTTCCAGGGCCTCGTTGACGGCGGTGTCGTACGTGTCGTCGTGCGTGCTGTCGTACGCGTCGTCATGGCTGGGGGTGGCGTCGGGCATGGCGGGCACGGTCCCCTCGGGGTTGCGCGGAAGCGGCGGGTCGGGCGCGGGCGGTGCGGTGCGGTGAGTCGCAGTACGGTGCGGCGAGTCGCGGGCGGCGCGGTGCGGGGCGGGGCGGCGCGGTGCGGGAAACGGGCCCCGCTCCCCCTCGAACCGGGGAACGGAGCCCGCGCACCGCTGTCGCCCTGTACCGGTTCAGCCCCTGGCGGGTGCCGGGTCGGCGGGCGAGGCGGCGGCCTCCGCGGCGGCGATCTCGTCCGCGCTGAGCGGCAGCCCGTGCGGGTTGGCCGAGGCGCCGTCGATCTTCTTGACGAGCAGGCAGGACAGCGCGCCCAGCGCCATCACCACGACG
The DNA here is from genome assembly GCF_044741185.1 of Streptomyces sp. NPDC088197. NCBI lineage: Bacteria > Bacillati > Actinomycetota > Actinomycetes > Kitasatosporales > Streptomycetaceae > Streptomyces > Streptomyces sp. NPDC088197. Next base: position 17,940 of record NZ_JBIUSD010000020.1, read on the forward strand.
GACACCAGCAGCGTCGGGTGCATGGCGTCGATGAAGCCGTGCCCGAAGACCGCGGTGCCCGCGTCCTGGATGCGGTGCGCCGCGTCGGCGGGGACGTCCGAGGGGAGCTTCAATCCCGAGGTGTTGCCCGCCACTTCGAGGTGCTTGCCCGCGTTGTCGAAGCTCTTCACGAACCCCTCGCGGTAGTCCGCGGGTACGCTCCCGGCCCGCTGCGCCGCCTGGTCCTTGAGGGAGGAGGCGAGCTGGCCCTGGAGCACCGCGCCGACCACGGCGCCCGCGAGCACGGAACCGACCTGCCGCAGCGCGTTGTTGACGCCGGACGCGGCGCCGGTGAGCTTGGGCGGCACATTGCGCATGACCTCGGTGGCCATCGGGGTGAAGGTGCAGCCCGCGCCCATGCCCATGATGAACAGCGGTGCCACGATGCCGGTCCAGCTCTGGCCGACGTCGGCCACGGACATCACCCACAGCAGGCCGCCGCCGTACAGCACGAGGCCGGTCATCAGGATGTACTTGCCGCCCAGCTTCTCGGAGAGCACACCCGCGGGGCCGGCCATCACGAAGGTGCCGACGGACAGGGGCAGCAGCACGATGCCGGACTTCATGGCGCTGTAGCCGAGGATGGACTGGAGGTAGACGGTGATCGGGAGGAAGAGGCCCACGATGCCGAACGAGATCGCGATGCCGACGAAGTTCATGATCGTGAAGTTGCGGTCCTTGAACAACGAGAACGGCACGAGGGGTTCGTTGTCCTGCTGGCCGCGCTGGTAGACCAGGAAGACCGCGAAGACCACGGCGGAGGCGGCGATCGACGTCCAGATCCAGCCGTTCCAGTTGTACTTCTGTCCCTCGATCAGCGCGAAGGAGAGCAGGAAGAGGGTCAGCGACAGCAGGACGACGCCTGGAACGTCGAAGCGGTGCTTGACCGTTCGTTCCGCGTTGGGGATGAACAGCAGGGCGCCGGCCACCGCCAGGACGCCGAGCGGGATGTTGACGAAGAAGATCCAGCGCCAGTCGATCTTGGTGACGAGCACACCGCCGACGGCCGGGCCCGCGGCGCCGGACACACCGGCCACGATGCCCCAGATGCCGAGCGCGACACCGCGCTTCTCGTGCGGGAAGACGTCGATGATCAGGGAGAGGGTCTGCGGCAGCAGCATCGCGGCGCCGATGCCCTGGATCGCGCGGAAGGTGATGAGCTGCGACGGGTTCTGCGACAGACCGCAGGCCAGGCTCGCCAGGGTGAACAGCGCGACGCCGTAGACGAAGAGGTTCTTCTTGCCGGTCAGATCGCCCATCCGGCCCGCGGTGATCAGGAGTACGGCGAGCGCCAGGGTGTACGCGTTGGTGATCCACAGGATCTGGTCGAGTGACGCGTTCAGGTGCTCCACCATGTCCGGAATGGCGATGTTGACGATCGTCAGGTCGAGCAGTGTCATGAAGAACCCGATGGACAGCACCGTCAGGATCGCCCACGGGTTGCCCCGCAACTTGTTCACAATTCCTCCTTGCCGTGGGCGTGGCAGGCGCTCACGGTCGCGTGTGTCGTTCGAGGCGGCGACGATCAGCTCTACGGCCCCAAGAGGAGCCCTCCCCGAGCGGATGTGACATCGCCGTCGGGCGGTGAGGCAGGGATCACAGGCGTGACACCGGCGCGGCCACCGGCGGGAATGGCCGAGGTGAACGCGCGGGTGCGGGGGTGTGCTCGCCCGGCGCCCGCGGCGCGGTCAGGGCGGCGAAAAGCCCCCGTGTGATGGGGAGTTCCCCCACGGAGGCTGTTGTGGGGCAGGACAAGCCCCTGGGAAAACCGTGACAGACGCCTTCTGGTCCGTCAACCGGCGACTACAGGTGGGTCACCTCGCGCAGCACGGCGACCTCGCGCGGTTCGAGCCCTTCGAGAATGGTCAGGGCGGTGCGGCGGACCTCGGTCGCGGCGGCCGTGTCACCGGCGGCGTGATGGGTGTCACCCAGATAACTGAGCGTCACGACCTCCTCGGCGAGGTCGCCCAACGCCCGGGTGATCTCCAGCGACCGTTCGAAGGCATCGACGGCCTCCGCGTACTGCCCGAGCCCGTGGTGCGCGTAGCCCAGATTGTCCCAGGCGACCGCCTGCATCGGCCGGTCGCCGAGCACGCTGTAGAGCGCCAGCCCCTGCTGACACTGCGTCAGGGAGGCGGCGAAGTCGCCGAGCCTGCCCAGCAGCCAGCCCGCCGCGTTCCGGGCCCGCGCCTCGCCGTGCTGGTGCGCGACGACGTTGAACAACTCCGCTGCCTGCTGGGCGTATTCGAGCGCTTCCTGGTAGCGGCCCCGGTGTTCGAGCACCGAGCTGAGGCCGAAGTAGGTGTGCGCGAGACCGGTGCTGTCGTCGAGGTCGCGGTAGACCCCGGCGCAGTGTTCGAGGTGGGTGAGGGCGGCCGGGTAGGCGACCAGCCACGAGTAGCTGGTGCCGAGACCCCGGTGCACGCCGGAGCGCCGGGGGCCCCAGGGGTCGGGCGGCGAGGCCGGGTTGGGGCCGCGCCGGTCGGAGACGCCCATCAGAATCCAGCCGAGCCGGTCGGAGTGCACGTCGAAGCCGTTGACATCGGCCTGCGTGACGGTGGCCATCAGGACCTGCTCCTCGGCCTCCATCCACTCCGCAGCCCGCCGCGCGTCGGCGAGCGTCTCGGGCACCGCGCCCGGCTCCGGGTCCCCCAGCGTCAGCGGGATCGGCACCGGGCTCAGCAACCTGGCCGCCGCGTGGGCGGTGTGCAGGTAGTGGTCGAGCACCCGCAGCAGGACCGTACGGCGCTCCGCCTCGCTGTCGTGCGTGGCGGTCAGCTCACCGGCGTACGCGCGGAGCAGGTCGTGGAAGGTGAAGCGGCCCGGCACATGCTCCATCACCAGGTGGGCGCGGGTCAGGTCGTACAGCGCGCGGCGCGCCTCGGCGACGGTCACCCCGGTCAGGCTCGCCGCGGCCGGGACGGTGATGTCGGGCCCCGGGTGGACCGACAGCAGCCGGAACATCCGCCGGGCGGACTCCGACAGGTGCCCGTACGACCAGGAGAAGACCGCACGCAGGTCGGTGGAGGCGTCGCCGATGTCGAGGGTGTCGAGCCGGTGGCGTACGTCGCGCAGCGCGGCGACCAGGTCGGCGAGCGACAGCCGGGGCGAGACGAGGGCGCGGGCGGCGGCGATGCTCAGGGCGAGCGGCAGCCGGGCGCACAGCTCGACCAGTTCGGCGGCTGCCTCGGGTTCCGCGGCGGTGCGCTCGGGGCCGAGGCGGCGGGCCAGCAGGTCCAGCGACTCCACCGCGCTGAGCAGGTCGAGGGTGACGGGGGTGGCGCCCTCGGCGGCGATCAGGCCGGCCAGTTGATTGCGGCTGGTGATCACCACGGCGCAGGAGGTGCTGCCGGGCAGCAGCGGCCGGACCTGGTCGGTGTCGCGCGCGTTGTCCAGGACGATCAGGACCCGGCGGCCCGCCAGCAGGGTGCGGTAGAGCGCGGCACGGGCGTCCAGTTCCTCGGGGACGCTCTCGGCGGGCACCCCGAGCGCGTCGAGGAAGCCGCGGATCGCCTCGACCGGCGCCAACGGGCGGGAGCCGGGAGCGAATCCGCGCAGATTGACGTGGAGCTGGCCGTCGGGGAAGCGCTCGGCGTTGCGCTGCGCCCAGTGGATGGCCAGCGTCGTCTTGCCGATGCCCGCGGTGCCGTCGATGGCCGAGATGACGGCGGTGCCGCCGAACTGCACGGCGTGGTCGAGGAGTTCGTCGAGCAGCTTGAGCTGTCTGCGGCGGCCGGTGAAGTGCCGTGAGGCGGCGGGGAGTTGGCGGGGCACGCGGGCCGGGGCGGCGACCGGTCCGCCCTCCGTGGCGCGCGGCTTCTCGGGGGCGGCGACCGAGGGATCATTGGCGAGAATCCGCTGGTGCAGCAGGTCGAGCGCGGGCGGTACGTCCAGCCCCATCTCGTCGGCCAGGCGGGTGCGCAGCCCGTGGAAGGCGGCGAGCGCCTCGCTCTGTCTGCCACCGCGGTGCAGTGCGAGCATGAGCTGGCTGACCGGCTTCTCGCGCAGCGGGTACTCGGCGACGATCGCGGACAGTGAGGGGACCACTTCCGTATGCCGCCCGAGGGCCAACTGGTGGTCGGTACAGGTCTCCTGGACCGCGAGCCGCCGTTCGTTCCAGGCCGCCGCCCTGGCCTCGATCACCCGCCCCGAGAGCCCGGCGAGCGCGGGTCCGTGCCACAACTCCAGCGCCGCACCCAGCAGTTCCACGCACTCGGCGAGGTCGCCCGCGACGCGCGCCGACTCCGCGGCGGCCACCTGACGGTCGAATTCGGCACTGTCCAGCGCGCCTTCGCTCACCGCCATCCGGTATCCCGCGTCTCCGACGGCCGTGATGTCCCCGGTCCCGCCGGGAGCGGCGACCAGCGCCGAGCGCAGTCGCGACACCGCGTTGCGGATCTGCTTTCCGGCCGTGGCGGGCGGAGTCTCGTCCCAGAGGGCGTCGACGAGGTGGCTGAGCGATACGGTCCTGTTGGCTTCGAGGAGCAGCAGCGCGAGGACTCGCTGTTCCCTGGGCCCGCCGAAGGGTATTCGGGTCCGACCGGACCAGGCCTCCAAGGCGCCGAGGACCCGAAACCTCACGCCGTCCCCCTTACCGGGCTCGCCCGGCGTTGTGATCGGAAACTGCATCATAGACCGCGGGCTCCAATGAGGACCAGTTGAGGACGAGTTGAGGCCGCCGTGCCCAATGCTTGAGCCAGGCCCTTCAGCTGAGTAGTCGATGTAGTCGATTGATTAGTCGATCAGTGCGGTGAAGGCAAACAAGCTTGGCGGTCTTCCGCCACCCAACGGGGGTGTGGCGTGAAGATCGGCTCGATGGCATACGCCTCGGGTCCCGGCGGCCGATGGCCGGGACACGCGCGGTGCCTCCCCTGGGCGAGGCCCGGGTTCGGAACCGGCACGGGGCGGCTCCGCACCTGGGCCTCGTTCGTACCCCCGCGCGGGCCGGTGTCCTCGGTGCGGCTGTTACGGGGCCGGGTATCCGGTGTGCGCCGCTCCCGGAGCGGTGGCGGGCGCGAACCACGTGGGGTCGTCGCGCAGCGCCATGTCGATCCGGCCGCGGGCGATCGGGCCGAGCGGCGGCAGTTCGTCCAGCGCGAACCAGCGCACGTCGAGCGATTCGTCGTCGTTCACCCGTGCCTCGCCGCCGACGGCCCGACAGCGCAGCACGATGTCGATGTACTGGGCGCGGTCGCCGTTGTCGTACCTCACCGGCTCGTTGGTGAAGACGCTCAGCACCTTCTCGACGACGGCGTGCACCCCGGTCTCCTCCTCGATCTCCCGGACGGCCGCCTCGGCGGGCTGCTCGCCCGGGTCGGGGATGCCACTGATGAGCGCCCATTTTCCGGTGTCCGTACGGCGGTTGAGCAGGATCCGGCCGCGGTCGTCGAAGACGACGGTCACCACACCCGGCAGGAGCAGCAGGGTGTCCCCCGCCTTCGCGCGGATGTCTCGGATGAATTCGGGAATCGCCATGCCCAGAGCGTACGAGAACGACGGTGAACGCCACACCAGCACCAGGTTTCCCACGTGGTGCCGGGTTCCCGTACGACGTATCCACAGGTCGGGGTGTCACCCGTTACGGTGGCGACAGACAGCGCCCACGCGGGGAACGCGGGTGTGACGGTACCCCGTCGCGCCCGGGTGGCAGGGGGTACCGGGGGATGGACACGACGGCCGGCGGGACGCCGGGCGCCACGCGTACGAAGCCGGCCGGAGCGCCGCGCCCGCCGCGGCGCGAACCGCGTCCGTACAGCGGCACCACCGACGCCGTCGGCATCGCCCTCCTCGTCTGCTGCGGCGTCTGGACGCTGATCGCCGCCGCGGGCCGCGCCGCCCGCCCCGAGGGCACCCTGCTCGCCATCCTCGCGGTCAGCGCCGGATACGCGGCCGGCCGCATCCTCGGCGCGCTGCTGCCGGTGCTCGCGCCCGCCGTCGCGGCCGTGGCGGTACTCGCCCTGGTCCTCGTCCCGCCGAGCCGGCTGTCCGCGCACCCCGACGCGCCGCCGCTCGGCTATCCGAACGCCGACGCCGCGCTGCTGGTCCTCGCGGTCGGCGCCGCCTGCTGCGCCGCGTGGGCGGTCCGGGGCAAGGGGTGGCGGCTCGGGCTGCGGCTCGTGGCGGCGGGCGCCGCCGTCACCGCGCTCGCGCTGGGCTCGGCGGCGGGCTTCGCGGCGGGGATCGCCGTCGTCCTGTACTCGCTGGCCGCCGCCCGGATGCGGCGACGGCTGCTCGGCCTGTGCGGACTGGCGCTGGCCGCCGCGCTCGCCGTCGGCGGCAGCTACGCCGTCGCGGTCGACGCCCTGCCGTCGGGTCTGTCCGAATCGCTGACCGGCCAGCTCACCCAGCCGCGGGTCGAGCTGTGGCACGAGGCGATCGACCTGGCCGAGCGGCACCCGCTGCGCGGGGTCGGGCCCGAGCGGTTCACCGAGGAGAACGCCGGTCCGCCCGCGGACGCCACCACCGCCGTCGCCGCCTCACCGCCGTCCGCGCCGCTCCAGCTCGCCGCCGAGCAGGGCATTCCGGGCGCGGCGCTGCTCGCCGTCGCCTTCGGCTGGCTGCTGTACGCCCTGTGGCGCTCGCCGCGCCCCACCCCCGTCGTCCTCACCGCGGGCGCCGCCCTCACCGGGCTCGCCCTGCTCGCCACCGTCGACCACGTGCTCAGCTACGCCGTGGTCACGGCGGGAGCCGGTTTCCTCGCGGGCATGGCCACGGCCCGCCCTCTGCCGGACGACGGCTGCCCGCCGGTGGCCGGGTCGGCGTCCGGCCTCTTGCTGCCGGACGACGGATTCGGTCCACTGCGCTGACCGGGTGGCGCGGCCTCGGGGCCCGCCCCGAATACGGGTGCGGCCTCGGGGCCCGCCCCGGATACGGGTGTGCGGGCCTGGGCGTCTCCGGCCCGCGGGACGCGGGTCAGGCGCCGGAGGTGTGGCGGGCGGTGCGCAGCGTCAGCAGGTCGCGGATGGTGTCCACGGCGCCCTGCGCGTCGTCGACGGTGACCGTGAAGCGGCGCCCGCTGCCGAGGTCGATGACCAGGCCCTGGCCACGGCGGACGACGACCGCGGTGCCCTCCTCGGGGCGCCAGCGGTAACCCCAGCCGCCCCAGTTGCGCGGGCTGACCAGGGGCGCGAGCTGGGCGCCGCTGACCTGCTCCAGCGGGATACGGCGGCGCGGCACTCCGATGTGGCCGCAGCGCACGTCGACCGCGTCGTGGTCGACCCGGACCCTGACGTGCGTGAAGGCGACCGTGCCGAACAGCACCAGCAGTCCGACGGCCACGCAGCCCACCACGGACATCACCAGCGGGGCCAGGCCCGAGGCGGCGTCGGGGCCTTCCACGGCCAGCTCGATGCCCAGCGCCATGCAGGCGGCGCCACAGGCGGCGAGCACCCATTGCATGCGGTTACGGGCCCGCCCCGTCCAGACCTGGGGCGCGCCGCTCTCCGGCCGAGGAGGGTGCGTCATGCTGTGAAGGGTACTGGGATACCCACCAGAAGGCAGCCCTATGCACTCAGGCGGTGGCGGGTGTCACCAATGAGGCGCCTTCGGCGTACGCCAGCGCCGCCGCGGGGAGGGGGGCCGACCGGCCGTTGAGGACGACCTCGATCCGGCCGCCGCCGGTCGCCCGGGCGGCGGACCCCGCACGGCGCAGCGCCTGCGCGGCGACGGCGTCCGCCGAGCCGTACAGCACGGCGCCGGGGACGGCCGCGGCGATCCGGTCGGCGACGAGTTCGTAGTGCGTGCAGCCGAGCACGATGGCCCGCGCTCCGGCGGGGGTCAGCGCCGCGGCGGCGGCGACCGCGGCGGCCACGGCCGCGGTGTCGCCGTGCTGCACGGCGTCCGCGAGACCGGGGCAGGGCACCTCGGTGATGTGCGCGCCGTTGCCGAATTCCGCGATCAGTCCGCGCTGGTACGCGCTGCCCGTCGTCGCGGGCGTCGCCCAGATGGCGAGGGAGCCGCCGGCCGCCGCCGCGGGCTTGATCGCGGGCACGGTGCCGACGACCGGCACCGCCGGTTCGAAGGCGGCCCGCAGCGCGGGCAGCGCGTGCACGGTCGCGGTGTTGCAGGCGACGATCAGCGCGTCGGGCCGGTGCGCGACCGCGGCCCGCGCGCACTCCAGCGCCCGCCCGGTCACGTCCTCCGCGCCGCGCGGACCCCACGGCATTCCCTCGGGGTCGGACGACAGCACCAGATCCGCGTCCACCCGCAGCCGCCGTACGGCCGCCGCCGCCGCGAGCAGTCCGATCCCGGAGTCCACCAGTGCGATCTTCACCCCGCCACTCTAGCGACGCCCCCCGCCCCGCTGCCGCGTCACCACCCCCGACCCGCCCACGCCCCGATGCCGATCCCCGCACCGCCGGAGCCGCCGCCGCGCGTCGGTCGGGGGGGGTCGGCCCGATCCGCGTCGAGGAGGGGCGCGCCGGGTGGCAGGGGGCCGCGCCCGGGCGGATGAGGCCGCGGCCCGGACCGAGGCCGTCGCCGCCGCAGGCGGTGGGTATCGCAGTCGCCGGGCGGCCGTCGGCGGGCAGGGAGGCGGTCCGATCGGGCTTCGGGGAGGGCGGGGCGCGGCGGGTGGTGGGGGGTGGGTGCGGCAGACTGCGGGGCGTGACGGTGTTGATGGTGATCGCAGGGGTGTCGTTGCTGGCCTGGGTGTGGCTGGTGGTCGGGCAGGGGGGTTTCTGGCGGACCGATGTGCGGCTGCCGCGGCGGGGCGCGCTGGACGAGTGGCCGTCGATCGCGATCGTCGTGCCCGCGCGCGACGAGGCCGAGGTGATCGGGGTGAGCCTGCCGTCGCTGCTGGCCCAGGAGTATCCGGGCCACGCCGAGGTCTTCCTGATCGACGACGGCAGCACCGACGGCACCGGGGACCTGGCCCGCGCGCTGCACGACCGGCACGGAGGTCTGCCGCTGACGGTCTCCTCGCCCGGCGAGCCGCCGCCCGGCTGGACGGGCAAGCTGTGGGCGGTCCGGCACGGCATCACGCTGGCCGCCGAGCGCAGCGGCCCCGACTACCTGCTGCTGACGGACGCCGACATCGCCCACCGGCCGGACAGTCTGCGCGAGTTGACGGCCGCCGCGGTCTCCCGCGACCTCGACATGGTCTCGCTCATGGCACGCCTGCGCGTGGAGACGGGCTGGGAGAAGCTCATCGTCCCGGCCTTCGTGTACTTCTTCGCGCAGCTCTACCCCTTCCGCTGGATCAACAAGGCCCGCTCCCGTACGGCCGCCGCCGCGGGCGGCTGCGTGCTGATCCGCGCGTCGGCCGTGGCCGCCGCCCGCGTGCCCGACTCCATCCGGCAGTCGGTGATCGACGACGTGGCGCTCGCCCGCGCGGTGAAGCGTTCGGGCGGCAGGATCTGGCTCGGGCTCGCCGAACGCGTGGACAGCGTGCGGGCCTACCCGGACCTGGGCGAGCTGTGGCGGATGGTCTCGCGCAGCGCGTACGCGCAACTCCGGCACAATCCGGCGGTGTTGCTCGGCACGGTGCTCGGGCTCGCGCTGATCTATCTGGTGCCGCCGCTCGCGGCGGTCGGCGGCGCGATCGCCGGGGCCTGGCCGCTGTGCGCGCTGGGGCTCGCGGCGTGGGCGGCGATGGCGGCCAGTTACGTACCGATGCTGCGGTACTACGGTCAGCCGTGGTGGCTGGCGCCGACCCTGCCGTACACGGCGGCGCTGTATCTGCTGATGACCGTCGACTCCGCGGTCGAGCACTACCGCGGCCGGGGCGCGGCCTGGAAGGGCCGCACCTACGCGCGGCCCGACGCCTCCGTCTAGGGCGCGTCGGCGCCCAGCCCGTCGGCACGGAGCCCGTCGAGGCCCGCACCAAGTCCCTTCAGCCACGCCTCACTTGCGGCCCGGCGTCCAGTTCAGGCCCCAGCCGTACGCGTAGTCCGTCGTGCGCTGCGGGCTCACGCCGCGCCTGGGCACCAGATAGCGCGCCTCGCGCCGTACGACGAGGTCGTCGCCCTCGCGGACCAGCAGCGCGAGGGCGCAGACGTTGGACTGCACGGTGCACTCGTCGAGGACGAAGTCGACCGGGGCGCCGTACTGCGGCTGGAGCGTGACGGTGGCGTGCAGTCCCGCGAAGCTGCGGGCGCCTTCGTAGATCGTGACGAAGACGAGGATCCGCCGGAAGTGGGCGGTGTGGTCGAGGTTGACGGTCAGATTCTCGCCGGACGCGCTGCCGCCGGTGCGGTCGTCGCCGTCGAGCAGGATGAACGGCGGCTGGTAGAGCGAGCCGAAGGCGTTGCCGAGGGCCTGCACCACACCCTTGCTGCCGTCGGAGAGTTCGAAGAGCGCGCACAGGTCGAGGTCGACGCCGCCGCCCTTGCGGAACCGCCCGCCGCCGCGGGCCGGGTCGACCCGCCAGCTCAGATTGACCCGCAACGCGCCCGTCGCGCCGCCCTGTTTGGTGAGCGAGACCGCCGGCGCGTCCTTGGTGAGCGTGACCTTGGACAGCCGTACCGGCGCGGGTGCCGAAGCCGGAACGGGCGGCGCCATCGGGGCGGGTGGTGCGACGGGTACGACAACGGTCGGCTCCGGAGCGACGGCACGCGTCGCCTCGGGCAGAGGCTCGGACATGGGCTCAGGTACGGGCTCGGGTTCGGGCTCTGGCACCACCTCCGGCAGCCGCTCCGGCAGTTGATCCGCCCGCAGCCCGTACGCGGCGCCCAGCCCCGCGAGCCCGGAGCCGTACCCCTGCCCGACCGCCCGGAATTTCCAGCCGCCGCCGCGCCGGTAACACTCGCCGAGGACGTACGCCGTCTCCGCCGTGGCCCCCTCGCAGTCGAAGCGCGCGACCTCCGCTCCCCCGTCGGTGACGCGCAGCCGCAGTCCGGGGATCCGGCCGAAGGTGCCGCCGTCGGAGCGGGCGACGATCAGCACGGAGGTGACGGCCGTTTCGACGGACGCGAGGTCAACCGAAAGAGTGTCAGTGACCGTGCCTGCGGCCGGGTCCGGATCCGGCGTTCCACCAGCCGCGTAGCGCACCGCGCCGGAGGGGTGCACGGGTGCGGCGGCGTGCACCAGATCGTCCGCATCGCGGGCCCCGGTGTCCGCCACGAGCAGCGCGCAGACGTCGGCGCGCGGGATGCCCGTACCCGCCCGCCTGGTGAACTCCACCTGGAGGACCGCCGTGGGCAGCGGCATGTTCTCGCCCTTGCGCAGCGTCATCGGATGCCCCCTCGCACGTGCGCCGAGACGCCCGGTAACACCAAGGACGCACGGCTTTTACCTGATCACATCATGAGACGCTGACCGTTTTCCCCGGATTCGCTCATATTGGGGACAGGACCGCGCAACACGCAGCACAAACAACCCGCTAATCGGTCTCCCCAACGACCACATCGTGGGCTTAACTTATGGCTCATGAGCTCCCCCCGCGGTTCTTATGGTGGCGGCTACAGCGGCTACTACCCCTCGTCCTCGTCCTTCCCGGACACCCCGATCTACGACAGCCTCGTGGCCGAGCGAGGCACACCGCAGATCGCCCCCATCCGCGTGCCGTCCTACACCCCGTACGAGACAGGCACCGGATACAGCGGCTACCCCGGCAGCAACCTTCCCGCGCTGCCCGCCCTCCCGGCTCTGCCGTCGGGGCCGTCGGCCCCCTCGCCGCAGTACACCCAGCCGCAGCCCGCCGCGCAGAACGGCTACCCGACGCCCGCGTACCAGCCGCCGCCCGCGCCGTACATCCCGCAGCAGACCGCCGCCCCGCGCGGCGGCTTCAACGGGAACGCCTTCAACGGCGGCAACGGCGGCGCTTTCAACGGCGGCGGCTCCAACGGTACGGGCACCGGCAACGGTTACAGCAACGGCGGCGGGTACCCGGCGCAGCCGCCGCAGCCCTCCCCCTCCGGCTACGAGGCCGCGCGGCCGGTGCCGCCGCGTCCCGTACCGCCGCGGCAGGCGCCCGGCGGCCACCCGGAGGAGCAGTATCCGCGGCGCAATCTCGGCCAGGGTGTTCCCCCGGCCGCCGGAGGCGGTTACTACCAGGGCTGATCAGGTACCTCCCGGGCCGATCGGCCCGGCGCGCGTGCTGGCAGGATGGCGGTATGACCTCGACCGTCCTCAGCGCGCTGCACATCTACCCGGTCAAGTCGCTGCGTGGAATCAGCATGCGGACGGCGGTCGTGGAGCCGTGGGGGCTCACCGCTGACCGCCGTTGGATGCTGGTCGACCGCGAGCGGGGCAAGGCCGTGACACAGCGGGAACAGCCGCGTATGGCGCTGCTGGCCGCCGAACCCGTGGGGGGTGGCGGTCTGCGGCTGACCGGTCCCGGGCTGCCGCCGCTCGATGTCGCCGTGCCTGAACCGGGTCCGCTGGAGACGGTGACGCTCTTCGCCCACAAGATCGAGGTCGTGCCCGCGGGGCAGGCGGCCGACGACTGGTTCAGCGGGTATCTCGGCCGCCCGGTGCGGCTGATGCACATGGACGACCCCGCGGTCCGGCGGCCGGTCGACCCCGATTTCTCCGCGCCGGGCGACATGGTCAGCCTCGCCGACGGCTTTCCGCTGCTGGTGACCACGACCGCCTCGCTCGCCGCCCTCAACTCGCTGATCGCGCAGGGCGAGCGGGCCGAGGAGGGCCCGCTGCCGATGAACCGCTTCAGGCCGAACGCGGTCGTGGACGGCACCGAGGCGTGGGCCGAGGACGACTGGCGGCGGGTACGGATCGGCGAGGTCACCTTCCGCGTCCCCAAACCCTGCGGGCGGTGCGTGATCACCACCACCGACCAGGGCAGCGCCGGGCGCGGCAAGGAGCCGCTGCACACCCTCGGCAAGTACCGCAGGATCGGTTCGAGTCTTGTTTTCGGCCAGAATCTGATCCCCGAGAACCCCGGAACCCTACGGGTCGGCGACCCGTTGACCATCGTGGAGTAACGCGTCGCCGCGGCGCTCCCGCGACCCCCGCGGATCCACACGCATGAGTCGCGCCGTTTGCGGTAGTTGAACGGGTGTGAAGGGGGTCCGTCCATGAATCGCCAGAGTCGGCAGCGTCACCGCACACGGCTCAGGAAGTTCGGCTGGCGGTGGCGGCGCAATCCGCTGCGGCGCCGCTCCGATCTCGTCGAGGCATGGCTCGGCGTGGCCACCGTGGTGCTGCTCTGCGCGACCCCCGCGCTCGGCTGGTGGGCGGGCAGTTCGGTGGACCGGGCCCTCCAGCGGGTGGTGCGCACCGAGAACGCGCAGCGGCGGCTGGTCCCCGCCACCGTGCTGGATCCGCCGGACACGACGACGCCCGTGGTCGCCGACAAGGTCGGCACCGCCGATCCGCGCCGCGGCGATCTGCTGCGCTGGAAGTCCCCGGACGGCGAATCCGTCTACAGCGCGACGGTGCCCGGCGACATCGAGGTCTGGCGCAAGGGCGGTATCTGGCTGTGGACGGACCGCTCGGGCGAACTGGTCGCGCCACCGCTGGATTCGGCCACCGCCGCCACGCACTCCGTGCTGGCGGGCACCGCGGCCGCGACGTCCGCCGCCGGATTCCTGATGATCGTACGGCAGTTGGTGATGTGGCGGCTGATGAGCCGCCGGCTGACGAGCTGGGAGCGGGACTGGGCCCGCGTCGGCCAGGACTGGGGCCGCGCGGGAGCGGGCGGCTGAGCGGCGCGACGACCGGGCGGGACCGCGGGCGGACCGGTGTTCGTCAACAGCCGCCTTCCACGCACGCTACGGTGGGTCCCCGGTCAGCAGATGCAAGAGGTGGGGGCACAGCAGCCCGATGGCACATGGCGTGGTCCAGGTGACCAATCCGAACAGCTCGCGGTGGCGCCGCCGCACGGGCGAGTACGAGTCCCTGGCCGCCGCGGTCGAAGCGGCGGCGGACGGTGACATCCTCTCGGTGAGTTCAGGCACCTACCGGGAGAATCTGGTGCTGGACCGCGCGGTGACACTGCGCTGCGCCGACGGCGCCGGGACGGTACGGATCGCCCCGGCCTCGGGCGTGGCGCTGACCGTACGGGCCGCCGCGACCGTCCAGGACCTCGTGGTCGAGGGCCAGGACATCTCGGCCGCCGCGCTGCTCGTCGAGGCGTGCGCGCCCGAGCTGACGGGCCTGCGGATCAACACCCGTTCCGCCGTGGGCCTTGAGGTGCGCGACGGCGCCCGGCCCACGGTGCGGCAGTGCACGGTGGACAATCCGGGCGGCCTCGGGATCAGCGTGCTGGACGCCGCGGGCGGGCTGTTCGAGGAGTGCGAGGTGGTCGCCGCGGGCCAGAGCGGGATCGCCGTACGCGGCGGGGCCGCGCCGCGCCTCGAGCGCTGCCGGGTGCACAACACCTCGGGCTCCGGCCTGTCGGTGACCGGCGAGGGCAGCGCCCTGGAGGCGGTGGGCTGCGAGGTGTACGAGATCCGCGGCAGCGGTGTGCAGGTCTCCGCGCGCGCCTCCGCGCACTTCACCGACTGCCAGGTGCACCGCACGACCGGCGACGGCATCTCGCTGGACACCGACGGGGTGCTGGCGATGGCGGACTGCGACATCCACGACATCCCGGAGAACGCGGTCGACCTGCGGGCGCGTTCGGTGCTGACGCTGACCCGCTGCCAGGTCCGCCGCTTCGGCCGCAACGGCCTGTCGGTGTGGGACCCGGGCACCCGCGTGGACGCCAACCAGTGCGAGATCCACGACAGTACGGGCGACTACCCGGCGGTCTGGGTGAGCGACGGCGCCGTGGCCATACTGGATTCCTGCCGGGTCCACGACGTGCCGGACGCGCTCTTCGTCCTGGACCGGGGCTCGCGCGCCGATGTCGTGGACACCGACTTCTCGCAGATCCGCAACACCGCGGTGTCGGTGAGCGACGGCGCGAACGTCCAGCTCGACGACTGCCGGATCCGGGAGGCCGCCACCGGCGCCTGGTTCCGCGACCACGGCAGCGGCGGCACGCTCGCGCAGGTCACCATCGACGACACCGCGACCGGGGTGATCGTCACCAAGGGCGCCGACCCGGCGCTCGACCGCTGCACGGTCACCAACGCGGCCGAGTCCGGCATCTACGTCTCGGCCGAGGGCCGCGGCACCTTCACCGCCGTCCGGGTCACCGGCAGCCGCGGCTACGGCTTCCACATCATCGACGGCTGCCGGTCCACGCTGACCCGCTGCCGTACCGAGCGCTGCGCGCGCGGCGGTTACGAATTCGCCGAGCCGGGCCCGGTCACCGAGGACTGCACCAGCGACCGGGCGGCGACGGAGGCCGATCCGGTGCCGGTGCCCTCGGGCGCCGCGACCGTGCAGCAGGCCGCGGCGACACAGTCGTACGGGCTGCTCGGCGGTGTTCCGGAGCAGCGTCCGGTGGCCGAGACCGCGCCGCCCGAGCAGGTCGCGCGGGACAGCGACGACGTGCTCGGCGACCTGGACGCGCTGGTCGGCCTGGACAGCGTCAAGCGCGAGGTGCGCACGCTGATCGACCTGATCGCGGTCGGCCGCCGCCGCCAGGAGGCCGGTCTGAAGGCGCCCTCGCTCCGCCGCCACCTGGTCTTCACCGGCTCCCCCGGCACCGGCAAGACCACGGTGGCCCGGCTGTACGGGGAGATCCTGGCGTCGCTCGGTGTGCTCCAGCGCGGCCATCTCGTCGAGGTGGCGCGGGTGGACCTGGTGGGCGAGCACATCGGGTCGACGGCGATCCGTACCCAGGAGGCGTTCGAACGGGCCCGCGGCGGTGTGCTGTTCATCGACGAGGCGTACGCGCTGGCCCCCGAGGACTCCGGGCGGGACTTCGGACGCGAGGCGATCGACACGCTGGTGAAGCTGATGGAGGACCACCGGGACGCGGTGGTGGTGATCGTCGCCGGGTACACCGCGGAGATGGAGCGCTTCCTCGCCTCCAACCCCGGTGTGGCGTCGCGTTTCTCACGGACCATCACCTTCGGCGACTACACCGCGGAGGAGCTGCTGCGGATCGTGGAGTCGCAGGTCCTGGAGCAGGAGTACCAACTCGCGGACGACGCGGGCGAGGCGCTGCTCAAGTACTTCACCGCGATCCCGAAGGGTCCGGGGTTCGGCAACGGCCGCGCGGCCCGGCAGACGTTCGAGGCGATGGTCGAGCGGCACGCGGGACGGCTCGCGCAGGTCGAGGAACCCACGCACGAGGAGCTCCAGTTGCTCTACCCGGAGGATCTGCCGGAGCTGCCCTGAGCGGGCAGCGCGGTCGGCGCCGGGGCGGACTGTACGGCCCGCTCCGGCCCTGACCGCGCCAACTCGGCGAGCAGCGCCGTGCGTTCCTCGGCGAAGGCCGGGTCGGCCTGGAAGTCCGAGTGCCCGAGCACCGGTTCCGGCAGCGGGTGGTACAGACTGCGGCCGTACGCGACGGGGTCGAGCAGCGGACCCCGGTCGACGTACGGCCCGGCCGAACTGCCGTGCTCGCCCTGTGCGTTGGAGCGGGCGCCGAGGTGGACGGGGCCGCCGATCGGGTCGGTGCGGCGCCACAGATTGCGCCAGGCGTGCATGTCGTCGTGCAGTGCGCGCAGCCGGCCGGGCCCGAAGTGGGCGGGGAACCAGCGGCCGTAGAGCCGGGCCAGCGGACAGCCGTAGGTGAGCAGGGCGACGCGGGCGCGGGTGGCCGGGTCGAGCTGCCAGACCGCGGCGGCGGCCAGGACGCTGCCCTGCGAGTGGCCGGACAGGATGATCCGGCCGCCGGTGCGCCGCGTCCAGGTCTGGATCCGCCAGCTCAGGTCGGGCACCGCGCGCTCGGCGTAGCAGGGCGGCGCGAAGGGGTGCGCGGCGCGCGGCCAGAAGGTGCCGACGTCCCACAGGATGCCGACCGTGCGGCGCGCGGAGGCGTCGCGGTACGCCCGCCGTCCCAGCGCGATCAGTGCCACCACTCCGGCGCCGACCATCCAGGAGCCGAGCGCCTGCGCGGTGCCGGCGACCGCGTCGAGGACGCCCGGCGCCCCGGCGGCGGTCTCCCCCGGTGTGCGGCCCGAGCGCAGGGCGCCCACGAGAGCCCCGGCGCCCAGGGCGAACGACGCCGCGCACACCACGGCGATCAGCATCGGCGCGCTGTCGGTCAGCCCGGCGCGGGCGACGGTCCCGGCGATCTGCCGGGTCCTGGTCCTGTGGTGCGGCTCGTCCGGGTACATCCGCTCGACCTCCGCGCGCAGCTCCCGCTCCCGGCGCCGCAGCCGCCACATCACCGCGGCGGCGCACAGCAGGAGCACCGCGAGCACGGCGGGGATCACGGACGCCTCCCAGGTCAGCACGGCGGGCGGCCCGGCCAGCGAGCTGCCCTTCTCGCCGGGCGTCGGACCCCGGTCCAGCCAGTCCGCGCACCGCTGCGCCACCCCGCCGGTCAGCACTCCGCCCATCGCGCAGGCCAGCAGCGCGACGGCGGGCCCGGCGAGCCCGCGCAGCGCGACCCCGCGGTCGGCGGGCAGGCCGTCGGGGGCGTCGTCGTCAGGTGAATCGTCGGGCGCGTCGTCGGGCGCGTCGTCGGACCCGCGAGGGGTCGCGGACGTCGGCGCGTACTCCGGCGGAGGCGAGCGGTGCAGGAGCAGCGCCGTCACCGCGAGCGCGGCGATCAGCGCGCCCTGGAGCACGGTGAGCACGGTGAACGTCTGGGCGGCGGGCAGCCGTCCGGCGGAGGTCCAGCCGGGCCGGTGCCAGGCGCCGTAGACGACGGCCGCGGTCAGTGCCGCCGCCGTGCCGTTGAGCAGGACCCGCGTGGTGAGCCGGTCGGTGGTGTCGTCCACGTCGTTCTCGGTACGGCGGGCCCGGCACGCGGCGACGACGGCCGCCGTGCCGAGGACAGCGAGCAGCCCGGCGAGCGTCCAGCCGACCGCCGGGAGCGCCCGCCCGCCGTGCCCGTGGTCGTAGCGCAGGGCCGGGACGCACAGGGCGGCGGCGACGGTGAGCAGGCCGGCGGCGGTGTGGGCGGTGCGCAGCCGGGCGACGGACCGGCGGCCGTACCAGAATCCGGGCAGCGCGAGGGCGGGGGTGCCGGAGCCGGGCGGCGGGGCCTGCCGGTCGTTCGGGCGCTGCGACTCGTACGCGTACCAGGTGCGGTGGGACAGCCACCACAGCAGGCAGGTCAGGGCGAGCGGTGCGGTGGCGGCCAGTGCGAGGCGGCGGCCGGGCTCGCTCCACCAGCCGCCGCGCTCGACGGCCGCGAAGCCGAGCCACGCCTTGTCGCGGGCGCAGGCGGCCCGGCCCGCGCACTGCCACGCGACGATGTCGAGGGCGACTTCGCAGGCGGCGGCGACCAGCAGCACGGTGAGGGTCAGCGCGATCAGCCGGACGAGGACGTCGTAGGCGCGGCACAGCCGGTGCCGGGTGGACGGCGGGCGCATCCAGTGCGCCAGGTTGGCGATCATGAACGGCAGGAGCAGCAGCCACAGCGCGCGGCTGCCGTTGCCCGAGGTGAGGTTGGACCAGCAGTACGCCTCGGCCACCGGGCCGTCGCGGTGTTCCTCGGGGTGCTCCTCGGCGTCGGCGTCGCGGACGCGGCGGTGTATCCCGGCGATGTCGTCGCCCGCGACGCAGACGATACGGGAGTCGTCGAGCATGAGGGCGGGGGTGGTGCCGCCGACTCCGTGGACGAGGAGTTCCAGCGCGAGCGTCTCGCACGTACCGGCTTCGGGTCCGGTGTTCGCCTCGGGTTCCGCTTCGGCTCTCGCCTCCGCTTCCGCCGCCCGCGCGTCCGTTCCGCCTCCCGCTCCCGCTCCCGTTCGTGGTGACACTGCGTCCCCCGTCCCTCGCTGTTCCCTCCGGTGGTGCCCGCCCGGCCCGCGGGCAGCCGTCAGCCCGGCAGCCGTGCCGTAATCGTGATGTCGATGGTCGGAAGTCGTACCGGTCCGGTCATCTGACGTACACGCGATGTCGCCGCTCATGGAAAGATGACCGCAGCACGTCGGTGGACGGCATCGCGGACAACGAGACGGACGGGACGGGGTCACGGGTGAGCGACAACCAGAACCTGCTCGCGGAGCAGCGGCGGGCCCTGATCCTCGACGAGGTGCGGCGGCGCGGCGGTGTCCGGGTCAACGAGCTGACGCGGCGGCTGAACGTCTCCGACATGACGGTGCGGCGCGATCTCGACGCGCTGGCCCGGCAGGGTGTCGTGGAGAAGGTGCACGGCGGCGCGGTGCCGGTCGTCGAGGCCAGCAGCCACGAGCCGGGCTTCGAGGCGAAGTCGGCGCTTGAGCTGGGCGCGAAGGAGGCCATCGCGCGGGCGGCGGCGACCCTGGTCACGCCGGGCAGCGCCATCGCGCTGGCGGGCGGCACGACCACCTTCGCGCTGGCCCACCATCTGCTGGACGTGCCGGATCTGACCGTGGTCACCAACTCGGTGCGGGTCGCGGACGTCTTCCAGTCGGGGCAGCGGCGGACCGGCGCCCACAGCGGCGAGGCGAGCGCGACCGTGGTCATCACCGGTGGTGTGCGCACCCCGTCGGAGACGCTGGTCGGCCCTGTCGCGGACCGGGCGATCCAGTCCCTCCACTTCGACCTGCTCTTCCTCGGCGTGCACGGCATCTCCGTGGAGGCGGGCCTGTCGACGCCGAACCTCGCGGAGGCCGAGACCAACCGGCAGTTCGTACGGTCCGCCCGCCGCGTCGTGGTGATCGCCGACCACACCAAGTGGGGCACGGTGGGCCTGAGTTCCTTCGCCTCGCTGGAGGACGTGGACACTCTCGTGACGGACGCGGGCATTCCCGAGGTGCTGCGCGCGGAGATCGCCGAGCACCTGTCGGAGCTGATGGTCGCCGAGGAGCCGGAGGGCTCGACGGGCGCGGCCGACAACTGACCGCCCGGCTAAGGGTGTTCAGGACCTCGGCTCAGTTCGTACAGGGCTTCGGCTCCGGTCGCCCAGGGCTTCGGCTCCGGTCGTCCAGGGACTCGGCTCAGGCCGTCCAGGTCCTCGGCTCAGTCCGTCCAGCGGCTCAGCGGTATTCGGCGAAGCGTGCGCGCACGGCGAGGAGCACCAGCACACCGGCCGCGCCGAGCGCGCCCGCCGGGATCTGGGGCCAGCCCGCCAGGTCGTCGTGGGCGGCCTTCGCGTGCGTGTCGAAGTCGTCGAGCTGACGGCCCGCGAGGGCGTCCAGGGTGGTGGCGAAGTCCCAGAAGTCGAAGGCCACGTCACCGCGTCCGACGTTGGTCAGGACAACCGCGGCCTCGTCCGTCCTGCCCCGCGACTTCAGTGACCGCAGCCGCTTGTCGTCGGCGAGGAAGTGGCCGTAGCGGGTGAGAACGTCCTCGTACGCGGCGCGTTCGGCCGCGGTGGCGTATCCGTCGGGGCTGACCAGTGCGTCGAGTCGCTTGACCAGACCGTCGAACTGCCGCTGGTCGGCGACCCCGTAGGCGGCGTCGTGGACGAACCAGCGGCTCTCGCTCGCGGCGGCCTGCGCGGCGGTGGCGCGGGCCTCGGCCAGCCGGGACCAGGGGCGCAGCCCTTCGCGGCCGGCCGCGGTCACGGCGTCGGCGGACGAGGTGAGGGCGAGAGTGCCCACGAGGGTGACGAGCAGCGCGGCGACGGTGGCCGCGACCAGCGCCGGGTTGAACAACCGCCGGTAGTCGGTGGCCAGTTCCCACTGCCACCACAGGAGGAAGCCGAGCGTCAGCAGGCCGACGGCACCGATGACCAGGGCCCAGCGCAGCGCGGCCGAGTGGGCCGCGGACTCCAACTGCGCCGCTTTCGCCTCGTACCCGGCGGACAGCTCCGTGGCCTCGGGCAGGAGCTGGTCGTGCATGATCTGCCCGGCCTGGACGTTCATCGCCACGGCGCGCGGCGGCGGGTGGCCCGCGGTGCGGTCGGGCTGCTGCTCGTCCACGTAGGCGGCCCGGCCGCTGAGGTCGTCGTAACGGCCGAGCCCGTCGAGCAGGTCCCGCACCCGGACGCTCTGCGAGCGGTCGGCGGCGAGCTGCCGCAGCAGGTCGCTGATCTCGGCGCGCCGCTGCTGCGCGGTGATCAGCGCGATGAGCTGGTTGCCGACCTCGACCTGTGCGTCGGTGGCGGATCTGCCCGGTGCGAGGGTGTCGGCCCGCTGGGCGTCCAGGTCGGCCAGGGCGAAGCGCAACTGACCCGCCACGGCGGCCCGTTGGGTCACCGCGTCCCGCAGCCCCGCGGTGTCCGACCGTACGCCGATCGCCCCGGCGACCGCGACGGCGCACAGCGCGGCCAGCAGCGCCAGCGCCGTCACGGCCCTGGTACCGAGCCGCCGCGGCCCGGCCTTCCCCCGTCGAAGGCCGCGCCGCGGCGCGCGTATCGTCTCCGGTTGCCTGACCGTTACGGCCACCACCGCCGGCGGGTCGCCCGCCGGGGGCCGCGTCACCTGAGACGTCGTCATGCGGCGACGCTAGGCGCGTCCCGCGAAACCCCGGTGGCCCCGGAGCGACCGCCCGGTGTCCGGCCCGTAACAGAACTGCCGCGAAAGGTACGTGCGACCGCGAACCGGCCGCGGGCGCACCGGAGTTCAGCGCGGCCCGCGCGCCGTGGTCTTCCCCGTCCTCCCCGGAGCACGGCCGCCGCCGCTCCCCTCCCCGTCACCCTCGGTCGGGGATTCCGGCTGCCACAGCGGGTGTTCCTCCTTGATCCACCAGCGCGGTACGTAGCCGGTGCGCAGGCCGCGCCGCGCCTCGGGGTCCTTGCTGGCGAACCACACGTGTCCGGTGATCCCCGCGGCCAGCAGGAGCGCCAGCCAGTCGTGCACGAAGGTGGCGCCGGTGCGGTAGAGCAGCGGGGACATCCGGGGGAACCACATGATCAGCCCGCTGCCGATCATCACCAGCACCGCGCCGACGCTGAAGGCCGCGAAGAGCTTCTGGCCCGCGTTGAACTTGCCCGCCAGGCTCGGCTCGCGCCTGCGGGTGCGCAGCGCGGCGCGCAGCCAGCGCCAGTCGTGCGGGAAGAACCGGCCGAGCCCGCTCGCGTCCCGGCGGAAGGCGCGCGAGGCCAGTCCCAGGATCACCGGTACCGGGAGCAGGATGCCGGACCACTCGTGGACGGTGACGACCAGCCGTCTGCGGCCGACGATCTCCGACAGCGGCGGGAAGTACAGACAGGCGGCGGTGAACACGCACACGCCCATCAGCCAGGCCAGTGAGCGGTGCACCCAGGTCTCGGCGCGGGTGAAGCGGCGCAGCCCGGTGACGGCCCGTGCCTCACGTAGTCGGGTCATCATGGCGGCCGTTCGACGTGCCGACCCATCCGTCCACGTCATAGCCGTAGTGCTCCCAGTAGCCGGGTTGGACGTCCTTGGTGACCGTGATTCCGGACAGC
This sequence comes from Streptomyces sp. NPDC088197, assembly GCF_044741185.1. Lineage (NCBI taxonomy): Bacteria > Bacillati > Actinomycetota > Actinomycetes > Kitasatosporales > Streptomycetaceae > Streptomyces > Streptomyces sp. NPDC088197. The sequence continues at coordinate 40,189 of NZ_JBIUSD010000020.1, forward strand.
CACTTGGCGGACTTGTAGAAGTACATGGGCGCGGCGTAGAGCCGTACGGGTCCGCCGTGCGCGTCGGTGACGGGCTTGTCGTTCATGGTGAGCGCCACCAGCATGTCGGGCCGCCTGGCCTGCTCCATGGTGAGGCTCTCGGTGTAGACGCCGTCGAAGCAGTTGAAGCGGATCGCCCCGCCCTTGGCCTGGACGCCCGCCGCGTCGAGCAGGGTGGACAGCCGCACCCCGGAGAATGCGGTGCTCGGCACCCGCCAGCCGGTGACGCACTGCACGTCGTGCACCATCCGCACCTGCGGCAGCGCCCGCAGATCGGCGAGGCGGTACGAGGCGGGCTTGTCGACGAGGCCGCCGACGGTCAGCCGGTAGTCGTTCTCTCCCCGGTGCGGGATGGAGTTGGACACCGAGTAGAAGCGGAAACCGCCGCCGCCGGGCAGCAGTCCGGTCACCCCGGTGGGGTCCTTGGCGCTGACCGACGCCAGGATCGTGTCGAGCTTGCCCTGGACGGCGCTGCCCACGCCGACGCCGACGGCGCCGAGTCCCAGCATGCCGAGGATGACTCGGCGACCCACGGGGGTGCCGCGCCCTTCCGATTCCGCGCCTTCCGGGGAGTCCTGAGCGTCCTGCGAGTCCGGGGTGTCCCGCGGTTGGGGGGTGTCCGGCGTTCTGGGGGTGTCCGGCGATTTCGGGGTGTGCGGGACTGCCGCCGGCGGAAGCGGTTCCGGTGACCTCACCGGGTGGGACGTGCTGTCTTCCATTCCTCGATTCGAGCACGCCGGAGGCCCGCTGGCCAGGGTCGGCGGCACTCCGTCAGAGTTTCGTCACATCCGGGTCCGTTTATCCGCGTCCGCTGTGCGTTCCGCGAGGTCGCGGCGGGTGCGGGTGCGGGGACCGGCACACGGCTGTGCCACCATGCCCGTCATGGGTGACAAGGATCAGTCGGACATCGCGCACTACGAGCGGCCGGAGGGGCTGCCGCCGGTCAACGGGTACAGCCACGCGGTGGCGTTCACCGGGCGCATGGTCGCGGTGTCGGGTCAGGTGCCGCTCGACGCGGACGGCACGCTGGTCGGCGAGGACGACGCCGAGGCCCAGATCCGGCAGGTGTTCGTCAATCTCGTGGCGGCGCTGGCCGCCGCGGGCGCGACGCCGGACCGGATCGTGAAGCTCACCGTCTTCCTCACCGATCTCGCCGACCTCGCCGCCTTCCGGCGGGTGCGGGACGAATTCCTGGCCCCGCAGAGGCTCCCCGCGTGTTCCCTGGTACGGGTCGCCGGGCTGGTCAACCCCGCGTTCCGGGTGGAGATCGACGCGCTGGCGGCGATCTGATCAGGCACTGGGTCCGGCGCCGGACCGCGCGCCGACCTCGTATCTGACGTGGCGTCAATCCGGCCGACTGCCGTCCGCCAGAAAGGCGTCGATCGCCGCCGCGTACGGCGCGATGTCCAGGCCCTGCGCCGCGAGCCAGGCGTCGGAGTAGTACTTGTCGAGGTAGCGGTCGCCCGGATCGCAGATCAGCGTGACGACGCTGCCGGTGCGACCCTCCGCGACCATCTCGGCGATGATCTTGAAGGCGCTCCACAGCCCGGTGCCGGTGGAACCGCCCGCCTTGCGGCCGATGGCCGTGTCGAGGGCGCGTACGGCCGCGACCGAGGCGGCGTCCGGGACCTTCATCATGCGGTCGATCGCGCCGGGCACGAAGCTCGGCTCCATGCGCGGCCGTCCGATCCCCTCGATCCGTGAACCCCGCTCGCAGGAAACGGACTTGTCACCGGTCAGCCAGCCGTCGAAGAAGCAGGAGTTCTCCGGGTCGGCGACGCAGATCCGCGTGTCGTGCTGCATGTAGTGCACATAGCGGGCGATGGTCGCCGAGGTGCCGCCGGTCCCCGCGGTGGCGACGATCCAGGCCGGGTCCGGGTACCGCTCACGGCGGAGCTGCTGGAACATCGACTCGGCGATGTTGTTGTTGCCGCGCCAGTCGGTGGCGCGCTCGGCGTACGTGAACTGGTCCATGTAGTGACCGCCGGTCTCGGCCGCGAGCCGCGCGGAGACCTCGTAGACCGTGCGCGGGTCGTCCACGAGATGACACCGGCCGCCGTGGAATTCGATCAGCCGCTGCTTCTCGTGCGCGGTGGTGCGCGGGAGGACCGCGACGAAGGGCACGCCGATGAGACCCGCGAAATAGGCCTCGGACACGGCGGTTGAGCCGCTGGACGCCTCGATGACCGGCTTGCCGGGGCGGATCCAGCCGTTGCACAGCCCGTAGAGGAAGAGCGAGCGGGCGAGGCGGTGCTTGAGCGAGCCGGTCGGGTGGGTGGACTCGTCCTTGAGGTAGAGGTCGATGCCCCACGACTCGGGCAGCGGGAAGCGCAGCAGGTGGGTGTCGGCGGACCGGTTGGCGTCGGCCTGGACCTTGCGGACGGCTTCCTTCAGCCAGGCGCGGTAGCCGGTGTCAGTGCGGTCGACGTCCACCGTGCCGGTACGGCCGCCCGCCCGGTCACCCGCCCCGGCCACTCCGGTCGCCCCCGCCGCTCCGGCCCCCTCGGCGGTTCTTCCCTCGCCGCTCGCCCCGTCCGATCGCTCGCCGGTCTCGTCCGAATCGTTCGCGTCCATGCCGTGGATCATAAGCGTCTAAACCACCGGAAAGCGGTCCAGCACTGGCCCGTCGGCCTTTGCGCAGGCGGGCGACGGTCCCGGAAGTTGCGGATTCGGCCACCTGGGGAGACTCTGAAATCGCATCACGGAGTGCTGTAGCAGTCACTCTACGCATTTTCGCTCAGGTGTTCCCATCGGAGCGGCGTACGTCCCGGACCCGCCCCGCGGTGTTCCGGCCCCCGCCGCGGAGGGAGTCGCAGCCGTGATCATGCAAGCCGACCAAACCGACAGAGAGTGTGCGCTCGAACTCGACGCGCATCCGTACCGGATCCAGCAGATCCGGCGCATCGTGTCCGCCCAGCTTCGCTACTGGCGTCTCGACCCGCTGATCGACGCGGCGTCGCTCGGCATCAGCGAACTGCTCGCGAACGTCCACCGCCACGCCAAGCCCGACAAGCACTGCTCGGTGCGTCTGTCGCACGCGTCCGACCGCCTCACGGTGGCCGTCACCGACAACGACCCGAGGCTGCCGAAGCTGGCACCGGCCGCCGCGGAGCCGCTGGCGACCGCCGGTCGCGGGCTGGCCATGGTGGAGGCGGTGAGCGACAGCTGGGGCACCGATCTGCTGCCCGAGGACGGCGGCAAGGTCGTGTGGTTCGTGCTCCGCACACCGATGCCGCGGCCGTCGCTGGTCCCGCTGCGTGCCGCTGTGGCCTTCGAGCCCCCGCGTGAGCGCATCGCCGCCGTCGCCGCCAGTATCGCCGTACCGGTCGCCTGACCGACCCGGTGCGCAGGCCGCCCGTCACGGCGATCCCGTACGGTGCCTGCCCGGCGATCCGCGAGGCCACGGAACCGGCCGTCGTATCCCCCCGTGCGGATACGACGGCCGGTCCGTCTGTGCGCGCGCTCCTCCGCCGTGCCCCGCTGTCGTGTCCCGCTGTCGTGTCCCGCTGTCGTGTCCCGCTGTCGTGCCGGGCCGCCGTGTCCCGCTGGCTCACTCGGTGGTGACGGCCCGCAGGACGTCCAGCCGGGCCGCCCGTCGTTCGGGCCGCTGGGCAGCGCGCTCACGCCGTACCGCCCTTGCCCTCGCGCAGGTCACGGCCGAAGCGCTCGTCCAGGACCGACAGCCGGCGCCAGTACTCGTCCTCGTCGATCTCGCCCGCGGCGAAGCGGCGGCCGAGCAGGGTGACCGGCGAGTTCTCCGCGGCCTCGCTGACCACCTCCGACCGCCACGGCGCTGCCCGCCAGGGGCCGCCGCGCCCGCGTCCGCGCCAGACGGTGCGGCGCAGCACGGTGATCACGGTGACGACCGCGGCCGCCCAGATCAGGGGCAGGAACAGAATCCACGGGCCGGGCCCGCCGTCATGCCAAGCCAGGGTGTTCATCGCTCGTCAACTCCTCGGTGGATGCCGGGTCGGGAGGCTTCTTCCGACACCACCGAGCCTCGTCCTCCACGGGCCGCCCGTCGTCGTACGGCCAGCGGCACCCGCGCTACCACCCGCGCAGTACGCGGCGGTCCCGGCGCTGCTCCCGGCGCTGCTCCCGGCGGTGCGGGCACCGGCGCCGGCGGTCGAGGGCGGGCGCTGTCGTACCCCTGCCCTAGGGTCGGGGACATGTGGCGCTGCACGGGACTGGGCTGGGGTCAGGGCGGTCCCGAGTGGACGTGGTGGCATCCGGTGCACCGCGGCCGGTCAAGCCCGCTGCGGCTCGGCGGACCGCTGTCCCTGGCCGTCGGCGCGGAAGCGGTACGCACCTGCGCGGGGGTGTGGCGCGGTGGCCGGTACGTGACGTGTCCTTACGGCGCGCGGCTGCCTCCCGACGTACGGCGCGACCAGTGCGAGCGGTGCGCCGCGCTGGACCGTTCGTATTCGGTGGCGGCCGACACCAAGGCGGACGATCCGCGGCCGTACGCCGTCTATCTGGCCTGGTTCGGCCCCGGACTGCTCAAGGTGGGCATCACGGCGGCCGAACGCGGCGCGGCCAGGCTGCGGGAGCAGGCCGCCGTCTGCTTCACCTTCCTCGGCAAGGGGCCCCTGATGACGGCCCGCCGTACCGAGGCGATCCTGGGCGCGGCCCTCGGCGTCCCCGACCGCGTCTCCGCTCCGGCCAAGCGCGCCGCCCGCCACGCGCTGCCCGACGCGGAGGCCCGCGCGGCCGAACTGCGCGGCCTGCACGCCTCGGTGGCCGGCCTGCTGCCCGACACCTTGCGGGCTCGGCCCTGCGAAGTCGTCGACCACGCCGTCCTGTTCGGCCTCTCCCCCGGTCAACTCCCGCCTCCGGCCGCCCGCATCACCGCGCTGCCGCCGGGCAGCACGGTCACCGGGACGGTCAGGGCGGCGGCCGGTTACGACGTCTACGTGCGGGTCTCGGAGCCGGAGGGGGCGGAAGACTCGGGCCGCCTTCTACTGCTCGACACCCGGCTCGCCCAGGGCTGGCCTCTGCTGCGCGCGCCGCACGGCGCGCCAACGGACGTCCCGACGGCCGTCACCGCGCCGGCCAAGCAAGCCCCGCCGCCGCTCTTCTGAGGGCTCGCCGCTGCGCGGCCTGTCTTGCCCGCCCGCCCGCCCGTGCGGGTGTTTTTTCGTCTGCGGGTGCCGCCTGTGCCTGGTCGGTGCCGGGCCGGGGCACCTCCTCGAAATCCGTATCACCTGGCCTCTGCAAATCCGGCACCCGGCCGTCAACGTATTTCTGCGGGGGCACCCCGCCCCGTCCCCTCCTCGCCCATCGGCGTCCGCCTGCCGGTGGGGGTTGCCGGGGAATGGGGGTGGGCGGGGGCTCGGGCACGTCGGCGTCCGACGGTCCGCTGTGGCTGAGGAAGTCCCAAAGACCGGCGACGGCGCCCGGCCGTTCCTCCACCATGGGATCGACGGAGAGCGCCCCTTCAGGGCGGAAGACACCGGGGGCACCCTCACGATCTTGGACACCCACCCCGGCACCCCACGGACAGGCGGACGCCGACATACCCGAGCCCACCCACCCCCTTTCGCCCACCCCGCCGGGAGGTCGGGGGGCGCAGGGCCCCGGCACCCACCCACCCCCCTTCCCCGGCAACCCCCACCGGACAGGCGGACGCCGACGTACCGGGAGGGGACGGGCCGGGGTGCCCCCGCAGGGGGACGAACGGACAAGGGCTGGACGTCATCGAAGTGCGGGCACGTTCGTCGCCCGAGGAGGTGCCCCGGACCGGCACCGACCCAGGCACAAGCGGCACCCGCAGACGAAGAAAGCACCCGCACGGGTGGGCGGGCGGGAAAGACAAGGCACACAGCGGCGAACCCTCAAACCAACGGGCACCCCTCACCCGCCCAGCAGCGCCAGCGGATCATCCAGCACCGGCTGCCACGCCAACTCCGCCGCCCCGACAAGGCTGTTGTGGTCCAGAGCACAAGCGAGCAGCGGCACACTACCGCTGCGCCCCCAAAGGCTGTGATCGGCGACAACAGCCCGCAAACGCTCCGGATCAGCGTCCAGCAGATACCGGTGCAGGCCGCCGAGAAGGATGCGATCGGGGTTGAGGACGTTGACGAGTCCGGCCAGACCGCGGCCGAGGCGGTCGATGAGGGTGTGCGCGGCGTCGCGGACGGAAGGGTCGGACGGGTCGTCGTACTCCCTGCGGAGCAGGTCGATGGACTGCTGGAGCAGCGAGCCCTCGGGCCCCGGCGCGCGACCGGCCGCTTCGAGGAAGGCCAGCGGGTCGGCCTCGACGTCGAGACAGCCGCGGCTGCCGCAGTGGCATGGGCGTCCGTCGGGCAGCACGGTGAGGTGGCCGACCTCCAGGGCGAGCCCTGAACTGCCGGTGTGCAGACGGCCGTCGAGGACCAGGGCGCCACCGACACCGCGGTGTCCGGAGGCGACGACGAGCAGGTGCTGGGCGTCGCGTCCCGCGCCGTGCCGGTGCTCGGCGAGCGCGGCGACGTTGACGTCGTTGCCGATGAAGGAGGGGACGGGGTCGCCGTCGGGTCCCGTGATGCCGACGCGGGCGATCTGGCTCGCGAACACCTGCCGTACGGGGGCGCCCGCGGGCCACGCGAGGTGCAGCGGGTTGAGTGCGGTGCCCTCGGGCTCCGCGACGGCGGACGGTACGGCGAGGCCCGCGCCGACGCAGACCCGTCCCGACGCGCTCAGCAGCTCCGCTCCGGCCTCCACGACCGCGGCGAGCACATGCGCGGGGTCGGCGTGCACGGTCATGGAGCCGGGCGCGGTGGCGACGATCTCGCCGCCGAGTCCGACCAGCGCGGCCCGGAATCCGTCGGCGTGCACCTGGGCGGCGAGCGCGACCGGTCCGCCGGGGGCCACGTCGAGCCGGTGCGAGGGACGGCCCTGGGCGCCGGAGGGGCCGGTGGGCCGGGTGTCGACCCGGATCAGTCCCAGCGCCTCCAGCTCCGCGGCCACCGCCCCGGCGGTGGCGCGGGTCACTCCGAGCTCCGCGGTGAGCAGGGCGCGGGTCGCCGCGCGGCCGGTGTGCACGAGGGAGAGTGCCGGGCCGAGCGCGCCCCGACCCCTCTCAAGCCTTGTCCGAATCTGTGTCACCCCTCTATTCTGACTTTGTGCCGACGCTAAACAAAATAGGGACGGCCCTCGGCCGATCCCACCACACTCCCCCACCCTCTCCTGCCCTACGCCGCCTGCGCGTCGCCCTGACCGTCTTCTTCGCCGTCGACGGCTTCCTCTTCGCCGGGTGGGTCGTCCGCATTCCCGCGATCAAGGCCCAGACCGGCGCGACCGCCGGTCAGTTGGGCCTCGCGCTGCTCGGTGTCTCCGTCGGCGCCATCGCCACAATGGTGCTCACCGGACGGCTCTGCCGCCGCTTCGGCAGCCGCCGGGTGACGGTGCTGACCGGCATCCTCCTCTCCCTGAGCATCGCCCTGCCCCCGAGGACGCACTCGGCACTCGCCCTCGGCCTCGTCCTGCTGCTGTTCGGGGTGGCCTACGGCGGCATGAACGTGGCGATCAACAGCGTCGCCGTCGACCTGGTCGCGGCCATGCGCCGCCCGGTCATGTCCAGCTTCCACGCGGCATACAGCATGGGCGGCCTGCTCGGCGCGGGGCTCGGCGGCCTGCTGGCACCGCACCTGTCGGCCGCCACGCACCTGCTGCTGCTCACCCCGATCGGCCTGCTGACGGTCTTCCTCGCCGGACGCGTCCTGCTGGCGCACCCGCTGCGGCAGCCGTCGGCGGTCGCGGCACGCCAGACGGTCGGACCCGTACAGGCCCGTACGGAACCGCCGCTCGCGGACGGCCCGGCCCGTACGGTCGCGGCACCTGCCGACGCGGTCACCGCGACGGCGACGGACCCGGTGCACGCGCCCGTCGCGAAGACCGCGCCCGGCAAGCCTGCCAGGACGGGGCTGATCGTCCTCCTCTTCGGGCTGATCGCGGCGTGTTCCGCGTACGGCGAGGGCGCGCTCGCCGAGTGGGGGCCGCTGCACATCGAGCAGGATCTGCATGGCGGGTCGAGCATCGCGGCGGCCGGTTACGCGGCGGTCGCGGGCGCGATGATGCTCGGCCGCCTTTCCGGTACCGCGCTGATCGAACGCCTCGGACAGACACGGGCGTTGGTGCTGGGCGGCCTCACCGCCTCCGCGGGGATGCTGATCGGCGCGCTGGCGCCGTCGACCCCGGTCGTGGTGGCCGGTTTCGCCGTCACCGGGCTCGGCCTGGCCAACCTCTTCCCCACCGCCATGGCCAGGGCGGGCGAACTGACCGGCCCCGGCGGCGTCGCGGCGGCCTCCACCCTCGGCTACGGCGGCATGCTGCTCGGCCCGCCCTCGATCGGTTTCCTCACCGACGCCGTCGGCCTGCCCACCGCGCTGACCACCGTCTCCGCCCTGGCCGCGGTCGCGGCGGCCATCGCCTACGGCGTACGGAACAGCGCCGCGCGCGCCGAGAAGTGACCGACGGAACAGGCGCTCACCGCCACGTATCACGGCATGCTGGTCCCCGGCCGCGAGATCCACTGCCGGAAGCGTAGGGCCCGGAGACCGGGCGGGGCGAAGGCGTCGGAGCCTCACGGGCCGGAACCGTACGGGTTCGGAACCGCAAGGAGGAGCGATGCGCATACCGTCCTGGCTGACCACCGCCACCGGCCCGCTGCACCGGGAACGGATCTCCCGCGGCTATCTGTACGTCGTCGGCGCCGCGCTGGCGCTGATGCTGCTGGACACGGCGGTCTTCTCGCACCGCAACGCCTCGCTCACCGCCGTCCTGCTGGTGCTGCTGACCCTGCCGTGGACGCCGCTGATCTGGGCGCCCTTCGCCGCGGTCGGCGGCATGGACACCCGCGGCACCGCCTTCGGCTGGTCCGGCTGGACGCTGACCGTCGTGGCCGCGCTGGTCTCCGCGGCGCTCAACGCCGTACTGCTCGGCTACGCGGCCCGGTACGCCCGCCGCCACGCCGACACCAGGGGCGAGCGCTCCGCCGACGGCTCGACGCCCGCGGAGACGGGCGCCCGGCCCACCCGCTGAGCGGGCCGCCGGCCCCGTTTACTCCCTCGCCCGCACGGTGACCGTCCTGCGAGAATCCGCGCATGGAGAGCGATCAGCGGACGGGGAGGCGGACGGGGAGCATGGAGACAGCCGAGTTCATCGACACGCTGCGCGACGAGGGCACGCTGCTCGCCGACGCGGCGGGCGGCGCCGGTCTCGACGCGCCCGTGCCGCCGTGTCCCGGCTGGCGGGTGCGCGACCTGCTGGCGCACACCGGCGCGGTGCACCGTTGGGCCACCGGGTACGTCGCCGAAGGCCGCATGGAACGCGAGCCGTTGGACCCGGCGGTGCCCGACGACCCGGAGCTGGTGGACTGGTACCGGGGTACGCATCGGCGGCTGACGGAAGCGCTGGTCGCCGCCCCCGCCGATCTGACGTGCTGGTTCTTCCTGGCGGCGCCCTCGCCGCTGGCCTTCTGGGCGCGGCGCCAGGCCCATGAGACGACGATCCACCGGATCGACGCGGAGGCGGCGCTGGGCCGCGACCCGTCCCCGGTGGCCACCGGCTTCGCGGCGGACGGCGTGGACGAGCTGCTGACCGGCTTCCAGGCCAGGCGGCGGGCCAGGCTCCGCACCGACCGGCCGCGCACGCTGCGGGTCCGGGCGGCCGACGTGCCGGGCGGCGCCCGCGAGTGGCTGCTGCGGCTCTCGTCCGAGGCCCCGACCGCGGAGCGCGACGCGCCCGGTGAGGCGGACTGCACCGTCACCGGCTCGGCGGCCGACCTCTATCTGGCGCTGTGGAACCGCGGGCCGTACGAGCGGCTGTCGGTGACGGGTGACGACGCGCTGGTGGAGCTGTGGCGTCGGACGGCGAAGATCACCTGACGAACGGACCGGGGCCCGCGGATTGACGAACGGGGTCAGCTCTGGACGAGCATCCGTTCCAGCACGGCGCGGTGGCAGGGGCGGGCCTGTTCGTAACGGGCGCGGCCGGTCTCGGTGAGGCCGACGCGTACGCCCCGGCGGTCCTCGCTACAGATGCCGCGGTCGACGAGACCGTCCTTCTCCAGCCGGGCGACGAGCCGGGACAGCGCGCTCTGGCTGAGGTGGACGCGGTCGGCCAGCTCCTGGACGCGGAAGGTGCAGCCGCCGTCCTGGGGGTCGCCGGAGGCGAGCAGGTCCAGCACCTCGAAGTCGCTGGCGCCGAGCCCGTACTGGTGCAGCGCACGGTCGAGTTCACATGCCGTGCGCGCGTGCACGGCAAGGATCTGCCGCCACTCGTCCACGAGCGCCCGCTCACCCTTGTCGCCGGTCATGTCTGCACGGTAGCAGAAAGCGAACCCTTCATGCACGGACATTAAATGCGCTTGCATTGAATGCGTGCGCATGTAAGTCTCGCCTCCATGACCTCTCCGTCTCCTACCGTCCCCCGCACCGAGGAGCGATGGAGTGCCCTGCAGTGGGGCACGCTCCTGGTGCTCTGCGCGGCGCTCTTCCTCGACGCACTCGATGTGTCGATGGTCGGCGTGGCGCTGCCTTCGATCGCCCACGACCTCGACCTCTCCACGTCCTCGCTCCAGTGGGTCGTCAGCGGTTACATCCTCGGCTACGGCGGCCTGCTGCTGCTCGGCGGCCGCGCGGCCGACCTGCTCGGCAGGCGCCGCGTCTTCCTCATCGCGCTCGGCGTCTTCGCCGTCGCCTCACTGCTCGGCGGCCTGGTCGACTCAGGTGAACTGCTGATCGCGACCCGCTTCATCAAGGGCCTCAGCGCCGCGTTCACCGCGCCCGCCGGACTGTCGATCATCACCACGACCTTCGCCGAGGGCCCGGTCCGCAACCGCGCCCTCACCATCTACTCGAGCTGCGGCGCCACCGGCTTCTCCATGGGTCTGGTGCTCTCCGGCTTCCTCACCGAGGCGGGCTGGCGCTGGACGATGCTGCTGCCCGCGCCGGTCGCGCTGATCGCCCTCGCCGCCGGTCTGAAGCTCATCCCGAAGAGCCCGCGCGAGAGCGGCAAGGGCCGCGGATACGACCTGCCGGGCGCCGTCACCGGCACGGCCTCGATGCTGTTGCTGGTGTTCACCGTGGTCTCGGCGTCCGAGGCGGGCTGGGCCTCGGCCCGCACGCTGGTCTCCTTCGCCGCCGTCGCCGTCCTGCTGGCGTCCTTCGTCGCCATCGAACACCGCTCCTCGTCCCCGCTGATCCGGCTCGGCGTCCTGCGCTCGTCCAGCCAGATCAGGGCCAACCTCGGCGGCGCCACCTTCTTCGGCTCGTACGTCGCCTTCCAGTTCCTCGTCACGCAGTACATGCAGAACGTGCTGGGCTGGAGCGCCCTGCACACCGCGCTCGCCTTCCTGCCCGCGGGCTCACTGGTGGCCGTCCTGTCCACCCGGATGGGCCCGATCGTGGACCGGTTCGGCACGCCACGGGTGATCGCCGTCGGCTTCACCTCGCTGGTCATCGGCTACATCCTCTTCCTCCGGATCAATCTGGACCCGAACTACGCGGCGGCCATCCTGCCGTCGATGCTGCTGCTCGGCGCCGCCTTCGCGCTGGCCTTCCCGTCCCTCAACATCCAGGCCACCAACGGCGTCAAGGACCATGAGCAGGGCATGGTCTCCGGGCTGCTCAACACCTCCTTCCAGGTCGGCGGCGCCATCTTCCTGGCCGTGGTCACCGCGGTGGTCACCGCAGCCGGCGGCGATCACCCGGCGAACAAGCAGGCCATTCTCGACAGTTACCGGCCCGGCCTGTGGGTCGTCACCGGCATCGGTCTCGTGGGCCTGCTGCTGACCCTGTCCGGGCTGTTCACCCGCAGGAAGGCGTCCTACGGCATCCTGGTCGCGTCCTCGGCCGACTTCGAGAACGGGGGCGCGGGACGGTCCGGCGCCGCCGGTTCCGCGGCTGCCACGGGGTCTGCCGGTTCCGCGGGCTCCGCCAAGGCGGCCGACGAATCGGAACAGGTCGCCGTGCGCGACTGATCACCCGGTCGGCCGACCGCTCGGCCGACTGTCCGATTCCCATCCCGCGTCCCTTCCGGCGTCCTCCGACTCCCATGGTGATCCGGGCACTTGACGACCGGCCCCGCGCGAAAAGGCATCGCGCGGGGCCGGTCGTGCCATGGCAGACTTGGCCGCATCGCGATTGCGACGGGAGGGGCGGGGGATGCGCGGAAGCCGTACGCAAGCGGAACGCGACGCCATCACAGTCGAAATGGTCTTCGCCATGGTGTCGGGCGCCGTGCTGGCGGCGGTCGGATTTCTGGCGGTGGTGAGCCCGGTCATGGCGGACGAGGCCCACGGCACGGCCCGCGAAGGGTGGTTCACCGCCGCGGTGATCGTCGCGGCGGCCGCCTTCTGCGGGCGCGTCGCCCTGACGCTCCGCCGCTTCGAGCAGCGGGGGCACGCGCTGCACGAGCGGATTCCGTTACCCGGGGCACCGGTCGGCGCGGACGCGGGCGCCGAGAGGGGCGCGGGCGCCGAGTCGGGCACCGGAACCGGTCCTGATACGGGGGCCCAGTGGGGTACGGAGGCCGGCCGTTCGCCTTCGGGCGGTGGGTCGGTGACGTCGGGTCAGCCCAGCCAGCCGGGCCGGACGAGCCCGGACTCGTAGGCCATCACGACCAGTTGGGCCCGGTCGCGCGCCCCGAGTTTCACCATCGCGCGGCTGACGTGCGTCTTGGCGGTGAGCGGGCTCACGACGAGGCGACGTGCGATCTCGTCGTTGGACAGCCCGATGCCGACCAGCGCCATCACTTCCCTTTCCCGCTCGGTGAGTTGGTCCAGGCCGACCGCCTGCGCGGGCTCCTTGGAACGAGCGGCGAATTCGGCGATCAGCCGTCGGGTCACACCGGGCGACAGCAGCGCGTCGCCCTCCACCACCGCCCTTACCGCGCGCAGCAGTTCCTCCGGCTCGGTGTCCTTCACCAGGAAGCCGGAGGCTCCGGCGCGGATCGCCTCGAAGACGTATTCGTCGAGTTCGAAGGTGGTGAGGATGACCACCTTGACCTCGGACAACGCCGGGTCGTCGGTAATCCGGCGGGTGGCGGCGAGACCGTCCGTCAGCGGCATGCGGATGTCCATCAGCACGGCGTCGGGGGTCATGTCGCGGACCAGCCGCAGCGCCTCCTCGCCGTCGGCCGCCTCCCCCACCACCTCGATGTCGCTCTGCGCGTCCAGCAGCGCGCGGAATCCGGCGCGGACCAGCACCTGGTCGTCGGCCAGCAGCACGCGGATCACGAACGCTCCTCGGTGGCCTCGACGGCCTTGGTGGACTCGGTCGCCTCAGCGGCTCCGTCGGCGGGGGTGGGCCGGTCGGCGCGGTGGTCCCCCGCTAGCGGCTCGGCCGTGCCCGATCGTACGGCGCGTGGCGTCGGCGGGGCGGCCGGTGGGGTCGGGCCCTCGGACCGGTCGGCCGGGGCGGAGGGTCCGGGCGTCGGGCCGATTGGAGCCTCGGTGCCGCCGCCCGGTACGCCCGGCGCGACGATCGGCAGCAGCGCGCGGATCCGGAAGCCGCCGTCGGGGCGCGGGCCCGCCTCCAGCGTGCCGCCCAGCGCGACGCTCCGCTCGCGCATGCCGACCAGGCCGTTGCCCCCGCCGCTCTCGCCGCCCGCGACGGCGGGTCCGTCGTCGTCGACCGTCACTTCCACGCTGCCGGACCGGTAGCCGAGGCGGATACGGGCGGCGCGGGAGCCGGAGTGCCGCACGATGTTCGTCAGCGCCTCCTGCACGATACGGAAGGCGGCGAGGTCGACGCCGGGCGGCAGCGGGGCCGGTGCGCCGTCGACGGTGACCTCGGCCTTCAGGCCCGCGGAGCCCGCCTGTTCGACCAGTTCGGGCAGGCGGTCGAGGCCCGGTGCGGGCGAGCGCGGTGCCTCGCCGGGGGCGCGGAGCGTACTGAGCACCTGCCGTACCTCGCCCAGCGCTTCCTTGCTGGCGGCCTTGATGGTGACCAGCGCCGTCCGCGCCTGCTCCGGCCGCTCGTCCATCAACGCGAGGGCCACGCCCGCCTGCACATTGATCACCGAGATGCTGTGCGCGAGCACGTCGTGCAGTTCGCGGGCGATCCGCATGCGCTCCTCGTCGGCCTTGCGGTGCTCGGCCTCGGCCCGCTCACGGCGGTCCCTGGCGATCTGCTCGCGCCGTACCCGGTACAGCTCGGCGGCGGCCAGCACCGCGAGCAGCCAGGCACCGGCCGCGGAGGTCGCCGCCCAGGACGCGCGGCCGTCGCCGGAGGGCGGCAGATAGCGGTAGAGCCACTGGCCGATCAGCGTGTGTCCGGCGAAGAACACCAGGGCGATGGCCGGCACGGCCCTTCTGTGGCCCGCGGCGACGGCGCTGAAGAAGGCGACGACGAGGCTGGCGAAGACCGGGCCGTAGGGATAGCCGAGCGTGATGTAGAGCAGCGTCGCGCCGCAGGTCGCGGCGGCCACGACGACCGGTGCGCGGCGGCGGAGGAGCAGGAGTGCCGGGCCCGCGAGCAGCAGCAGGTAGCTGAGCCAGTCCAGGTCGACCCGGCCGGTCTGGTGGCCCGATGCCACGCGGGTGCCGACGACCTGGACGAAGGCCAGCGCGAGTGCGGGGATCCAGACGGGCCGCGCGAACGGGATTCCGTGGCGCGGCGGCCCTGTCGGCTCCTCGTGGCTCATGCGTTCCACGCTAGACCGCGGTCCGGGAGGCGGCGTCCGCTGTACGGGGGCACCGCGACTACTTCGCGGGGAGTACGCCGTCCGTCGCCGACGCGTCCGCGGGTATGTCGTCAGAGGTGTCCGCCGAGGCGCTCGCGGCGGCGCCGAGGCCGACCTGGCGGGCCAGTCCCGCGGCTGCCAGTTCGAGGAATTCACGGCGGGCCTCGACCACCCGGTTGAACTGCCCGAAGACCTCGAAGCTGATCAGCCCGAAGAGCTGCGCCCAGGCGGCGACGAGCGCGGCGACCGTCCGCACCGGCAGATCGGGGGCCAGTTCCGCGGCGAGCCGGGCGGCGTCGGCGCGGACGGGGGCGGCGAGCGGATTGCCGGGCGGCTGCGTGAGCAGGCCGTCGCGGTGGGCGTCGCGGACGACGGAGAACAGGGCCAGGGCGGCGCGGGAGGCGGGGCCGATGGTGTCGAGCGGCGCGGTGTAGCCGGGTACGGGTGAGCCGTAGATCAGCGCGTACTCGTGCGGATGGGCGACGGCCCACTCGCCGGCGGCGCGGCAGATCGCGACCCATCGGTCGGCCGGTGCCGCGCCCTGCTCCACCGCGCTCGCCAGGGCGTCCTCCGCCGCCGCGCCGATCGCGTCGTAGGCGTCGATGATGAGAGCGGTGAGCAGATCGTCCCTGCTCGGGAAGTAGCGGTAGAGGGCGGATGAGACCATGCCCAGTTCGCGTGCGACCGCGCGCAGCGAGAGCCGCGCCGCTCCCTCGGCGGCGAGCTGGCGTCTGGCCTCTTCCTTGATGGCCGCGGTGACTTCGATCCTCGCCCGTTCCCTGGCTCCTCTGATCACGCTCATGGCAGTCAGTGTGCCACCTTCAAGAGCATCAGCCAAGAAAGAGAGCAGTGCTCTTGCTTTTTCTCACGAGGCGCTGGCACACTGTTCTCAAGCGAGAGCACCGCTCACAACAGCGGTCACGACAGCAGTCGAGAAATCGGAGAGATCGCCATGTCTGAGCAGGTCGCACACGTCAAGAAGCCCGGCTGGTTCACCGTCAACGTCCTCAATCGCACGGTCGGCTGGCTGACCCGGCGCGGCTTGAGCGTCTGGGGTTCGCGGGTACTGGCCGTCCGGGGCCGCAAGAGCGGTGAGTGGCGGCAGACCCCGGTGAATCTGCTGACCTTCGAGGGCCGGCGGTATCTGGTGGCCCCGCGAGGCCACGTCCAGTGGACCTACAACATGCGGGTGGCCGGCGGCGGCGAACTGCACCTCGGCAAGAAGGTCGAGGAGTTCACCGCCACCGAGGTGGCCGACGACGACAAGCCCGCCATCCTGCGCGCCTACCTCAAGCGCTGGAAGGCCGAGGTCGGAGCCTTCTTCGACGGCGTGGGCCCGGATTCGACCGACGAGGAGCTGCGCGCGATAGCGCCCAACCACCCGATCTTCCAGGTCCACGCCACCGACGGGAAGTGAGGCGCGGGAGTACGGCACAGGGCCCGGAGCCGGGCCGGGGCCGATGTCAGGCCCGGTCGACGGCTTCCAGCGCCTTGCGGGCGAGCGGGTGGGTGCGGACGAGTTCGGCGAGCGAGCTCTTTCCGCGGGTGATGCCCGCGAAGGCGCGCCAGGCGGGCGGGAATGTGGTGAGCACGGCGTGCAGCATTCCGGGGCGCCGTTCGAAGAGGGTCAGCATGCGGCGGCCGACCCCCATCTCGACGCCGAGCCCGGCCTTCACCGCGAAGGTGTAGTTGAGGGCCTGACGCCTGGCGTCCACCGCGTCGTGGGACTCGGCGATGCGCACGGCCCACTCCCCCGCCAGACGCCCGGAGCGCAGCGCGTAGGAGATGCCCTCGCGCGTCCAGGGTTCGAGCAGGCCCGCGGCGTCGCCGCAGACCAGGACGCGGCCCCGGGAGAGCGGGGAGTCGTCGGCGCGGCAGCGGGTGAGGTGGCCGGAGGAGACGCTGGGTTCGAACCCGGCCAGACCGAGGCGGGCGATGAAGTCGTCCAGGTAGCGCTTGGTGGCGCTGCCGTCGCCGCGGGCGGAGATCACGCCCACGGTGAGGGAGTCGCCCTTGGGGAAGACCCAGCCGTAACTGCCGGGCAGCGGGCCCCAGTCGATCAGCACCCGTCCCGCCCAGTCCTCCGCGACGGACGTGGGGACCGGGATCTCCGCCTCCAGGCCGAGGTCGACCTGGTCGAGCTTGACGCCGACATGAGCGCCTATCCGGCTCGCACTGCCGTCGGCGCCGACGACGGCGCGGGCGTAGACGGTCTCCTCGACGCCCTTGCCCGCCGGGCCGCCGCTGCCGTTGAGCACGACGGCGACGGTGCGACGGTCGGGGACACCGGGACCGTGCTGCTCCACGCGGGAGACGGTCACTCCGGTGCGCAGCTCGGCGCCCGCCTCGCAGGCGGCCTCCACGAGGGCGTTGTCGAATTCGGGCCGGTTGATCAGCCCGAAGAGCATCTGCCGGGAGCGCTTGGTGCGCGTCAGCTTGCCGTTGAGGCTGAAGGTGACCGCGTGCACCCGGTCGCGCAGGGGCAGTTCGAATCCCGGCGGCAGGGCGTCCCGTGAGGACCCGATGATGCCGCCGCCGCAGGTCTTGTACCTCGGCAGTTCGGACTTCTCCAAGAGGAGGACCCGACGGCCCGTCACGGCCGCGGCGTGGGCCGCGGTGGCCCCCGCGGGGCCCGCGCCGATCACCACGACGTCCCAGACCGCGAGCGCCTCGCCGTCGTTCGCGCCGCTGTCCTGCGCCGCCTGCTCACCGCTCACGTCTGTTTCGCTCCCGCTCGGCCTGTCCGGCTGTGTTGCCCCTGTTCAGCCGCATCCTATTGCGCCCGTCCGGAACATCTCGCTGTGGCACCATCGGCAGCGACCCCGTTGTGTGCACCAACGACCGATGTTGCCACCTGATTCCTGCTAGGAGCACCTATGTCCAGCACCCCGCTCGCCGATACCGTCGCCGCCCTGCTTCCCCGTGCCCGGACGGAGCTGGCCGAGCTGGTGTCGTACGCGTCGGTGGCCGATGAACGACAGTTCCCGAAGAGCGAGTGCGAGAAGGCGGCCGTCTGGGTGGCCGACGCGCTGCGGGCGGAGGGCTTCCAGGAGGTGGCCCTGCTGGACACCCCCGACGGCACGCAGTCGGTGTACGGCTGGCTGCCGGGGCCCGAGGGCGCGCCGACGGTGCTGCTGTACGCGCACTACGACGTGCAGCCGCCGCTGGACGAATCGGCGTGGCTGTCCCCGCCCTTCGAGCTGACCGAGCGGGACGGCCGCTGGTACGGGCGTGGCGCGGCCGACTGCAAGGGCGGCGTGCTGATGCACCTCACCGCGCTGCGGGCGCTGCGCGAGCACGGCGGCGCTCCGGTGAACATCAAGGTGATCGTGGAGGGTTCCGAGGAGCAGGGCACCGGCGGTCTTGAGCGCTACGCCGAGGAGCACCCGGAGCTGCTGGCCGCCGACGCGATCGTGATCGGCGACGCGGGCAACTTCCGGGTGGGGCTGCCCACGGTGACCTCGACGCTGCGCGGCATGGTGCTGGCGGAGGTCCGCGTCTCGACGCTCGAAGGCAACCTGCACTCGGGGCAGTTCGGCGGGGCGGCGCCGGACGCGCTCGGGGCGCTGATCCAGATCCTGGCGTCGCTGCGGGACGCGGACGGTTCGACCACGATCGACGGTCTCGACGCCTCGGGCGAGTGGCCGGGGCTGCGCTACCCGGAGGAAGACTTCCGGCGCGACGCCAAGGTGCTGGACGGTGTGGAGCTGGTCGGCAAGGGCAGTGTCGCGGACCGGATCTGGGCGCGTCCCTCGGTGACGGTGCTGGGCATCGACGCGCCGCCGGTCGTCGGCGCGACCCCGTCCGTACAGGCCACCGCGGGCGCGCTGGTGAGCGTCCGGGTCCCGCCGGGCACCGCGGCCGAGCAGGCGGCCGAGGCGCTGACCGCGCATCTGCGGGCGGCGGCTCCGTGGGGCGCGAAGGTGGAGGTGACGCAGCGCGGCAGCGGTCAGCCGTTCCGCGCGGACACCGGGAGCCCGGCGTACACGGCGATGGCGGACGCGATGCGGGAGGCGTACGGGGAGGAGTTGGCGGTGGCCGGGCAGGGCGGTTCGATCCCGCTGTGCAACACCCTGGCGACCCTGTATCCGCGAGCCGAGATCCTGCTGATCGGCCTCAGCGAGCCGGAGGCGCAGATCCACGCGGTCAACGAGAGCGTGTCGCCGCAGGAGCTGGAGCGGCTGTCGCTGGCGGAGGCACTGTTCCTGGGCCACTACGCGGCCTCCAAGTCCGCGGGCGGCGCGGCCTGACCGACCCGCGGGACCCGGCCGCCGTCACCGCCGTCCACGCCGGGTGGGCGGCGGCGGGGGCAGCGGCGGCCGGGCGGGGCGGGGTCATTCGGCCGGGTGACCGGCCTCCAGGTTGAGCGGGCGGCCCTGTTCGCGGGCGCGCAGCGCCCAGCGCAGCCGGTCGAGGCGGGCCGGTGGGAGCAGTCCCGCGGCCTCGTCCTCGGTGACGAAGCGCCAGCCGCGCAGTTCGGCGCCGGGCAGCAGCAGGCGGCCGATGTCCGCTTCCGCGACCCGGCCGCCGTCGAAGATCAGGCGGAGCCCGCCGTAGCCGGGCGGGCGTGGCGGTTCCCAGTCGACCACGAGGAGTTCGAGGCCGCGGGCGAGTTCGAGCCCCAGCTCCTCGGCGACCTCGCGGTGTCCGGCGCGCGCGGGCGACTCGCCGCGTTCGACGACCCCGCCGGGGAACTCCCAGCCGGGTTTGTAGGTCGGGTCGACCAGCAGGACGCGGTCGGCGTCGTCGAAGAGCAGGACGCCGGACGCCACGGTCTCCGCGGTCGGTTCGGGGGTCTGGACGATCCCGCAGGCCCCGGCGCCGCGCCCGACGGCCTCGGTGACCCGCAGCGCGATCTGACGGGGGGTCAGGCCCGCGGTGGACAGGATGTGCGCGTCCAGGGCGAGCCACGGCAGGGCGTTCTCGTAGTCGGCGATGCGGTCCAGCGCCCAGCGGCGGGCCCGGTCGTTCGTTCCGGTGCGGTCAGGGTGGTCGTCCCTGGTGGCGATGCGTTCACGCAGGATCGTTTCTCCTGGTTCCAGCAGTACGTGCCGGACCTCGATGCCACGGGACGCGAGGCCACCGAAGATCTCGTCGCGGTAGTCCTGCCGCAGCAGGGTCATCGGGGCCACCAGAACGCCGCCCACCTCATTGAGGAGAGCGGCGGCGGTCTCGACCACCAATCGCCGCCATATGGCCAGGTCCTGATAGTCGGTCACTTCTTGGAGCCGTTTTTCCGGCAGCAGTTGGCGCAGACAGCCGCCGAGTACCTCGGGGTCGTACAGGGTGCTTTCCGGTATCAGCTCCAGCATCTCCAGTGCGGCGCTGGTCTTCCCCGCGCCGAACGCCCCGTTCACCCAGATGATCACGGTGCCCCCTTTTCCGTAGACCCCTACGAATTGCCCGGATCATCGTGGGCGGCAAACGCGCCGTGGCCCGCGGCGGCGCGTACCGGCCGCAGCGGTCGGCGCGGGGAGGCCAGCGTGACGGACACCGGACCGTCGCGGTGCGGACCGTCGGAGCGCGGCCCGGGCCGCGTCTCCGCCTCCGCGGCCGCCACCCTGTGCTCACCGCGGACCGGGCAGCGCCCGCCGCGTCGAGCCGGGCGCCGCACGCGATGCGGTGGAGGGTACGGATCGCTCCCCCTCCCTGTCCTCGGAAACGCCCCGCCCCTCAGCGGGACTCCGCCACGGCGGCGGCAGGGGCGGGCCTCGGCGCGGCGCCCATGTCCCGCTTCCCGACGCTGTTCTGGGCGATCGTCGTGGGCATCCGCGTCAGCAAGCCGAGCCCCGCACCGGCCACCACCATGGAGCAACGCGTCGCCGTGCGGGAGGTGTGCACGTCCATGGTGGCAAGGAGCAGCATGCCCGCCGTCATCAGCGCGGCGCCCACGATCGGGAAGACCTTGTAACGGCCGGTTTTCGACATGGCCTTGCCCGCGACCTGCGAAAGAACCACGACCGGGATCATCATCGGCAGCAACAAGAGGCCGGAGCTGGTGGCCGACGCGCCCTGGAAGCTCTGCCGGTACAGCGGCGGATCGAGCGTGGCACCGAACATCGCGGCGCCCACCGCGAAGATCATCATCGACGAGAGCCGGACGTTCCGGGTTTCGAACACCCGCAACGGCAGGACGGGTCGGCCGCGCGGCGCTGCGAGGCGACAAAGGCGGCCAGGCCGAGCGCGGCGGCGACGGCCAGCACGCCGATCCGCCAGGAGGCCCCGGCGTAAACAGTTGCCCGCCCAGGCCCCGGCGAGCACAACCGAGGAGAGGGCGAAGGTCATGAGGACGATGCCGAGCCAGTCGGTCCCGGCCTTGCCGCGGGAGGCGGGCAGCCGCAGCATCACCTGGCACCACACCAGCGCGAGCAGGCCGAGCGGCAGATTGACGGAGAAGGCCCAGCGCCCGCCGAGGTGGCCGGTGACGAAGCCCGCCGAGCAACGGGCCGCCGATGGTGCCGAGCGCCATGACCAAGGCGGTCATGCCCTGGTAGCGGCCCCGCTCGCCGCGGGGGCACCGGCGCGCCGATCAGCCAGAAGGCGCCCACGGCGAGACCGCCCGCGCCGAGCCCCTGAAAGGCCCTGAAGGCGATCAGCGCCGTCATCGGCTGCGCGGCACCGGAGTGCGCGCCCCCTGACGAGACACGGCACGCGGTGGCGTCCACGACGCGAAGCACACCGCGCGGAGGCCAAGGTCTCGAGGCCCGCCCCCAGACGCCCTCACCTCGCGGAAGAGAGCGCACCGAGATCTCGGCGCGCACGGTGCGCCGCCGTCACCAATCGCCAGAGGGCACGCCAGGTCTTTTGAGGGGCGCGGGGAACTGCGCGCCCAGCCAGCGCGCAGCCGCGGACCGCAGCCGGCCCCCGCGAGGCGGTCACCTCTTCGGATTGTCGGGCCACCGGCCCGACAAAAGCCGAGCACGCCGCGGGCCCCCGCCCCCACAGGAACCGCCCTCGCGGACGCGGACCCGGCGGCGAGCCGCCCCGTCAGATCGTCGTCGTAAAGGCGTCCAACCGCAGCGCCTGCGCCGCAGCCGCCGCCGCCCCGACCAACCCGGCATCCGTCCCGAGCTTGGCGGGCACGACATCGACCCCGGCCGCGAAGGAGAGCGTGGCGTACCGCGCGAGGTGCTCCCGGAGAGGATCGAAGAGAATCGGCCCGGCCCCCGCGACACCCCCGCCGATGACGGCGACATGGATCTCGACGAGCGTCGCGGTGGCCGCGATCCCGGCCGCGAGCGCCTGCGCGGCCCGGTCGAAGGAGGCCAGCGCCACGGCGTCCCCGCCGCGCGCGGCCTCGGCGACGGCCGCCGCCGTGGGCGCGGCACCGGCGGGCGGCACCCAGCCCCCGTCCAGCGCGCGGCGCGCGATGTTCGGCCCGCTGGCGATCCGCTCGACGCAGCCGCGCGACCCGCACGGGCAGAGATCACCGTCGAGGTCGACGCTGATGTGACCGATGTGCCCGGCATTGCCGGTGGGCCCGGGAAGGAGGGCGCCGCCGAGGACCAGACCGCCGCCGACCCCGGTGGAGACGACCATGCACAGCGCGTTGTCGTAACCGCGGGCGGCTCCCTGCCAGTGCTCGGCCGCGGTCATGGCGACGCCGTCGCCGGTGAGGACGACGGGCAGGCCGCCGACCGCGTCGGACACCCGCGCGACGAGCGGGAATTCGCGCCAGCCTGGCACGTTGACCGGGCTGACGGTGCCGTGCGCGGCGTCGACGGGACCCGCGCTGCCGATGCCGACGGCGACGACGCGGGGCCACACGGCGGTGGCCCGCAGCTCGGCGACCACGTCGGTGACCGCCCGCACCACCGTCTCGCCGTCCTCCCCCGCGGGCGTCGCCCGCAGCGCCCGCGCCAGCAGTCGCCCCTCCGCGTCGATGAGCGCCCCGGCGATCTTCGTACCGCCGATGTCGATTGCGGCCACGAGTGGACCGGTAGCGCCTTGGGGGTGCATCGCTCGGGGATCTCCTCTTTCCTGACGTTCCTGACGAATATCCTGGCGAATCGCCCGGGGTTCCGCGGAAACGGCACCAGAGATAGTCTCGCCTAACTCTGACAACGTTGTCCAACTCTTCCCGCAGGGAATACTACGATCGTGACCCACAGTTCTGGACGAGTTCCCCGGCCCACCATGAAAGATGTCGCCGCCCGAGCGGGCGTCGGCCTCAAGACGGTGTCGCGGGTGGTGAACGAGGAGCCCGGCGTCACCCCGGACACGGTCGCCCGCGTCCAGGCGGCGATCGACGCGCTCGGCTTCCGGCGCAACGACAGCGCGCGACTGCTGCGCACCCGCCGCACCGCCAGCGTCGGCTTGGTGCTCGAAGACCTCGCCGACCCGTTCTACGCCCCGCTCAGCAGGGCGGTCGAGGACGTGGCGCGGGCCAACGGCGCGCTGCTGTTCACCGGGTCGAGCGCCGAGGACCCGCGGCGTGAGCAGGAGTTGGTGCTGGCGTTCTGCGCCCGCCGGGTGGACGGGCTGATCGTGGTGCCCGCGGGTGACGACCACCGGTATCTGGTCCCGGAGATCGAGGCCGGGGTGGCCACGGTCTTCGTCGACCGTCCCGCGGGCCGGATCGACGCGGACATGGTGCTGACCGACAACGCGGGCGGCACCCGTGACGGTGTCGCGCATCTGATCGCGCACGGACACCGCAGGATCGGCTTCATCGGTGACCAGCCGGGCATTCACACCGCCGCCGAGCGACTGCGCGGGTACCGCGAGGCGATGGCCGACGCGGGGCTGACGATCAGGCCCGAGTGGTACTCGATGGGCCCGACCAACCCCGAGCGGGTCCGCGCCGTCCTGGCGTCCCTGCTGTCCGGTCCCGAGCCGGTGACGGCGCTGTTCGCGGGCAACAACCGCGTCACCGTCACCGCGGTGCGCGTGCTGTCCCACCACCCGCGCCCGGTCGCCCTGGTCGGCTTCGACGACTTCGAACTCGCCGATCTGCTCGACCCGCCGGTCAGCGTCGTGGCCCAGGACTCGCCGGGGCTCGGACGCAGCGCGGCGCAGTTGCTCTTCCGCCGCCTGGAGGGCGGCGCGGACGCCGCCCCCGCCCGGCTGGAGCTCCCCGCCCGCCTGATCGCCCGCGGCTCCGGCGAGATCCCCCCGTCCGACTGAGCACCCGCCGGGCCCGTACGGCATCGGCCCTTGTCCTGCGGGCATGCGCCCGCCGCGTCAGGGGCCGTTCGCGATCCGCGGGACAGGCTCCTAGCGGCCCGCCAGCGTGTCCAGCTCCGCGCGGCCGAGGCCGGTGCGCTCGGTGACCTCCTCGGCGTCGATGGCGCCGCAGTCGAGGCCGCGCAGCAGGTAGCCGCTGAGGGCGCGGGCCGTGGCGGGCTCGTCCATGACGTCGCCGCCCGCCTTGGCGACGTAGGCGGCGAGGCGGGCGGCGCAGGCGTCCAGGCCCTCCCGGTAGAAGGCGTAGACGGCGGCGTAGCGGGTCGGCAGGTGGGCGGGGTGCATGTCCCAGCCCTGGTAGTACGCGCGGGCCAGTGAGCGGCGGACCAGGCCGTAGTGCAGGCGCCAGGCGTCGTGCACCTGCTCGGCCGGGCCGACGGGGAGCACGTTGGTGGAGCCGTCGGACAGCCGGACGCCGGTGCCCGCCGCGGCGACCTGCATGACCGCCTTGGCGTAGTCGGCGGCCGGGTGGTCCATCGACTGGTGGGCGGCGCTGACCCCGCACGCGGCGCTGTAGTCGAAGGTGCCGTAGTGCAGACCGGTGGCCCGGCCCTTGGCGGCGTCGATCAGCCGCGGCACGGTCGCCGTGCCGTCGGGGCCGAGGATGGACTGGGTGGTCTCGATCTGGATCTCGAAGCCGATCCGCCCCCGCGGCAGCCCGGCCGTCCGCTCGAACTCCTCGCACAGCCGCGCCATCGCCGCGACCTGCGCGGGGAAGGTCACCTTGGGCAGTGTCAGCAGCAGCCCGTCGGGCAGACCGCCCCCGTCCAGCAGGGCGGTCAGGAAGAGGTCGAGCGTACGGATGCCCCGGTCGCGGACCGCCGCCTCCATGCACTTCATCCGGATGCCGACGTACGGCGGCGCGCTGCCGTCCGCGACGGCGGCCGTCACGGTGCGGGCGGCGGCCACGGCCGCCGCGTCCTCCTCGGTGTCGGGGCGCGGCCCGTAGCCGTCCTCGAAGTCGATCCGCAGGTCCTCGACGGGCTCGCGCTCCAGCTTGGCCCGCACCCGGTCGTGGACCTCGGCGGCCAGCCCGGTGGACGGCCCCGCGGGCAGGCCGAGTACGGCGGCGAGCGCGGCGGCGTCCGGGGCGTGGGCGTCGAGTGCGGCCAGCGCCTGGTCGCCCCAGTCGCGTACGGTCCGGGGGCCGAAGGCGTCGGCGGGTACGTAGACGGTGTGCACGGGCTGCCGGGTGCCGGGGTCGCCGGGGTAACGGCGGGCCAGTTCGGCGTCGGTGCCGGCCAGACCGGCGCCGATGTCCGCCCGTACCGCGTCCGCCAGTGTCGTACCGGCCGCCGCCGCGCCCGCTGAGCCCTGCGCCATGTGCCACCCTCCCGGAAATTCAACAAATCGTTGAAGTGAAGCTAGCCGTGCCGTAGGCCGAGGTCAACACCCCACCAGGGGGGCGCCGGACGGACGACGGCCCCCGCACGCGGCTGGCGTGCGGGGGCCGTCGGGAGGGGTCGGTCAGCCCTTGCGGGCCTTGATCTCCTCGGTGAGCTGGGGGACGACCTGGAAGAGGTCGCCGACGACGCCGTAGTCGACGAGGTCGAAGATCGGCGCCTCCGCGTCCTTGTTCACCGCGACGATCGTCTTGGACGTCTGCATGCCCGCGCGGTGCTGGATCGCGCCCGAGATGCCGTTGGCGATGTAGAGCTGCGGCGACACCGACTTGCCGGTCTGGCCGACCTGGTTGGTGTGCGGGTACCAGCCCGCGTCCACCGCCGCGCGCGACGCGCCCACGGCCGCGCCCAGGGAGTCCGCCAGCGCCTCGATGACGGAGAAGTTCTCGGCGCCGTTGACACCGCGACCGCCGGAGACCACGATCGCGGCCTCGGTCAGCTCAGGACGCCCGGTCGACTCCCGCGGGGTCCGCGAGACGACCTTGGTGCCGGTGGCCAGTTCACCGAAGGCCACCTCCAGCGCCTCGACCGTCCCGGCCGCCGAAGCCGCCTCGACCGGCGCGGAGTTCGGCTTCACCGTGATGACGGGGACGCCCGTGCTGACCCGGGAGCGGGTCGTGAAGGCGGCGGCGAACGCCGACTGCGTGGCCACCGGGCCGTCGGCGCCGGCCTCCACGTCGATCGCGTCGGTGATCAGGCCCGAGCCCAGGCGCAGCGCGAGCCGCGCGGCGATCTCCTTGCCCTCGGCGGAGGACGGCACCAGGACCGCGACCGGGCTCACCGCCTTGGCGGCGGCCTCCAGCGCGTCGACCTTCGGTACGACGAGGTAGTCGGCGAACTCGGGCGCGTCGGCGGCCAGAACCCGCACGGCGCCGTGCTCGCCCAGCACGGAGGCGGCGGCGTCGGCGCCGGGGCCGAGGTGGACCGCGACCGGCTCACCGATCCGGCGGGCCAGCGTCAGCAGTTCGAGAGTCGGCTTGCGGACGGCACCGTCCACGTGGTCGACATAGACGAGGACTTCACCCATGGAAATGCACTCCTACGAAAAAGTTTGACGGGGCGGATACGGACCGGAACGGCCGGAAGCGGGCCCGGGACAGCGTCCGGGAGGGCGCCCGGCATCCGGTCAGATGAACTTCTGGCTCGCCAGGTACTCCGCGAGCTGCTTGCCGCCCTCGCCCTCGTCCTTCACGATCGTGCCCGCCGTCCGCGCCGGACGCTGCGTGGCGTCCTCGACGGCCGTCCACGCACCCGCCAGGCCCACCTCGGCCGCGTCCAGACCCAGATCCGACAGGTCCAGGGCCTCCACCGGCTTCTTCTTCGCCGCCATGATCCCCTTGAACGAGGGGTAACGGGCCTCGCCCGACTGGTCGGTCACCGAGACCAGCGCCGGAAGCGACGCCTCCAGCCGCTCGCTGGCCGCGTCGCCGTCGCGGCGGCCGGTCACCTTGCCGTCCTCGACCGACACCTCGGACAGGAACGTCACCTGCGGCACGCCCAGCCGCTCGGCCAGCAGCGCGGGCACCACGCCCGCGGTGCCGTCGGTCGAGGCCATGCCGGTCACGACGAGGTCGAAGCCCGCGCGCTCGATGGCCTTGGCGAGCACCAGCGACGTGCCGAGGATGTCCGTGCCGTGCAGGCCGTCGTCCTCGACGTGGATCGCCTTGTCCGCGCCCATCGACAGCGCCTTGCGCAACGCGTCCTTCGCGTCCTCGGGACCCACGGTCAGCACCGTGATCTCCGCGTCGTCCGCCGCGTCGGCGATCTGCAGCGCCTGCTCGACCGCGTACTCGTCCAGCTCGGAGAGCAGGCCGTCCACCGCGTCGCGGTCAGTGGTCAGGTCCTCGGCGAAGTGACGGTCGCCCGTGGCATCGGGCACGTACTTCACTGCGACTACGATCCTCAAACTCACGCCAGCTCTCCTACCTACTGCATCGTTGCAACGTCTTCGTCCAACTGCCCCGGAATCCGCCCCGGAATGGCAGCATAGGCGTCCGCGGCGGCGGCTCCCCGCCGGGACGCAGCAACTGCCTCGACAGAAATATTACTCGCCAGTACACAGAGCTGGTTCCCCGTTAGCAAGGACCTTGAACTGTGATGTGGCCGACGCCGCCGCCGTCAGTGGCCGAGTGAGTTGAAGCCGCCCTGGTGGTAGAGGAGCGGGCGGCCGGGACCCTGGGGGTCGCCGGCGACGGCCTGGGCGATGACGATCCGGTGGTCGCCCGCCGGGATGCGAGCCACGACGCGGCACACCAGCCAGGCCGGTACCTCGTCGAGCAGCGGGACGCCGTGCGGGCCGGACGCCCAGGCGGTGGCGGGGCCGAAGCGGTCGGCGCCGCTGCGGGCGAACGTGCCGGCCAGCACTTCCTGGTGCTCGCCGAGTATGTGGACGCCGACGAACGACGCCTCGGCGACGGTCGGCCAGCTCGACGACCCCAGGCTGATGCCGAAGGAGAGCAGCGGTGGCTCGGCGGACACCGAGGTCAGGGAGGTGGCGGTGAAGCCGACGGGGTCGGGGCCCGCGGCGGTGATCACGGCGACTCCGGCCGCGTGGCGGCGGAAGACCGAACGGAAGACGGCGGGGTCGAGAGCGGGGCCGGGCGCGGGGTCGAAGGCCGAGGAGTCAAAGGCGGCGGGGTGATCGCTGATGGCAGTCACGGTCAGATCCTTCTGAAGCGGTCGAGCGGCGGAGTGCGGGTCGTGGGCGCTCAGCAGCTCGGACAACGCGCGCTGGAGTGCCGACCGAAGTCGACATCGGCGCGCGCGTACAGATACGCGTACAGAAAGTGGTCGTGCGACATAACGTCAGAGTGACGATTCGGACGGGGTCACGTCAAGACCCGCCCGGAATATGGAATTTCCGTCACACCGCGCTCCGCCGGAGGCTGACAGCCCCTCAGATCGGCCGGCCCGCCCGGCTCGTCAGACAGCCGCGCCCAGCGCGGCGATCACGTCCGCCTTGCGCGGCTGACCGGCGGCCCTGCGCACGATCGCGCCGTCCGCGTCGAGGACGAACACGGTCGGGGTCTTGAGGACGCTCAGCCGCCTGACCAGCTCCAGGTGCGCCTCGGCGTCGATCTCGACGTGCCGGACGCCGTCCACCATGCCCGCCACCTCGTCGAGCACGCGCCGGGTGGCCCGGCAGGGCGCGCAGAAGGCGCTGGAGAACTGCACCAGGGTGGCGCGCTCCCCCAGCGGCCCGCCGAGGTCAGCGGCCGTCAGCCGCTCGTCGCCGTCCTTCGTCCGCACCCGGATTCTCCCGTCCCTGCGCCGGTGCACCAGCCCGTAGGCGCTCGCGGCCAGCAGTACGGCCAGGCAGACCACCAGTCCCGTCAACGCCGTGCTCCTCGTCCGCTCACACATCTCGTACGTCTCATACGCCTGCTCATACGTCCGGTCACACACCGTCGTACGTCCGGTCACACACACGGTCGTACGTCCGGCGGCTTCCCGCCCGCGTCTTTCCGATCCGTGCAGCGTTCATGCGAACGCAATGATTCCCGCGGTCGCGTTCCGTCGCTGGTCGGCCATTATTTCAGTCATGGAGATCGATGTACGAGGGCCCCGCTTCGGTGCGTCCCTGACCACGGTGGTGCTGGCGGCCGTGCTGATCACCGGCAGCGGCTGGCTGCTGGCCGTTCAGGCCGCCGTCTTCGCCGTGGGAGCGGTGGCCGGAGTGCAGAATTCGCCGTATGGCTGGGTTTTCCGCACCCTGGTGCGGCCCAGGCTGGGGCCGCCGCCCGGCACCGAGGACGCGGCCCCGCCGCGGTTCGCGCAGGCGGTGGGTTTCGGCTTCTCCGTGATCGGTGTCATCGGCTATCTGGTGGGCCCGCAGTGGCTGGGTCTGGCGGCCACCGCGTGCGCGCTCGCCGCCGCCTTCCTCAACGCCGCTTTCGCCTACTGCCTGGGGTGCGAGGTGTATCTGCTGCTGAAACGGGCAGCAGCCTGATGGGTTCCGCCGCAGGTCGTGAGAAGAATCTCGCCTTGGCACCGGTCCCCGGGATGACAGGGGGCCCGCCGGCGGGGCACCATCGCTCAGCGGCCGAACAACTTACGGGCGCGTAACTTCCGCCGGGAGCGCCGCCCCGGAGAGAGCAGGTGCCCCGACATGGCCGAACTCGTCTACCCACCGGTGATCGCTTGTGCCCGCACCATGTTCAAGGTGCAGGGGCTCAAATTCGACATCCGGGGCACCGAGAACGTCCCCCGCCAAGGCGGCGCCCTGCTCGTCAGCAACCACATCGGCTATCTGGACTTCGTCTTCTGCGGTCTGACGACGCTGCCCGCCAAGCGCCTGGTGCGCTTCATGGCGAAGGAATCGGTTTTCCGGCACAAGGTGTCGGGTCCGCTGATGCGCGCCATGAAGCACATTCCGGTGGACCGCTCCGAGGGCATGCACGCGTACGCGCACGCCTTGGACGCGCTGCGCGGCGGTGAGATCATCGGGGTCTTCCCCGAGGCGACCATCTCGCAGTCGTTCACGTTGAAGTCGTTCAAATCGGGTGCGGCCCGGCTGGCGATGGAGGCCGGTGTGCCGCTGCTGCCGATGGCGCTGTGGGGCACTCAGCGGCTCTGGACGAAGGGGCACCCGCGCAATCTGGGCCGCAGCAAGTTCCCGATCACGCTGCGGATCGGCGAGCAGATGCGCCCGCAGGAGAACGAGAAGGCGGGCGCGCTCACCCGGCGGCTGCGGCTGCGGGTGCAGGAGCTGCTGGACGACGCGCAGCGTACGTATCCGGGCAGGCCCTCGGGCCCCGCCGACCGCTGGTGGCTGCCCGCGCATCTGGGCGGCACCGCCCCGACGCCGGAGGAAGCGGCGGCCAGGGACCGCGAGCAGCAGCCCCAGCCGAGCTGAGGCGGGACCCTCCGGACGCGGGCGCGGGACCCCAACCGGGCGCGGGACCCCTCCGGACGCGGGACGCGGGACGCGACGGCGCCCTCACGGCAGTTCGGTGGGCAGCGTCCTGGCCAGTTCCGACCGGTCGCGTGCGCCGCGCAGGGCCTCCAGTACGGCCGTGGGCGGCGCCGCGTGCACGAGCGGATAGTCGGCCTCGCCGATCTCCGGGCGCGCCGCCCACGCGAGCCGTTCCTCGTCCAGCGAGAAGCGCGCGTCGACGCCGGGTTTGTTGCCGCGCGCGTCCAGCCGTGACCAGTGGCCGCGCCCCGGCAGCAGCAGGGCGATCAGGCCGTGGACCACCGGGTCCGTACCGTCGTCGTCGGTGAGCCGCTGGTAGCAGAGCCCGGCGGGGATGGACGCGGCGCGCAGCAGCGCCGTCAGCGCGTGCGACTTGGCGTAGCAGATGCCGGTGCGCTGCTCCAGCACGTCGGAGGCCCGCCAGGTGACGCGGTCGTCGCCGGAGTCGAAGGAGTGCGGGATCGTGTCGCGGACGAATACGAAGGCAGCCCGCGCATAGTCATGCGGTCCGGTGGTACGGGCCAGCAGCGCGGCCGCGGTGTCGCGCACTCGTGGGTGGCCGTGGTCGATGACGTCGTCGGCGGCCGTATACGCCGAGAGGTCGGCGGTCTCCAGGATCAGCTCCATATGCGGGAGCCTAGGAAACCGCCGACCACTCGATCAATCGAATTACCGCCAACCGCATACTCATGCGGCCGACTCCGGGCCGCCGGACAGGCCCTAGGCCCGCATCTCCTCCTCGAGCGCGGCGGCGAAGCCGTCCACGTCCGACTCGGTCGTGTCGAAGGAGCACATCCAGCGGACCTCGCCCGTCGACTCGTCCCAGAAGTAGAAGCGGTAACGCTTCTGCAGCCGCTCGCTGACCTCGCGCGGCAGCAGCGCGAAGACGGCGTTGGACTGCACGGGCCGCAGCACGGTGACCCCGTCCACGCCCTGTACGGCCTGCTCCAGGCGGCGGGCCATCGCGTTGGCGTGGGCGGCGCTGCGCAGCCACAGGTCGCCCGAGAGCAGCGCCTCGAACTGCACGGAGACGAACCGCATCTTGGAGGCGAGCTGCATCGACAGCTTGCGCAGGTAGTCGATGGCGCGCACCCGCTCGGGGCTGAGGACGACCACGCACTCGCCGAGCAGCAGGCCGTTCTTGGTGCCGCCGAAGGAGAGGATGTCCACGCCCGCCTCGGTGGTGAAGCGGGCCAGCGGCACGTCGAGGCCGGCCGCCGCGTTGGCGATCCGCGCGCCGTCCAGGTGCACGGCCATGCCGAGCTGGTGCGCGTGGTCGCAGATCGCCTTGATCTCCTCGGGCGTGTAGCAGGTGCCCAGTTCGGTGGTCTGGGTGATCGAGACGACCTGCGGCTGGGCCCGGTGCTCGTCGGAGAAGCCGTACGCCTGCCGGTCGATCAGCTCGGGGGTGAGCTTGCCGTCCGGGGTCGGGACGGTGAGCAGCTTCAGGCCGCCGACCCGCTCGGGGGCGCCGCACTCGTCCACGTGGATGTGCGCGGACTCGGCGCAGATCACCGCGCCCCAGCGCTCGGTGACGGCCTGGAGCGCCGTCACGTTGGCGCCGGTGCCGTTGAAGACCGGGAAGACCTCCGCGCGCGGGCCGAAGTGGCCGCGGAAGACCTCCTGGAGGTGGCCGGTGTACTCGTCCCCTCCGTAGGCGGGCTGATGGCCGCCGTTGGCGAGGGCGAGCGCGGTGAGGATCTCCGGGTGCACCCCGGCGTAGTTGTCACTGGCGAAGCCGCGCACCTGCGGGTCGTGGCGGCGCACGGCGTCGCTGGCGAGCTGTTCTGTCACGGTCGGGGCGTCAGCCACTGTCGGGTCCCGTTCACTTCCGTAGGGCTCTGGTCCCAGACGTCCGCGATGGCCTCGGCGAGGTCGCGCACGTCGGTGAAGCCGGCGAATTTGGCGTTCGGGCGCGTGGCCCGCATCTCATCGTGCACCAACGCCTTGATCACCAGCACAGTGGCCGCGGCCGTGGGTCCGTCGGCGCCGCCGAGCTTGCGGAAGGAGTCGCCCAGCGCGAGCGTCCACGCCTCGGCCGCGGCCTTGGCCGCGGAGTAGGCGGCGTTGCCCGCGGTCGGCGTGGTGGCGCCGGACGCGCTGATCAGCACGTACCGGCCGCCGTGGCTGCGCATGAGGCCGTCGTGGAAGGCCAGCGAGGTGTTCTGCACGGTACGGATCAGCAGCTTGTGCAGCACGTCCCAGTCGCCGAGGTCGGTCTCGGGGAAGGACGCGGAGCCGCGCCAGCCGCCCACGAGGTGGACCAGGCCGTCGACCCTGCCGTGATCCTTCTCGATCCGGCCGGCCCAGTCCTGGGTCGCCTCCAGGTCGAGCAGGTCGACGATCTCGCCGGTGATGTCGGCGCCGCCCGCGTCGTAGCGCGCCGCGTCGACGGCCTCGGCCAGCCGCTCGGGGTCGGCGTCGGCGGCGATCACATGGCCGCCCTCGCGCGCGAGCCGTTGCAAAACCGCCCGCCCCGCGGGGCCGCCCGCGCCCGCCACGGCGATCACCGCTCCGTCGAGACCACCCGTGTACGTGTCGGTCGTCATGTCCGCCTCCTCGGCCGCACCGGTCACGCGGCGCCCCGAAGTGAGCTCTCGCCGGTGATTCCCTTGGTCGAGGTGATCACCGTCCGCAGCTTCTTCGCAAGGGCCTCGTAGAACATGCTGAGCGGAAACTCGTCCGCCAGCACGTCGTCCACGAGTTTGCGCGGGGGCTGGGACAGGTCGAGGGCGTCGGGGCCCTTCGCCCAGACCGAGCCGGGATGCGGGGAGAGGTAGCTGGCGACCAGGTCGTAGGCGGCGAACCAGTGCACGAGCTTGGGCCGGTCGATGCCGTCCCGGTAGAGCGTCTCGATCTCGGCGCAGAGCTGGTTGGTGACCTGCGGTGCGCGCTCCCAGTCGATGTGCAGGGTGTTGTCTGTCCAGCGTACGGCGTCGTGCTTGTGCAGGTACGCGAAGAGGAGCTGTCCGCCGAGTCCGTCGTAGTTGCGGACGCGTTCACCGGTGACCGGGAAGCGGAAGAGCCGGTCGAAGAGGATCGCGTACTGCACGCCCAGGCCCATCGGGTGGCCCTCGGCCTGGAGCTTCACGGCCTCCCTGAACGTGGTCAGGTCGCAGCGCAGCTCCTCCAGCCCGTACATCCAGAACGGCGCGCGCTGCTTGATCATGAACGGGTCGAACGGCAGGTCGCCGTGGCTGTGCGTGCGGTCGTGGATCATGTCCCACAGGACGTACGTCTGCTGCGCCAGGTCCTGGTCGGCGATCAGCCGGGCCGCCTCCTCGGGCAGTTCCAGGCCGAGGGTGTCGACGGCGGCGGCGGTCACCGCGCGGAAGCGGGCGGCCTCGCGGTCGCAGAAGATCGCGCCCCAGGTCCAGCGCTCGGGGGCCTCGCGGACGGCGACGGTCTCCGGGAAGAGCACCGCGGAGTTGGTGTCGTAGCCGGGGGTGAAGTCCTCGAAGGTGATCGGTACGAACAGCGGGTTGTCGTACCGATTGCGCTCCAGCTCGGCCAGCCAGTCGGGCCAGACGACGCGCAGCGCGACGGCCTCCAGATTGCGGTCCGGGTTGCCGTTCTGCGTGTACATCGGGAAGACGACCAGGTGCGGCAGGCCGTCGCGGCGGTCGGCCGCGGGCTGGAAGGCGAGCAGCGAGTCGAGGAAGTCCGGGACGCCGAAGCCGTCGTCGGACCAGCGGCGCAGGTCGGCGACCAGGGCGCGGTGGTACTCGGCGTCGTGCGGGAGGAGCGGGGAGAGCTGTTCGACCGACTCGGTCACCCGGCGCACGGTGCGCTCGGCGTCGTCCTTGCTGGGCGCGCCCTCGGCCTCGAAGTCGATGGAGCCGTCCTTGCGCTGCCAGGGCCTGATGGCTTCGACGGCCTGCTTCAGCACCGCCCACGCGGGGTGGCCGACGATGCCCACGCCGGACGTACCGCCGCCGTCCGCCACCTTCGCCGAAAGAACTTCGCCCATGACCCCTCCTCCACAAAAGAAACTGTCGTCCGGACACCGTATCCGTGACCTTGTTGATCCATCAAGGGGAGCCGGTGGAGATTGTCCTGCCTGGTGGTCGACAGGCCGCTGTTCTTCCTGTCGTCTGCCGGGATGGGTCACTAAAACTTGCGCATAGGGGCCGCTTGAGCACGCGGTCCCGAGTCGTCACGGCGTGTTCGGCCCGCCGTCGCCCGGTCTCGCTAGGGTGCCGGTATGAGCTTCCTCACCGTCGGCCACCGCGGGGTCATGGGCGTCGAGCCGGAGAACA
The DNA here is from genome assembly GCF_044741185.1 of Streptomyces sp. NPDC088197. Classification (NCBI taxonomy): domain Bacteria; kingdom Bacillati; phylum Actinomycetota; class Actinomycetes; order Kitasatosporales; family Streptomycetaceae; genus Streptomyces; species Streptomyces sp. NPDC088197. The sequence goes on from NZ_JBIUSD010000020.1 coordinate 74,658, forward strand.
CCCTGCGCTCCTTCCGCCGAGCCGAAAAGGCGGGCCTGGACCAGATCGAGCTGGATCTGCACCTCAGCAAGGACGGCGCGCTGATCGTCATGCACGACGCCGACGTCGACCGCACCACCGACGGCGCCGGGCTGGTCCGCGACCTCACGCTGGACGAGATCCGCGGCCTGGACGCCGGGCTCGGCGAGCGCGTACCGGTCTTCGAGGAGGTCCTCGAAGCGGTTGGCCGGCCGATCCAGGCCGAGATCAAGGACGTGGCGGCGGCCCGGGCGCTGGCCGACACCCTGAGCGCGCACGGCGCGACGGACCGGGTCAGTGTGCTGTCCTTCCACGACGAGGCGCTGGCCGAGATCCGTACGCTGCTGCCCGACGTGCGCACGGTGCTGGTCGCCAGCGACCTCGGCCCGGAGATCGTCACCCGCGCCCAGGCGGTGGGCGCCCGCCTGGTCAGCCTGGAACTGCGGCAGGTGAACCTGGACGTCGTCGAGCGCTGCCAGGCCGCGGGCATCGCCGTCATGGCCTGGACCGTCAACACCGCGCAGGAGTGGGCCCTGGCCCGCGCACTGCGGCTGGACGGCGCCGCCACCGACCTCCCCGAGGAACCGGCCATCGCGTAGCGCCGCGGTCCCGTACCGGCGTCATCCCGGCGCGCCGCGGTCCCGCGGCCCCGCGCAATGTGCCGGACACAAAGGTCCGGCATCCGGACAACTGGCCGAATCGCGTGGACAGACGCGCCCGCGCGGTGCCAAGGTCCCGCCATGCGTCCCGCGATCTCGCTGTCCCCGCGCCGTGCCGCGCTCGCCGCGGCTGCCCTGCTCACCCTCGCACTGGCCGGTTGCTCGCCCCAGGACGACACGACCGACGCCGGTCCCTCGTCCTCCGCGGCGTCGGCCGGTGCGACCGGCACCACCACCGCCACCACGGCGTCGTGCGCGCCCGGCACGCTCGCCACCCGTACCCCCGGCAAGCTCACCGTCGGCACCGACAATCCGGCGTACGACCCCTGGTTCTCGGACAACAAGCCGTCCAACGGCAAGGGGTACGAGTCGGCGGTCGCGTACGCGGTGGCCAAGCAGCTCGGTTACGCGCCGGACCAGGTCCTCTGGCAGACCGTGGCCTTCAACAAGGCGTTCGCGCCCGGTGCCAAGAACTTCGATTTCGACATCAACCAGGTTTCGATCAACGATGAGCGCAAGAAGGCCGTCGACTTCTCGCCCGGCTACTACGACGTACGGCAGACCGTCGTCGCGCTGAAGACCTCGAAGATCGCGAACGCGCACAGCGTCGCGGACCTGAAGAACGCCAAGCTCGGCGCCCAGGTGGGCACCACCAGCCTGGACGTCATCGACAACCTGGTGAAGCCCGCCAAACAGCCCGCCGTCTACCAGCGCAACGACCTCGCCGTGGCCGCGCTGAAGAACGGCCAGGTCGACGGGATCGTGGTCGACCTGCCGACCGCCTTCTACATCACCGGGGCCGAGGTCACCGACGCCAAGGTGGTCGGGCAGTTCGCGGCGGCGGGCTCCTCGCCCGAGCAGTTCGGGCTGGTCCTCGACAAGGGCAGCAAGCTGACCGCGTGCGTCTCGCGGGCCGTCACCGCTCTGCACGGCGACGGGACGCTGGCCGCCCTGGAGAAGCAGTGGCTGTCGGACGCCGTCGGCGCCCCGGTGCTCGGATGACCGTGCGGGACGACCCCGCGCAGGTCGACACGTACCAGCCGTCCGCGCGGCGGATCGAGCGCGAGCTGTACCGACGCGCCCGCGGCCGCCGCGCCCTGGTGGTGGCGAGCGTCAGCACCCTGGCGACCGCCGGGGTGCTGATCGGGCTGATCGTCAGTTCGCCCGGCTGGCAGCGCACCCGTGAGACGTTCCTCAACGGGCACTACGCGCGGCTCGCGCTGCCGGACGTGCTCCAGGGCCTCTGGCTCAATCTGCGGCTGATGGTGGTGTGCGGCGCCGTCGTCTTGGTCGCGGGGCTGCTGCTGGCGGTCGTGCGCACCCTGCGCGGCCCGGTGTTCTTCCCGCTGCGCGCCCTGGCGACGGCGTACGTGGACTTCTTCCGCGGGCTGCCGCTGATCATCTGCCTGCTCGCGGTGGTCTTCGGCGTGCCCGCGCTGCGGCTGAGCGGCGTCACCAACGACCCCGTGCTCCTCGGCGGCCTGGCGCTCTGCCTGACGTACACCGCCTATGTCGCCGAGGTGTTCAGGGCCGGGATCGAGACCGTCCACCCGAGCCAGCGCGCCGCGGCCCGCTCGCTCGGCCTCAGCAGCGCGCAGACGATGCGGTACGTGGTGCTGCCGCAGGCCGTGCGCCGCGTGGTGCCGCCGCTGCTCAACGACCTGGTGTCGCTCCAGAAGGACACCGGTCTGGTGTCGATCGCGGGCGCCGTGGACGCCGTCTACGCGGCGCAGATCATCGCCAGCCGTGACTTCAACTACACGCCGTACGTGGTCGCGGGGCTGATCTTCGTCGCGCTGACCATCCCGATGACGCGGTTCACCGACTGGGTGACGGCCAGGATGAACCGGCGGCAGTCGCAGGGAGGCGTCGTATGAGCGGCACGGGCGGGGACCGGCTCGCCAAGGACGTACCGCCCCAGGCGCGGGACCTGGCCGATCCGGACCGGAGCCGGGACACGCCCGTGCTGCGGCTGGAGTCGGTCCGCAAGACGTACGGCTCCTCCGTCGTTCTACGGGACATCGCGCTCGACGTGCCCGCGCACACGGTCACGGCGCTGATCGGCGCGTCCGGCTCAGGGAAGTCCACGCTGCTGCGCTGCGCGAATCTGCTGGAGGAGATCGACGACGGCGCGATCTTCCTGGACGGCGAGGACATCACCGACCCGCGGGCCGACCAGGACGCGGTACGGCGCAGGATCGGCGTCGTCTTCCAGGCGTACAACCTGTTCCCGCACATGACGGTGCTGGACAACATCACGCTGGCGCCGCGCCGGGTGCACGGGGTGCCGCGGGGCGAGGCGGAGGAGCGGGCACGGGAGCTGCTGGCCCGGCTGGGGCTCGCCGACCGGGCCGCGGAGTATCCGGACCGGCTCAGCGGCGGCCAGCAGCAACGGGTGGCGATCCTGCGGGCGGTCGCGACCAGGCCGCGGCTGCTGCTTCTCGACGAGGTGACCGCGGCGCTCGACCCGGAGCTCGTCGGCGAGGTGCTGTCGGTGGTCCGCGACCTGAAGGAGCAGGGCATGACGATGGTGATCGCCACCCATGAGATGGCGTTCGCCCGCGATGTCGCCGATCAGGTCTGCTTCCTGGACGCGGGCGTGATCCTGGAGCGCGGCACTCCCGCCGAGGTGTTCGGCGCCCCGGCCGAGCAGCGCACGCGGGACTTCCTGCGCCGGATCACGGAGGCGGGACGGCTGTGACGGCCGGCGCCGGGCGACCGGGTTCGGGGCGCCGGGTACCGGGTGGGGCGGGTGGCGGGCGTCCGGGTCTCAGACCAGCTTCTTCGTGAGCAGCTCGAACTCCAGGTCGTCCCTGGTCGGCAGCCCGAAGCGCTCCTCGCCGTACGGGAAGGGGCTGGTCTGCCCGGTGCGCTGGTAGCCGCGGCGGACGTACCAGGCGATCAGGTCCTTGCGGACCGAGATCACCGTCATGTGCAGCTCGGCGACGTCCCACTCCTCGCGGGCGAACCGTTCGGCCTCGGCGAGGATCACCTTGCCGAGCCCGGCGCCCTGGAGCGCGGGCCGTACGGCGAACATCCCGAAGTACGCGTGGTCGCCGCGGTGTTCGAGCTGGCAGCAGGCCACCACCTCGTCGCCGGACTCCACCACCGTCAGCCTGCTGTCCGCGCCTTCGATGACGGCCAGCACGCCCTCGGGGTCGGTCCGCTGCCCCTGAAGGATGTCCGCCTCCGTCGTCCACCCCGCGCGGCTCGCGTCGCCGCGGTAGGCGGACTCGATCAGCCCGACCAGGACGGGGACGTCGTCGGGGGTGGCGGCGCGGAAGCGGGGAGCGGCGATATCCATGCGGGCAAGGCTATCCCCAGGTCCGGGCCGCGCTCACGGGTCCTGCCGAGGTCTTCGCGGGCGGGCGGCGTCGGCGCGCGACGGGGCGCGTGTTCGACGTGGGGCAGGGCGCGTGTGCGGCGCGCGGAAGGGCGCGTGCTCGGCGCGCGGAAGGACACATGTGCTGCGCGCGGAAGGGCTTCGCGACAGGGCTGGTGCTCACAGCGCGGGGGCGGTCTCGCGCAGCGCCAGCTCGAAGCGCCGGACGCCTTCGGTGATCTCGACGGCGCCCGTGGTGTAGGCGAAGGTGATCCGTATGTACGGGGCGGGCGACTCGGCGGGGAAATAGGGGCGGCCGGGGGCGACGGCCACGCCCGCGCGGAGCGCGGCGCCGGTCAGCGCGGTCTCGTCGGTGCCGTCGGGCAGCCGCAGCCACAGGTGGTAGCCGCCGGTGGGCACCGGGTCGGGGACCAGTTCCGGCAGGCGGTGCCGGAGCGCGGCGAGCATGGCGTCGCGCCGCTCGCGCAGTGCGGTGGTGACGGCGCGCAGATGGCGCGGCCAGGAGGGCGCGCCGACGAGTTCCAGGGTCGCCTCCTGGAGGGGCCTGGGCACGAAGAAGCTGTCGACCACCTGGATGGCGCGCAGCCGTTCCATCACCGGGCCGCGGGCGATCAGCGCGCCGACGCGCAGATTGGGCGAGGTCGGCTTGGTGAGCGACGCGAAGTGGACGACGGTGCCGTACGGGTCCTCGGCGACCAGGGGCGGCGGCAGTGGGTCGCCGTGGCCGAGCCGCCGGGCGAAGTCGTCCTCGACCACGAAGGCGCCCGCCGCCCGCGCGATGTCGAGTACCTGGCGGCGGCGCCCGGCGGCGAGCACCGCGCCGGTCGGATTCTGGAAGAGCGGCTGGCAGAAGAAGACCCGCGCGCCGCTGGCCTCGAAGGCGTCGGCGAGCAGATCGGGCCGGACGCCGTCCGCGTCGAGCGGGACCGGCACCGGCCGCAGCCCCGCGGCGCGGGCGGCGGAGAGCGCGCCGGGGTAGGTGGGTGATTCGACGAGTACGGCGGAGCCCGGCGCGGCCAGCGCGCGCAGGGCCGTGGTGAGGGCGGCCTGCCCGCCGGAGGTGATCAGCACCTGGGCGGGAGGGACTCCCGCCTCGCGGCCGAACCAGTTCCGCAGCGCGGTGAGCCCTTCCAGCGGCGGCCGTTCCCAGGCGCCGGGCCTGCGGGCGGCGCGGGCCAGCGCGGCGCCGAGCGCCCGCTCGGGCTGGAGGCCGGGGTGCAGATAGCCGCCGTTGAGGGGGATGACGCCCTGCGGCGGGCCGACCAGGCAGCCCAGCACTCCGGAGGCGTCGACCACGCGCGGTGCCACGTCCGGGTCCTCCGCGGTGAGCGCGACCTGCTGCCAGGAGGTGTCGACGGCGGTGGTGGTCGCCGTGCCCTCGGCGGCCCGGTAGGTGCCCGCGCCGGGCCGGGTGACGACCAGTCCTTGCGCGGCGAGCGTCGCCAGCGCCCGCGAGACCGTCACCGGGCTGACCCCGAACCGCTCGACCAGGGCCCGGCTCGACGGCAGTTTCGCTCCCGGTGAGAAGCGGTCCAGCTCTCCTCGGAGGGATTCTGCCAGCGCACTGGCGCTGCTATCGTCATTCATGAAGGATAAGAATAGCGCTACTCCCCGCACCTCAGTAGCGGTCGCGGGCACCGCGCTCGCCTGTCTCGGTGTGGCCGCCTTTTCGCTCACCTTCCCTTCCACCCACTGGGCGCTGAGCGGATTCGGCGCCTGGTCGGCGGTGACGGTCCGGGCGGTCCTGGCCACCGCGGTCGCCGGGGCCTTCCTCGCGGCGGGCCGGGCGAAGGTGCCGGACCGGGAGCACTGGGCGGGACTGGCCGTGGTCGCCTGCGGTGTCGTCATCGGCTTCCCGCTGCTGACCACCCTCGCGCTGCGCACCACCGACACCTCGCACGCCGCCGTCGTCGTCGGCGCGCTCCCGCTGTGCACCGCGGTGCTCGCGGCCGTGCGCACCGGTGCGCGGCCGTCCCGTACGTTCTGGATCGCGGCCGTCGCGGGCGCGGCGGTGGTCACCGCCTTCTCGCTCGGCGAGAGCGGCGGCGCGCCGACCGCCGGGGACGGCTTCCTCTTCGCCTCGCTGCTGGTCTGCGCCGCCGGTTACGTGGAGGGCGGGCGGCTGGCGTCGGTGCTGCCGGGCTGGCAGGTGGTCGGCTGGGCGCTGGTCGGTACGCTGCCGCTCACGCTGCCCGCCGCGGTCGTGTCGCTGTCGCTGGAGCCGGTACGGCTGACCGGCGAGTCGGTCGGCGGGCTGGTGTGGGTCTCGGTGGTGTCGCAGTTCCTCGGCCTGATGGTCTGGTACCGCGGCATGGCGGCGATCGGGGTGACCAGGGCCAGCCAGCTCCAACTCGCCCAGCCCGTGCTGACGTTGGTGTGGTCCGCCGCGCTGCTCGGTGAGCACCTGGGCCGCGCCACACTGCCCGCGGCGCTCGCCGTACTGGTCTGCGTGGCCGTCACCCAGCGCTCCGGCGCCCGGCAGGCGCGGGAAGTACGCAGGTCGCGGGCCGCGGCGCGGGCGCGCGGGGCCGAGGCGCCGGACGCCGGCCCGGAGGCGTTGCGGTCGGGCGACGCGCACGAGATCGTGGCACACGGCGATCCGCGACGGCGCGCGCCGCGGTGACACGCTCCCCCGACTACCCCGATGCGCTCGGGTGTGCGCCCTCGGACCTGGGCAGTTCTCCTGGGACCGCCGAACAACCGTCCGGCGGTCCGGTCGTCACGGACTGGACCGGGCCGGTCGTCACGGACCGGACCTGAACGGACCGGAACGGACCGGACCGGACCGGACCGGACCGGACCGGCCGAGGGTCACCGCACGGACCGGGGCGCGCCGAAGAGGCGTGAGGATGAGGGGGAGGACGGCATGCACGGACCACCGCTGGTGGCCTGGCTGCTCGTGGCGCTCAGCACCGTCGCCGCGGTCGCGTGCCTGCTGCGCCGCGAAGCGCGCGACGAGGCGGTGATGGCGGCGGGCATGGCGGTGATGGCCGTCCCGATGTCCGTCCTCGACCCGCGGCCGTGGGGGACGCCGCTGTTCGCCGTCGTCCTCGGCGTGGTCTTCGCGCTGGCCGGGGTACGGGCGCTGCTGCTGGTCCGGCGGCCCGGCCACCATCTGCACCACTCCGTGTGCTCGGCCGCGATGGTGTACATGGCCGTGGCGATGGGCGGGGCGGCGTCGGCGCACGGCGGCCACGCCGAGCACATGGCGGCCACCGGCGCGGGCACCCCGCTGCTCACCGGCCTGCTGCTGCTCTACTTCGCGGGCTACGTCCTGCGCAGCGGCACCAGCCTGGTCGCGCTCCCGGCGCAGGCGCACGGCGCGCCGGGCGGCGGCCCGCTGATATCCACCGGCCAGGCGGAAGGAGGCGCGGGCGGCGACCGGGACCGTGTCCCGCTGCGGCACGCGCCGGAGGTCGCGGCGGCCTGCCGGGTGGCGATGGCGCTGGGGATGTTCGCGATGCTGCTGACCCTGTGACCGACTCGCTGCCGTGAGTCATGCGTCACATCGGGTCGTGGTCCGTCCCCCGTGAACCGCGCGCCTCCTAGGCTGATCACCATGACGGTCCCGTTCGTGCTGCTGATTCTCGGCGCACTTGCGGCGGCGATGGCGCCGCGTCTGCTGTCCCGTGCCAAGTGGCCGGAACGCGAACCGGTGCTGGCCCTGTGGGTCTGGCAGTGTGTGGTCGCCGCCGTACTGCTGTGCTGCGTGCTGGCCATGGCGCTCTCCGCCTCGGCCGCCTGGGCCGCGGTCCGCGGCAATCTCTTCGCGTTCGCCCCGAGCGGTGTGGTCGACGCCTACGCGCTGTCCGAGTACGGCCGCTGGGCCGGGACCATCGCCGTCCTGCTCGCGCTCGGCGGTGTGTGGACCGCGGCGATGCTCACCCGCGAGGTGCGCGGCACACGGTCGCGGCGCAAGCAGCGCCGCGCGGAACTCCGCGTGCGCGCGCCCCGGCTGCCCGGCGAGACCGTCACGCCCGGCGAGCGCCTGGTGGTCCTGGAGGACGCCCGCTCCGACGCCTGGTGGCTGTCCGGCGCCGAGCCCCAACTGGTCATCACCACGGCCGCGCTGCGCCGCCTGAAGGGCCGCCAACTGGACGCCGTGCTGGCCCACGAGCAGGGACACGTACGCGCCAGGCACGACGTGCTGCTGCACTGCTCGGGCGCGCTCGCGGGCGGCTTCCCGCAGGTGCCGGTCTTCGCCGCCTTCCGTGACCAGGTGCACCACCTGGTGGAACTGGCGGCCGACGACACCGCCTCGCGCCGCTTCGGCCGCCTCACCACCGCCCTCGCGCTGGTCGAACTCAACGCGGAACGCGGTGTCTTCGGCCCCTGCCCCACGCCGCTCGCCGCGCTGCCCGGCCGCGTGCACCGGCTGCTCGATCCCGCGCCCCGGCTGCCGCTCGGCCAACGGGTGCGGATGACGGCCTTCGCGCTGCTGGTCCCGGCGGTCCCGCTGCTGATCGCTTTCGGCCCCGGCCTCGGCGCGCTGACCTGAGCGGCGGCGGGAGAGGCGGGGACCTGGCCGTCAAAGGCGTGATGTTCGACTTCTCCGGCACCCTGATGCGGGTCGAAGCGGCCGAGTCCTGGCTGCGGTCGGCGCTCACCGCCGAGGGGGTCACGGCCACCGACGACGAGGTCTCCGCGTACGCCGGAACGCTGGAGCGGGCGGGCGCGCTGCCCGGCGGCGGACCGCCCGAGCGGATTCCGCCGCGATTGGCGGCGGTCTGGGCCCGGCGCGACACCAGCGCGGCCGAGCACCGGGCGGCGTACGGCGGCCTGTCCCGTACCGTCGCGCTCCCCTGGGATGTGCACGACGCGCTCTACGACCGGCACATGGCGCCCGCCGCGTGGAATCCGTACCCCGACACCGAGCGCGTGTTGCGGGCCCTGCGGGACCGGGGCGTGCCGGTGGCGGTGGTGAGCAACATCGGATGGGATCTGCGGCCGGTCTTCGGGGAGCACGGGCTGGACGAGTTGGTGGACGTCTTCGCGCTGAGCTTCGAGCACGGCGTCCAGAAGCCGGACGAGCGGCTGTTCCGGATCGCCTGCGACGGGCTCGGGCTGGAGCCCGCGGACGTCGCGATGGTGGGCGACAGCCGTGCGGCGGACGGCGGCGCCGCCGCGCTGGGCTGCCCGGTGTTCCTGGTGGACCATCTGCCGGTGACGGCACGTCCCGACGCGCTGCTCGGCGTCCTGGACCGACTGGGCTACCGACTGGGCTGATGCGGCGCCGCGCACCGTACGCGCCGAGCGTTCATGAACCGGCCGCTGAAGGGGCAGGCGCTTTCAGGACACGAGCCTCGATGACAAGCGCTTTCGGGATCGGCGCCGGTCCCGGCGATCCCCCGCGCCGCCGGGCCCGGCACCATCCCCCGTTTCCCGGACAGGGCGAAGCCCGCCGGGTTGCGCTGAGTATATTGGCTCGCAGCCAGTCAACGCAGGAGTAAATAATGTCCCCTCGGAGCGCATCGGTCAATGAAGCTATGCGTCAGCGTTCCCGGGAACGGTTGCTCCAGGCAACCGTGGAGCTGGTGGAGGAACGCGGCTACGCGGCCACCACGCTGGCGGACATCACCCAGCGGGCCGGGTCGGCACGCGGCCTGGTCTCGTACTACTTCGCGGGAAAGCGCGAACTGTTGCAGTCCGCCGTGCACCGGCTGATGCACATGGAACTGGCCGCCGCGCTGGACCGCGAGCCGCGGTCGGAGGACGGCCAGGAACGGATGGCGCGGGCCATCGACGCGATCCTCGGCCTCACGCAGACGCACACCACCTTGATGCGTACGCACATGGCGTCGATCCTCCAGGCGGAGGGTTTCATCCAGTGCCCGGAGCAGCAGAAGCTCGCGGCGCTGCTGAGCCAGGCGGTGGACGGCGCGGGAATCGTGTCGGGACCCGAGGGTCCGGAGGCGGAGTACCGGCTGCTGCGCGCGCTGCTGATGGGCGCGACCGTGGCGCTGCTGCTGCCGGGCGCTCCGATGCCGCTGTCGCGGCTGCGGGCCGAACTCTTCGAGCGGTACGGGCTGGAGTGGACGCTGGGGGTGCCGCCGAAGGACTGCGCGGTGGCCCCCGCGAAGGCCGGCGCGGGCGGGGACGGGGGCGGCGGGGACGGCGGGGACCGGCGACCGGTGGGCTGAAATCGTGCGCCTCGACCGGGCCGCCGGGTGCGGCGCTCTGCCGCGACGCGTCCGGAGGGCGCATGCTGGTGACATCCCGCCGAAGGGAGCACCGTCGTGTTACGCGTCGCAGTCGTCGGTTCGGGTCCGAGCGGGGTGTACACCGCGGACGCGCTCACCCGTCAGGAGTCGGTGCCGGATGTCGCGGTTGACGTGCTCGACCGGTTGCCGTGCCCGTACGGCCTGGTCAGATACGGTGTCGCGCCCGACCACGAGAAGATCAAGTCCCTCCAGGGCAGCCTGCGCAAGGTGCTGGAGGATCCGCGGGTCCGCTTCCTCGGCAACGTCGGCGTGGGGCCCGCGCCGCTGACGCCGGAGCGGCTGCTCGGCCTGTACCACGCGGTGGTCTACTGCGTGGGCGCCGCGACCGACCGCAGACTGGGCGTGCCCGGCGAGGAGTTGCCCGGCAGCTACTCGGCGACCCGCTTCGTGTCCTGGTACAGCGCGCACCCCGACGAGCCGCCGGACGGCTTCGCGCTGCGGGCCCGCTCGGCCGTGGTCATCGGCGTGGGGAACGTCGCGGTCGACGTGGCGCGCGTGCTGGCCCGGCGCGCGGACGAACTGCGGCGCACCGACGTACCGGAGGCGGCGCTGCGGGCGCTCGCCGACAGCCGCGTCACCGACATCCACATGGTGGGGCGGCGCGGACCCTCGCAGGCGAAGTTCACCACCAAGGAGCTGCGTGAGCTGGGCGCGCTGGCCGACACCGATGTGATCGTGCGCGAGGACGAGTTGGCGCTCGACCCGGCGTACGCCGACTCCTCCGGTCTGCCGACTGCGGCCCGGCGCAATGTGGAGGTGCTGCGCTCGTGGGCCGCGCAGCCGCCGCGGGGACGGCCGCGCCGACTCCATGTGCGGTTCTTCCTGCGCCCCACCGCGTTCCTCGCCGACGAGGCCGGGCGGGTGCGCGCGGTCCGTTTCACCCGAACGGGTCCTGACGGGCGCGGCGGTGTGTCCGATACAGGCGGCGGCGAGGAGATCGACGCGGGACTCGTCCTGCGCTCGGTCGGCTACCAGGGGGTGCCGCTGCCCGGCCTGCCCTTCGACACTCGGGGCGCGGTGGTGCCGAACGACGCGGGCCGCGTGCTGCGCGACGGTACGCCCTCCCCCGGCGAGTACGTGGCGGGCTGGATCAAGCGCGGGCCGACCGGTGTGATCGGCACCAACCGGCCGTGCGCCAAGGAGACCGCGGCGGCGCTGATCGCCGACGCGCCGGGTCTGCTGACGCGAGAGCTGTCGGCCGATCCGCTGGCCGGGCTGCGGGCCGCGGGCGTACGGCCGGTCGCCTGGCCGGGCTGGCTGGCGATCGAGGCGGCGGAGGCGGAGTGGGGCCGTTCCCTGGACCGGGGGACGGTCAAGATCCCCGACTGGGAAGGGCTGTTGACGGCGGCGGGCCACTCGTCGTCGCCACCCGCCGAGGGACCGGCCTGACGCCCCGTCACGGACGGGACGGATCGAGGCGCGTCGAATCCAGCCACTCGAAATCCGGGCACTCGAATCCGGGCACTCGAATCCAGGGACTCGGATACAGGCACTCGGATACAGGCACTCGGATACAGACCTTGGATCCGGGCGCCCGACGCCCCACGGTCAGCCGTCGAGCCGGGCCGCCTGGCGGGCCGCCGCGTCGAGGACGCGGTCGAGCAGACCGGGGAAGAGCGCTTCGAGGTCGTCCGTGCGCAGCGCGTTCATCTTGGAGGTGCCGCGGTAGATCTGGCTGATGACGCCCGCCTCGCGCAGCACCCGGAAGTGGTGCGTGGTCGTGGACTTGCTGACCGGCAACGGCACGTCGGAGCAGGCCACTTCACCGTGGGCCGCGGCCAGATTGCGGACCACGATCAGCCGCATCGGGTCGGACAGCGCGTGCAGCACCTCTTCGAGCCGGATCTCCCCGGTGCCGGGGTGCTCCAGCGCGCGCCCGGCGGCGGCCGGGGCGTCGGGGCCCGCAGCCGACACCGACGACGACGGTGCCGGTGCCGGTGGCGGTGGCGCGTGGGACGGAATCGGGAGTGTCATGAACGTCATATTACGATACCCGTCGTAGTTTGACGTCTGCCGTACTACGGCGTCTATCGTAGAAGCCGTCACCAGTGCGCGGCGACAGGCCCCGACCGGTGGAGCCCCGCGACGGAGTCCGACGACGAGGAGAGTGCCGTGAGCGCGCTGTTCGAGCCCTTCACCCTGCGGTCCGTGACCATTCCCAACCGGGCCTGGATGGCGCCGATGTGCCAGTACTCGGCGGCGACCGAGGGGCCCGACGAGGGAGCGCCCGGCGACTGGCACTTCGCGCACTACGCGTCGCGGGCGGTCGGCGGCGCCGGACTGATCCTGGTCGAGGCGACCGCGGTCAGCCCCGAGGGCCGGATCAGCCCCGCCGACCTCGGGATCTGGAACGACCACCAGGTGGCGGCCTTCAGCCGGATCACCCGCTTCCTCAAGGACCACGGCACCGTGCCCGGCATCCAGATCGGCCACGCCGGACGCAAGGCGTCCACGGACCGGCCGTGGGCGGGTGGCGGCCCGCTGGGCGCGGACGAGCGCGGCTGGCAGCCGGTGGCGCCGAGCCCGGTGGCGTTCTCCGACGAGTCCAAGGTGCCGACCGAGCTGTCGGAGGCGGACATCAGGGATGTCGTCGGGCAGTTCGTGGCCGGGGCCCGGCGCGCGCTCGCGGCGGGCTTCGAGGTGCTCGAACTGCACGGCGCGCACGGCTATCTGATCGGCGAATTCCTCTCACCGCACAGCAACCACCGCACCGACGGCTACGGCGGCGCCTTCGAGAACCGGATCAGGTTCGCGCTGGAGACGGTCGACGCCGTGCGCGAGGTCTGGCCGGAGGAACTGCCGCTGTTCTTCCGCATCTCGGCCACCGACTGGCTGGAGGACGGCGGCTGGACGGCGGACGAGACGGTCCGCTTCGCCAAGGAGCTGCTCGTGCGCGGGGTCGACCTGCTCGACGTGTCCACGGGCGGGAACGCCGCGGGCGTACGCATTCCGCTCGGCCCCGGCTACCAGGTGCCCTTCGCGGCCCGCGTGAAGGCCGAGACCGGTCTGCCGGTGGCGGCCGTCGGCGAGATCACCCACCCCCGGCAGGCCGAGACGATCCTGTCCACCGGCCAGGCCGACGCCGTCCTGCTCGGCCGCGAACTGCTGCGTACGCCGAACTGGCCGCTGCACGCCGCCCGTGAGCTGGGCTCCGAGGTGGCGGTGCCGCAGCAGTACGGGCGGGCCTTCCGCCGGGCCGGTATCTGACCGGTCCTGCCCGGCGGTCATCGGCGGCGTCGTTGCGTGGGCGGGTCCGATCCCCGTCCGCGGCACGGCCGTTGAGCCAGTAGAGTGACGGACCGTGACAGCGCGACCATTGAACGAGATCGTCGAAGCGGGCTGGGCGAAGGCGCTCGAACCGGTGGCGGACCGGATCGCGGCGATGGGGGACTTCCTCCGCGCCGAGATCGCCGCGGGGCGTACGTACCTTCCCTCCGGTGCGAACGTACTGCGCGCGTTCCAGCAGCCCTTCGACGACGTGCGGGTGCTGATCGTCGGGCAGGACCCGTATCCGACCCCGGGGCACGCGGTGGGGCTCAGTTTCTCCGTCGCGCCGGACGTACGGCCGCTGCCGGGCAGTCTGGAGAACATCTACCGCGAGCTGGGCTCCGACCTGGGGCTGCCGCGGCCGTCCAACGGGGATCTCACGCCGTGGACCCGGCAGGGTGTGCTGCTGCTCAACAGGGCGCTGACCACCGCGCCCCGGCGGCCCGCCGCGCACCGCGGCAAGGGCTGGGAAGAGGTCACCGAGCAGGCGATCAGGGCGCTCGCCGCCCGGGGCCGTCCGCTGGTCTCCGTGCTGTGGGGCCGGGACGCCCGCAATCTGCGGCCGCTGCTCGGGCAGTTGCCCGCCATCGAGTCCTCGCACCCCTCCCCCATGTCGGCCGACCGCGGCTTCTTCGGCTCACGGCCCTTCAGCCGCGCCAATGATCTGCTGGTCCGGCAGGGTGCGCAGCCGGTCGACTGGCTCCTTCCCTGACATGTCTTGACGGTACTCTGCCCGGGTGACGACGCATCCCAATACTCCGGCGGGCTGGTACGCCGACCCGCAAGGCACTCCGAATCTGCTCCGCTACTGGGACGGCAAACAGTGGACGGAGCACACGAACCCCGGCCAGATTCCGCAGCAGCAGCAAGGCGGCGGCAACGCGTGGGAGGTGAATGTCAGCGGCGCCCCCGACCCGTCCAAGGTCCAGCGCCAGGTGCAGCAGCAGGCCGGGATAGCGCCGACCTCGTTCGGCGGCGGCACCCTGTTCACCGAGCCGATCCTGGTGGTGAACCAGAAGGCCAAGCTGATCGAGCTGGTCAACGAGTACAGCGTCTTCGACCAGCAGGGCCGTACCCTCGGCTCGGTCGTCGAGATCGGGCAGAGCACGGCGAAGAAGGTGCTGCGCTTCGTCTCCAGCGTGGACCAGTTCCTGACCCACAAGCTGGAGGTCAGGGACGCGCACGGGCAGCCGCAGTTGGTGCTCACCCGGCCCGCGAAGTTCATCAAGTCCAAGGTGCTGGTGCACCGCTCGAACGGTGAGCCGCTCGGCGAGATCGTGCAGCAGAACGCCTTCGGCAAGATCAAGTTCGCGTTCATGTACAACGGCCAGCAGATCGGTGCCATCAAGGCCGAGAACTGGCGGGCGTGGAACTTCGCCATCGTGGACCACACGGAGACGGAGATCGGCCGGATCACCAAGACGTGGGAGGGCCTGGCCAAGACCATGTTCACCACGGCGGACAACTACGTCCTCCAGATCCACCGGCCGCTGGCCGACCCGCTGCTGAGCATGGTCGTCGCCTCGGCGCTGACCGTGGACACCGCGCTCAAGCAGGACTCGCGCGGGCTCGGCTGATCCGTGCCCGCTTCCGCTGACTGGGTGCTCGGGATCGACTCCGGCGGTTCCGGTGTGCGGGTGGCCGTCGCCCGCGCCGACGGCACCGAGGTGTCCGCGCCCGCCGTCTCGGCCCGCCCGGCCGTGACCGGCGAGCGCGGGATCGACGCCGCGAGCCTGCTCGACCAGGTCGTGCCCCTGGTGAACGGCCTGCTGGACAAGGCCGGGGCCGGCACGCTGGCCGCCGCATGCGTCGGCGCGGCCGGTATGGCCACACTCGGCACCGACCTGCGCGCCGTGCTGCCCGACGCCCTGGCCGCCGCCTTCGGGGTGGAGTCGCTGGCGCTGGCCGGTGACGCGGTGACCGCGTACGCGGGCGCGCTCGGTCTGCGGCCGGGCGTCGTCGTCGCCGCGGGGACCGGCATGATCGCGCTCGGCACCGCGGCCGACGGCCGCGGCTGGCTGCGCGCGGACGGCTGGGGCCATCTGCTGGGCGACGCGGGCGGCGGGTCCTGGATCGGCCGCGCGGGCCTGGACGCGGCGATGCGCGCGCACGACGGCAGGGCGGGCGGCTCCACGGCGCTGCTGGCCCGCGCGGAGGACCGTTTCGGGCCGCTCGACGGGATGCCCGCACGGCTCTACCCGCGCCCCGACCGGCCCGCCGTACTGGCCTCGTTCGCGCCCGACGTGGCCGCCTGCGCCACGGGGGGCGACCCGGTGGCCTCCGGCATCCTGCGGGCCGCCGCGACGCACATCCTGGAGTCGGCGGCTGCCGTACGGCCGGACGCCGCCGCGGTGGACGTGGCGCTGACCGGTGGCCTGTTCAAGATGGGTGAGCCGCTGCTCGGGCCGCTGCGCGAGCGGGCCGGGCGGATGCTGCCGGACGCCAGGCTCGTACCGGCGGCCGGGGATCCGCTGGACGGCGCGCTGCTGATCGCGGGGGCGCTGCACCGGGACGCGCTGCCGCTTCCGGCCGACCCCGCGCTGCTGCGGCTCGTCTCCCGTGCCGCACCGGCCCGTTCGCGTACCGCACCGGTTCGTTCCGGTGCCGACGCGGCGCGTTCCGGCACAGCTCAGACTCGTTCGATGACCGAACGTGAGCGGTGAAAGGGACAGATCAGGACAGGTCTGCCGCGGCTCCGACCCGGCCGAACATCCAGGCGCCCCAAGGCGTTAGCATGCGTCGCCATGAGCACTGCCACAGGGCCCGCCTCCGGCCTTCCCGTTCGAATGCCGCGCCCGCGCCAGCCGGGACGTCACCGCCGACCGGAGGCGCTGGCCGCGCCCGAGGGCGCGCCGGTGCTGGTTCTGGCCGTCCCCGGCACTCCCACCGCCGCCGCGCTCAGTCTGGCGGAGGAGGTCGTGAGCATCGCCCGCTCCGAGCTGTCGGGACTCGATCCGCGGATCGGCTTCGTCGACGGTGAGGACGGCGCGGAGACCGAATTCCCGGCGCTGCGGGGCGTCCTGGCCGCGATCGCGGACGAGCGGTCGGGGGAGGACACCGCGGCCGTCGTCGTCCCGCTGCTCGCGGGACCCGAGGCTTCGGTGCTGCGCAGGATTCGGCAGGCCATCGCCGACACCAAGGCGCAGGTGGAGCTGACCGACGTCCTCGGTCCGCACCCGCTGCTCGCCGAGGCGCTGCACGTCAGGCTCGCCGAGGCGGGTCTGGCCCGCGCCGACCGCGCCCGGCTGTTCACCGTGGCGACCGCGGCCGACGGGATCATCCTGGCGACCGTCGGCGGCGAGGAGGCGGCGCAGGCCGCGGGTGTGACCGGGCTGCTGCTGGCCGCGCGGCTCGCCGTGCCGGTGCTGGCCGCCGCGCTCGACGAGGACGGCTCCATCGCTCGGGCGGCGGAGCAGTTGCGCTCCTCCGGCTCCGGTCGGCTCGCGCTCGCCCCGTGCCTGATCGGCCCGGAGATCGCGCCGCAGCTCCTGCACACCGCCGCGGCGGAGGCGGGCTGCTCGGGCGCCGACGCGCTCGGCCCGTACCCGGCGGTCGGCAAGCTGGTGGTCACGCATTACGCGGGCGCGCTGGGCATCGCGATGCAGCAGCAGGAGAGCGCGCCCTCGCACTGAACGAGGCGGCGCGTCGACACGGCGACGACAACGGCGCGGGCGGGCGGTCCTGTCGAAGGACCGCCTGCCCGCGCCGTTTCCTCGTCGTGCGGGCCGCGCGAGCCCGCCGCCGCAGTGTCAGGGCCGGGCGAAGAGCACGCAGGACACGGCGGGCAGCGCCAGCGAACCGGCCTGCTTGGGGATGCCGGTGCCCGGGTCGACGTCGAACCAGGTGACGTCGCCGGAGCGCTCGTTGGCCGCGTACAGCCGGGTGCCCGACGGGTCGAGGGTCAGGTGGCGCGGCCAGTCGCCGCCGCAGCTCACGGTGTCGAGCAGTTCCAGCCGCTCCCCCGTCTCGTCCAGGGCGAGCACCGCGATGCTGTTGTGGCCGCGGTTGGCGGCCCAGGCGAAGCGGCCGTCGGGCGAGACGACCAGTTCCGAGGGGTAGTTCTCGCCTTCGGTGCCGTCGGGGAGCACGCGGACCTCGGCGAGCGGGCGCAGGCTGCCGATGGAGGGGTCCCAGCGGCAGACGGTGACGACGGAGTCGAGTTCGTTCATCACATAGGCGTGGTGGCCGGCCGGGTGGAAGGTGAGGTGGCGCGGGCCGATCCCGGAGCGCAGTCCCAGCTCGCGCTCGATCTCCAGCTCGCCGCTGTCGGTGTCCAGTTCGCAGACCCGCACCGAGTCGGTGCCGAGGTCGACGCTGACCGCCCAGCGTCCGCTGGGGTCGGTCAGCACGGCGTGGGCGTGCGGCCCGGTCTGGCGCTCGGGGTGGGGGCCGTCGCCCTCGTGCTCCAGCAGTGAGCGCAGTCCGCCGAGCGCGCCGTCCTCGCCGATGGACAGGACGCTGACGCTGCCGGGCTCCGCGTAGTTGGCCGTGAGCAGGTGGCCGCGGTGGACGGCGAGGTGGGTGGGCCAGCCGCCGTGCACCTGAACGGGCGCGCCGAGCAGCCGGGGCGCGGCCGGGTCCGCGAGCGAGAACGCGGCGGCGGTGCCCTCCGGCTCGGTCTCGCCGACCGTGTAGAGCGTCCGCCCGTCGTCGGACAGGGCGAGGAAGGACGGATTCTGCACCTCGGCGTTGTCGCCGAGCGCGGTGAGCGCTCCCGTGTCCGGGTCGACGGCGGCCGTGGTGAGCCCTCGCCCGCCCGCCGAAGTGAACGACCCGATGTAAACGTGCCCGGCCACTGCCGTACCTCTTCCGCCTGATGTCTGTACGGCGGCTGAGATTAGTACCTGACGGCGGCCGCGTCGCCCCCGGGTCCCACTGGTCAGGCGGCGAGCGGCGCCCGGGGGTCGGCGTGCAGGGGGGCCGCGAGGTCGGTGAGCGCCGTTTCCAGGACCCGCAGGTGGCCGAGCGCGCGTTCGGCGTGCGGATGTCCCGCGCCGTCCCGGGGCGTTTCCGGCCGCGGTTCCGGTGCCTCGACACCGCGTACGACCAGGCGGCGCACGGCGTCCTCGACCCGTCGGCAGGCGGCCGACAGCCGCTCGTCGTGGCCCGCTTCGGGGTGGGCGACGACCTCGGCGAGGCCGCGCACCTGGTGGGCGCAGGCGTCGAGGAGGCGCAGTACGTGACCGGCCCGCGCTCTGCGGGCCCGCAGGGGGCTCAGCGGGTGCACCAGCGGCGCCAGGCAGGCGCGTACCCGGCCGAGTACCAGGTCCAGTTCGGCGGCGCGTCCCGCCAGGTCGGCGCCGGGTTCACCGGCGAGGTGCCGGGCGGCCTGCGCGGTGAAGTCGCGTACGGATTCCAGGGCGCGCTGGATCCAGGCGTCGGTGGCGGCGTGCGTGGTGACCGGCAGCACCAGCAGCACGGCGAGGGCCGCCCAGAGCGCGCCCGCCCCGGTCTCCTCGAGGCGCAGCAGGAGCAGCGCCGGGTGCAGGACGCCGAGCAGCCCGTAGAGGGAACCGGCCATGACGGTGACGAAGAAGGTCATCCAGGAGTAGGAGACGGCCGCGCTGTAGAAGATGCCGAAGACGCACACCGCGACGAGGACGGCGGACGGTACGGGGGCGCCGTGCAGGGGAAGGGCGAGGGCGAATCCGGCCACGATGCCGAGCGCGGTGCCGAGCACGCGGCGGAAGCCGCGCACCAGGGTCTCGCCGCGCGACGCCGTGTTGACGAAGATCCACCAGGAGGTGGCGACCGCCCAGTACCAGCGGTCCTCCGACAGTGCCTGGCCGAGCGCGAGGGCTCCGGCCGCGGCGGTCGCGGCCTGGACGGCCTGCCGGGTGGTCGGCCTGCGCAGACCGGGCGGTTGGACAAGAGATATGGCCGGTACGGGAGCGGCGCCGCGTTCGTAGCACCACAGGCCGAAGCGGACGGTGGCGGCGACGGCGAGGCTGAGGCCGATCGCCGCGTACAGCTCGGGGAGTTCGGCCGGGACGGCGTGCAGGAACTGCGCGATGAAGAACATCATGAAGCCGAAGACGCCGAGCGCGTGGCCGCGGGCGCCCCAGCGGCGGACGTAGACCCCGGCGAGGACGACGGCGACGAAGGCGGCGTCGCGGGCGAGCGGGTACGGGTGCAGCCAGGCCGCGGCGGTGAGCACCGGCAGTCCGGTCAGGGGCATCAGGGCGGTGGTGACCGCCTGCTGGCCGACGCGGGCGTCGGCGACGACGAAGAAGGCGAGCAGCGCGGCGAGACCGCCGCCGCACATCGCGGGCAGCGGAAATCCGGCCAGGCCCGCCGCGGTGACGGCGAGCGCGATGCCGAGGACGGCGCGGGAGGCGTGGCGCAGCCGCGCGCGGCCCGGATCCGGTGCGACGAACAACTTCTTCACGTGTGCGGTTCCACCCCTGTCCGGTACGGGTGCCCGGCGGCGGTCGGCGCCGGACATGGCAAAGGCGTTGCGGAGGACCGCAACGCCATCGTCACCACCAGGAAAGCACCCGAGCGGGCAGTGGCTCAAACTGGTCGCTCGGTGCTGTGCCATTGGTACGGTGAGGGTGCCCTGTCATCGACCATGAGGAGACCAGTGGCCCATGGCCGTCGACGCACTGGACACCCGCATCCTGCGGCTGCTGCTGGAGCAGCCGCGCACCAGCGTCCGTGAGTACGCCCGCATACTCGGCGTGGCCCGCGGCACCCTCCAGGCCCGGCTCGACCGGCTGGAGCGGGACGGGGTGATCACCACGGCGGGACCACGCGTGTCGCCTGCCGCGCTGGGCCACCCGGTGCTGGCCTTCGTGCGGATCGAGGTGACGCAGGGGCGCCTGGACGACGTGGGCGAAGCGCTCGCGGCCGTGCCGGAGATCATCGAGGCGCTCTCGATCACCGGCGGCGGGGATCTGCTCACCCGGGTCGCGGCCCGCGACAACGCCCATCTGGAGGACATCATCCAGCGGCTGATCCAACTGCCGGGCGTGGTCCGCACCCGTACGGAGATCGCCCTGCGCGAGCGGGTCCCGTACCGCGTGCTGCCGCTGGTGGAGGCCGTGGGCCGCAGCGCGGCGACCCGACGCCAGGGCGGACCGGGCGGCAGGGCGGCCGGGGTCCCGGGGCCCGGCGCCGGATCGGGCGACGGATCAGGCGGTGGCGCTCAGCGGGCGACCCGGTAGCCCTTCACCGCCGGGCGACACCCCCAGCGACCGCGCCCGATACGCGGGCGGCAGATCGTAGGCGTACGCGAGCCGCCGTGGCCGCGGCTGGCTGGATCACGACATCCCGGGCACCCCGCGGAAGACGGCCCACGCGTCCGCGCGCCGCGCCGCGGCCGTGATGCCCGAGGCCATCGCCCGGTACCCCGCACCGTACGGCTCGTGCCGCCCGCCCCAAGGGCCTCTCGTGTCTCCCGCCCTCTGGCGGACGCGCGTAGAAGCGCGCATCATGGCCGTGTTCCACCATCACTGCCGACCCATCCGACGCACACCTTGTCATGGGCATGCAATTCTCCCGGCGTCCCCACATGCCCCGGACCCCCCACAGGACCCGCGCCGCCCTCAGCACTCGCAGCACCCGAACCCCCCACTGTCCCCGCACGCATCGAGCGCACCACGCGCCTCGCACATCCGCGCGATTCACGCCACACCGCCCCACCGCCTCGCGGCCCCGCCCGTCGCCCCACCTCCCCCGCGAGCGCGCGCATCCCGGACGCCGAACACCCAGCACCGCCGCCGTCCCCACCGGCGGCCCCGTGTCACGTGTCACGCATGGCGCGGCACGCACCTTGTGTTGTCATGCGCAGGTCACAACACCTGCGCGCGAGCGAAGGGAATCGACATGGCTTGCGGATCGACCAGTCTCTGGGCAGGTGAGACCACCTGGTTCTGCTGCGGCAGCGCCTGGGGCCCCTGCGGCAGCACCGGCACCGGTGCCTGCGGCACCTGCCAGTCCAACGCCCACCAGGCGGCGTGGCCGAACGCCTCCCAGGCGTGCTTCGACATCACCCGGCCCGACCTGTGCGGTGAGACCATCGCGCGCCGCGGCTGCGGCTCGGTGATGAACGTCAAGCACCAGTGCTCCGGCGCGACGGTCTGCGTCACGGTCTCCGACTGCGGACCGCGCACCAAGAGCTTCTGCGGCGAGTCCGCGTGCTGCAACGGCGTCTGCCGCACCAACCGGGTCATCGACCTGACCCCGGCCGCGTTCTCCGCGATCGGCAATCTCAGCTCCGGCAAGCTCCCCGTCTACATCTACGAGTGAGGAGGACCGACATGAGCCACGACCAGAATCCCGCGGGCCGCGGCCGGATGGACCGCCGGCGCTTCCTCACCACCGCCGCGCTCGGCGGTGCGACCATCGTCGGCGCCACCGCGCTCGGCGGCATCGACGCGGACGCCGCCTTCGCCGCGCCGATGCCGTCGCTCGACCCGGCGATCTCCAAGTCGGCGTTCGCCGAGGGCCGGATCACCGCGATCAACGGCACCGTGCTGGAGGTCGCCGGCTCCTACGGCGACCAGCACCTCATCCAGCTCACCAACGCCACCAGCGTCTGGAAGCTGCGCCCCACCACCGCGGCGGAGATCAAGGTCGGCGACGGCCTGTACGCGCGCGGTGTCGACATGCCCGACGGCACCATCGCGGCCGACGCGGTGTGGGTCAACATCGTGAATCTCTTCTGCGAGATCCAGGGCATCGCCAAGGACCGGCTGCACCTCACGCACGGCAACAACCACGCCGTCGTGGGCCGGATCGTCACCGAGACGACCACCGCCTCCTACCTGGGCGGCGCGCTCACCTCGGACCTGTCGCGGGTGCGGATCGGGCAGTCGGCGCAGATCCTCGGCGCCTGGCGTCCCGAGGACGACACCGTCGACATCGCCCGCGTGACCGTCGGCCACTAGGAGGGAGCGCGATGATCTCCGTCATCCCGAGTCTGGCGCCGCTGCTGTGCGGGGTCCTGCTCGCCGTGACCGGCGCGCCGAAGCTCTTCGGCCGCCGTACGGCCCAACTGGCCGCGAACACGGTCCTGGTGCGGGTCCTGGGCAACGGCCACCGCGCCACCCGGGCACTGCGCGCGGTGGGCGCGGTCGAGCTGCTGATCGCGGCGGCGCTGCTCGCCGTTCCCGAGGCCGTGGCGCCCGCCGTGGCAACGGCGGTGCTGGGCGCGGGCTTCACCGCGTATCTGGGGTACGCGCGGGCGACGGCGCCCGAGTCGTCCTGCGGGTGCAGCGCCCGTGACGAGGGGCCGGTCGGCTGGCGGTCCTTCACCCGTGCCGGTCTGGTCGTCGTGGGCGGTCTGGCCGCCGTGGCCGCCGACCGTACGTGGTGGTCGCGGATCGGCGGGGATCCGGTGCCGTCGGCCGTCGTCCTGGTGGTGGCCGCGGCGGTGCTGCTCGGTCTGTCCTCCGACCTCGACCAGCGGTGGCTGCGGCCGTTGCGCAAGCTGCGGCTGCGGGTCCTCGGGCATCCGCTGAGCGGTTCCGGCGAACGGGTGCCGGTCGCGGCGTCCGTGGAGCTGCTGGAGAACTCCCTGGCCTGGCAGGCGACGGCTCCCGTCGTCCGCTCCGCCCTGCTCGACCACTGGGACGACGAGGGCTGGCGCATCCTGCGGTTCGCGGGCGTCCACGAGGACTCGCGCGGGGCGCGGCCGGTGAACGTGCTGTTCGCGCTCGACCTGGCGGCGACCATCGACACGGCGCCCGTGCCCGCGGTGCGGGTGTCCGTCATCGACGACGTCACGGAGGAGCCGGTCGACGTGGACCCGCTCATCTCGGCGGCCGAGCGCCTTCAGCTCCTCCCGCTGGTCAACTGACCCGAGAACGACGGGGCGCGCCCCCCTCCCCGGTCAGGGAGGGGGGCGCGCCCCGCGTGGTGCCCGTTCGGGCCGTGGTCAGGCGCCCGGTGCGGGATCCGGCGGATAACCGACGGGCGTGTCGGCGTAACTGCCGTAGGCCCGCATCTCGGCTGCCGCCGCGAACGGCAGTCCGTTGAGCGCGCTGAGCGCGGTGAAGCGGACATAGCTCGCGCGGACCCGGTCGAAGGCGATGACCTGGGTCGACGGGGAGTCCACGAGGGTGCCGCGGGCGACGGTCGTCCAGGTAGTGCCGTTGTCGGAGACGGCGACCTCGTAGCCGGCCACCCGGCCGTTCTGCCCGCCGCTCTGGCGGTCGAGGTAGCCGAAGCCGTCGAGGTCGGCGGGGCCGCCCAGCTTGAGGGTCACCCAATGGGGGTACGGCGCCTCGGAGTTGGTGTAGTCGGTGTGCCAGATGGTGCCGGGGTCACCGTCGAGCACGTTGGAGACCGGTCCTTCCGCGGCTCCCGAGGAGAGGTTCTCGGAGTCCGCGGTCGCCGTCATCGAACTGGGCGAGAGCAGCGCGCGGGTCGCGACGGTCGCCTTGGCGTCCGCCGACACCGACTTGGTGGCCCCGTCGTCGGTGTAGCCCGCCACGGCCTTCCAGGAGGCGGCGGTCCCCGCCGCTCCCGCGGGCGGGGTCAGCAGCCAGGTGGTGCTCACCGACGCGCCGGGCTTCACGGTGGCGAAGCTGTTGCCGTGCTCGGTCTTCACCGCCGCGGTCCACCCGGCGGGCAGACCGTCGAGCCGCTGGACGACGCCGGTGGCGTCGGTCAGCTCGCTGTTGGTGAAGGTGGTCACGTACTCGCTCGGCACGCCGGGGCTCAGCTCGGCGGTCGGCGGCGTCGTCACACTCGCGCACGCCGGACCCGCCGGGGCGGGGCCCAGGTCGGTCACCGAGAAGTCGTCCAGCACGAAGTCCGTGCCGTTGGCGCCGCCGAGCTTGCGCAGCCCCACCCAGGTGTCGCCGCAGCCCGCGACGATCTCCTTGGAGTACGTGGCCGTGTCGAGCGCGGGCGCGAGCACGTCGCGCGTCACGTCCTTCGAGGCTACCTTTCCGCCGCCGACGACGTCCGCGCCGGTCACCCAGGCCCACTGGCCGTCGAGGTTGGTCTGGTAGCGGAAGGAGACCGCGTACGTGTGGCCCGCCACGAAGGGCACGGTCGCGGGCACCGTCCGGTAGACCAGACCGCTGTTCTCCTCGTGGGCCTTGAGCGAGTGGTTCCCGCCGATGACGTCGTCCACCGCCTGGCCCTTGAGGGTCCCTGAGTTGTACGGCGAGTAGGTGTTCTTCCAGGTCTTCTGGCTGTACGGGGCGTGCAGGTCGCTGATGCTGGTGCGCGGGTCGGTGGCGCCGCCCGCGTCGCCCTTGACGAAGGGTCCCCAGCCGGGCTGGTTGCCCTCGAAGTCGTCGCGCGCGAGGACGGTCCCGCCAGAACCGGCCGCCTTCTTGGGCAGCGGCAGCGTCGTGTCGGCCATCAGGCGTATGTCGTCCAGCGTGACGGCCGCGCCCCCCGCCACCGCGCTGACGGCGACGGTGACCTTGCCGTTGGACGGCGCGGTGAAGGTCACCGACGCGCGCTGCGAGTACGTGCCCTGCTTGGCGTCCGCGGCCATCTGGTTGGCGGCGGGCGTGGTGTCGAAGGTGTTCGCGGCGGGCTGCTTGCCGCCGGTGACGGCGAGGGTGGTGGCCCTGCGCTGCCCCTTGGCGATCTCGACGTTGGCGCTGAGGGTGTAGGTCTTGCCGGACGTCAGGCCCTTGACCTGCTGCGAGATGCCCGAGGCCGCGGCGCCGAGCCGGGCGACGTTGTCACCGTTGGCGGTGCGTACGGCGGTCGCGCCGCCGCGGGCGTTCCAGGCCGTGAGGTCGCCGGCGTTGAAGCCGGGGTCGTTCAGACCGGTGCCCTGCCCGAAGTCGACGTTGGTGTGCGGCGCCTTGCCGGACTGCGGGGCGAGCACGTACGGCTGGTTCTTGTCGCCGCTGATCGTGACCTTGCCGCCGGTCGGGGTGAGGTCACCGGCCTTCACCCGGCCCTGGTCGGTGAGCTTGTAGAGGGTGAAGCGCTTGGTGCCCGCGAACTGCCGTGTCACGTCGAAGGTGTGGGCGCCGCCGGACGCGCTGAAGTAGTACATCTTGTCGGCGTCGCTCGGCGAGGACGTGCCGTTGCCGCGCTTGGCCTCGCCCCACGGCAGCAGGTAGCTGTCGCCGTCGAGGACGAGCGCGCCGCCCATGGTCACCTGGCGCTTGCCGCCCGCCATCGCGACGTGGACACCGCCGGTGAGGTCGGCGGAGACGCCGAAGTCCCAGGTGGTGACCTGGTAGTGCTGGAGGAATTTGGTCGGCAGGTTGTCGGTCCAGATGTTCCGGTAGAAGGCGTCGTAGTCGTCCTGGCCGGTCCAGCCCTCGAACTCCTTGATGTCGGAGCCGCCGAGCAGCGGGTCGACGTTCCACACGTCGCGGTCGGAGTTGGCGATGAAGCGGACGATGTTGGAGTTGATGCCCTTGTTGGTGGCGCCGCCGTAGTTCTTGTCGCTCGCCCAGTGCGACCAGATCGAGTCGCCCTCGAATTTGTAGGCCCACTCGCTGGCGACCTCGAAGCCCATCGCGTGGAGCTGGCGGGCCAGTTCGTCGGCGAGCCAGCCGCTGGAGTAGTAGGCGTCGATGTAGACGGTCTTGATGCCGGGCGCCTGCTTGCGCAGTTCCTTGAAGCGGTCGAGGACGGCGCCGCTGCCGAGGTCGGTGCGCTGGTCGATGTGGTACGACTGGTTGAGCCAGTCCCAGCCGTTGACCTGGCCCTGGATGAGCCCCGAGCTGAAGTTCTTGGCCTGCGGGTACGCCTCGGTCACATTGACGTGGACGGCGATGTCGGAGTTGTAGTCGGCGCCCACGGAAGCCAGCTTGTCGAGGTCGGTGAGGCCGCCTGCCCTGACGTTGTAGTCGCCGCCGTAGTCCGGGTGCGCGGAGTCGTGGCCCTCGTTGGCGTAGCCCTTCTCCAGCACCCACTGGCCGAGGTCGTCGGTGGCCAGCGAGATCCGCTTGACGTTGTCGAGCGTTTTGAGGAACGGGTTGGTGGCCTGGCTCGCGAAGTTGAACGGGATGTGCTGCACGACGCGTTCGGGCACCCGGTCGGCGCCGAGCGGGCGCGTCATCGCGGCGCGGTAGGCGAGCGCGCCGTCCTCCCAGGTCACCTTGTTGTCGCCGTTGGCGTCACCGGAGAGCACGACCGTGGTCCGCGGCAGCGCGTACGTCGCCACCCGCCGGTCCGTGGCGCCCTTGGGCGCGTAGGTGTAGGTGCCGACGGACAGCTCCGCGCGGCGCGCGCCGCCGCCCGCGTCCACGATCCGCGACTGCAGCCGGGTGTTGCCGTTGTCGTTGTTGTCCTGCGCGGCGTCGTCGGTCGCGTCGGTGATCAGCCCGCCCGCGAGCGTGGAGTTGCTGACGAAGCCGTACGGGGTGCCGACGGACGCCTTGTCGGGCTTGGCCGCCGCGCTGATCGTGAGGAACTGGTCGGCCGTCGTCGTGGAGTCCGTGGAGATCTTCGTACGGGCCAGGCTCGCGTGCGGGTCGGAGGAGTCGACCGACAGCAGCGACTGGCCGGGGATCGAGAACTGGTTGACGGTACGGGCGGCGCTGCCGGTGATCTTCCGGACGGCGAAGACGACGGTCTTCTTCGCCGTCGCGGTGATCGTCGAGGTGATGGTGACGTTCGGCAGGTCGGCGAAGGTCGAGGTGTACGTCGCGGTGTCGCCGTGCGCGGACATCTTCGTGGTCGCGGTGTGCGCGGCGCCGTTGATGTCGAAGGTGTGCAGGACGGACGCCTGGCCCGCGAGGCTGCCGCCGTTCAGCGCGTACGAGATGACCTGCGGGAATTCCTTGGCGACCGTGACCTTGAGCGCGCCGTGCCTGATCTCGACGGGGGTCGCGGGGTCGGCCGGGGGCGGCGGGTCGACGGGCGCGGGCGTGGTGTCGCCGACGGCGCGGACCCTGATCTCGGAGGCGGAGGCGTTGTCGGACCCGTTGACGGCGCTCTCGGCCTCGACCTTCACATAGCGGCCGGTGACGGGCCTGTCGAAGACGACGGTCTGCACCTCGGTGTTGCTCGTCGGCTGGTGGAAGGAGCCGGTCGCGGCGGGCGCTCCCCAGTTCCCCTTCGGGTCCTTGGCGACGGCCGCGTCGTCGGTGACGAAGATCCGGTAGCCCTTGACCGGGCCGTTGGCCTGGTTCTTCACCGAGTAGTCGACACCGGTGAGGGTGAAGGAGCCGCCGACGTCGAGGGTGATCCAGTGCGGCATCGGGGTCTTGGCGACGCCGACGCCGCCGACCACGTCGTAGGCGGCCGTCCACTGCGTCGACGGGTCGTTGTCGAACGCGGCGAGCGCCGTGCCGTCCAGGGCCGGGGGCGCGGGGTAGGCGGGCGACTCGGAGTCTGCCTGGACCAGCGTGTACTGGGCGGGGTCGATCGGGGTGCCCGCGGCGGCGGCCGGGTCGGCCGCCGTCTGCGGCGGGGCGGCGAGCGCCGGAGTGACGCCGACCGACAGCAGGGCGAGCGAGGCGAGCAGGGCGGCGGCGGTCGCGGACCGCTGCCGCCGCCGCCTTCCACGGTGGGGTGATCGGGGCGAGCGCGAGGTCATTCCTGTACCACCTAGGGCCTTGAAGAGCCGGGAGCGAGTCGGGAGTGGTGGAGACTGTAGCGGCGATGGCATCGATAACACCAGAGCCCGACAGACCTTCTTGCACAGGTGATAGCGGCCGACATCGGGCGGTCGTGCGGCCGGTGTGGTCCGGGAACGCGGACAGGCGTCGGCACGGACGGCAGGGGGACGTACTCCCCCGCGCGTGGTGACGCCCTCAGGCCGTCGGCCGGCGCCTGACCGTCAGCGGCGGGCGGGCGCCGTGCTGGCGCGGACGACCAGCGTCGGCTCCACGGAGGCCGGTTCCAAGGTGGCGTCCGGGTCCGCGATGTACCGCATGAGGTGGGAGACCGCGAGCGCCCCCATCTCGGCGAAGGGCTGGGCCACCGTGGTCAGCGAGGGCGAGCAGTACTCGGCGAGCGCGATGTCGTCCACGCCCACGACGGAGATGTCCTCCGGCACCCTGCGGCCCAGTTCGTGCAGGGCGCGGATCACGCCGAACGCCATCTCGTCACTGGCCACGAAGACCGAGGTGACGTCGGGGATCCGGCCGAGGATGAGGCCGTTGCGGTAGCCGGAGGCGGGCGACCAGTCGCCCGTCAGCTCCGGCGGCACCGTCCTGCCCTCCGCTTCGAGCACCGCGCGCCAGCCCTGCGACCGGCTCGCCGCGTCCAGCCACTCGCCGGGTCCCGCGACGTGCCAGACCGTCTCGTGGCCCAGGTCCAGCAGGTGCCGGGTGGCCAGCCGCGCCGCCGCCGACTGGTCGACGGCGACCACTTCGGTCGCCGACGTGCGCGAACCGTCGACGGTGATGGTGGGCACGGCGCTGGTGAGCTGCTCGATCTGGCGGCTCACATGGATCAGCGGAACGGCGAGCACGACGCCTTCGACGTGCTGGTCGGCCAGCCGCAGCATCGAGCTCTCGATGGCGGAGGTGTCCAGCGAGGCGGTGGTGGCGGTGCTGACCGCGTAACCGGCCTCCTGAGCGGCCCGTTCGATGCCGAGGGTGAGGGCGGTGCGGGAGTAGAAGCTGGTCTGGAGGGTGACCACGCCGATGGTGCGGCTGCGGCCGGAGGAGAGCATGCGCGCCGCGTTGTTCCTGCGGTAACCGAGCTGGTCGACGGCGGCGAGCACCTTGGCGCGGGTCTTGTCCTGCACATTGGGGTGACCGGCCAGGGCCCGCGAGACGGTCTGCGCGGAGACCCCGGCGACCCGTGCGACATCCGCCATGCCGGGCGGACGGGAGGCGTCGCGCGCGCTCTGGTTCTTCATGGGTCCCTTCCGGCTGATCCGCTGCCGCCGATGATAGCGGTCGCACCCGCCCAAAGGGGGCGCTCTCCAGCTCGTGGTCCCGCCCCGGACCGGCTGAAGGCACCGCGTTGGCATCGATAACAATCTGTGCCACAGTTCGGTGCTGTGAGCCTTCCGACCACCACCGCACCCGCGGACGCCAACGGCCGACCCGCGCCCCTGCTGTCGTATCCGCACGGCACGTTCCTGCGCGGCGGGCAGCCGCACCGCGTCCTGGCAGGGTCGCTGCACTACTTCCGGGTCCACCCCGAGCAGTGGGCCGACCGGCTGGAACGCCTCGCGGCCATGGGGCTCAACACCGTGGACACGTACGTCCCGTGGAATTTCCACGAGGCGCGCCGGGGACGGCCGTCCTTCGACGGCCCGCGCGACATCGAGCGGTTCGTCGCGCTCGCGCGGGACACCGGCCTGGACGTGATCGTGCGCCCCGGCCCGTACATCTGCGCCGAGTGGGACAACGGCGGCCTGCCCGCGTGGCTGACCGGGACGCCCGGCATGCGGCTGCGCTCCTCGCACCGGCCCTTCCTCGACGAAGTGGCGCGCTGGTTCGACGCGTTGATCCCGCGCGTCGCCGCGCTCCAGGCGGCCCGCGGCGGGCCGGTGGTCGCCGTGCAGGTGGAGAACGAGTACGGCAGCTACGGCGACGACCACGGCTATGTGGCGTGGGTGCGCGACGCGCTGGTGGAGCGGGGCATCACCGAACTGCTCTACACCGCGGACGGCCCGACCGACCTGATGCTCGACGGCGGCGCCCTGCCGGGCACGCTGACCACGGCGACCTTCGGGTCCCGCGCCGCGCAGGCCGCCGAACTGCTGCGCTCGCGCAGAGCGGGCGAGCCGTTCGTCTGCGCCGAGTTCTGGAACGGCTGGTTCGACCACTGGGGCGAGAAGCACCACATCCGGACCGTCGACAGCGCGGAGGCCACGCTCGCCGAGATCCTGGACGAGGGCGGCTCGGTGAGTGTCTACATGGCGCACGGCGGCACCAACTTCGGTCTGTGGGCGGGCGCCAACCACGACGGCGACAGGCTCCAGCCGACCGTGACCAGCTACGACTCGGACGCGCCGGTCGCCGAACACGGCGGCCTCGGCCCGAAGTTCTTCGCCCTGCGCGACCGGCTGCTCGCGGTGACCGGCGCGGCCGAAGCCTCCCGGCCGCTGCCCGCGACCGCGCCGCCGCTCACCGCTCGCGCGCTGCCCGTGGTCCGGGGCGCCGGTCTGCTGGACGCGCTCACCGCGCTGTCGCGGCCGGTGGCGTCCCCGCATCCGCTGAGCTTCGAGGAGCTGGAACAGCCCTCGGGGCTGGTGCTCTACCGCGCCCGCCCCCGTCTGCCGCGCGGCCCGCGGGAGATCACCGTGCACGGGCTGCACGACCGCGCCCAGGTCTTCGTGGACGGCGCGCCCGCCGGTGTGCTCGACCGGGAGACCGGCTCGCTCACCGTCGAGGGCGCCGGCGAGCCCGTACTGCTGGAACTCCTGGTCGAGAACCAGGGCCGGATCAACTACGGTCCGCTGCTCGGCCAGGGCAAGGGCATCCTCGGCGGGGTCCGCGTCGAGCGCCGCCTGGTGCACAACTGGTCGGTCCACGGACTGCCGCTGG
This sequence comes from Streptomyces sp. NPDC088197, assembly GCF_044741185.1. Lineage (NCBI taxonomy): Bacteria > Bacillati > Actinomycetota > Actinomycetes > Kitasatosporales > Streptomycetaceae > Streptomyces > Streptomyces sp. NPDC088197. The sequence goes on from NZ_JBIUSD010000020.1 coordinate 105,550, forward strand.
ACGAATGGCCCGCTGCCGTCGTGGAGCGCGCGCCGTCGGTCGCCCCGCCGTCCGGCGACGCGGGTTTCGCGACCGCCCGGTTCACGGCGGACGCCCCGGCCGACACCTTCCTGGCCTTTCCCGGCTTCGGCAAGGGCTTCGCCTGGGTGAACGGCACGCTGCTCGGCCGGTACTGGGAGATCGGCCCGCAGGTCACCCTCTACGTGCCCGCGCCGCTGCTGACGGCCGGCGAGAACACCGTCACGGTGCTGGAGCTGGAGCGTTTCGGCGACCGCGTCGAGCTGCGCGACCGGCCGGAGCTGGGGCCGACCGAGGAGTACGTCGAGACGTTCGACTGAATCGCGCGGCCGGAGGCCACCGCTTCGCGTCGCTACCCGTCCGCGTCGCTGTCCGACGCGGCCTTCTTGGCGCGGCTCGGCTGCACCCGCTTGGGCTCGCCCTTCATCTTGGGGTGCTCCGGCGGGTAGGGCAGGTCGCCGAGGCCGTGCTCGCGCTCGTCCTTGTCGGCCAGTTCGAGCGCCGCGTCCAGCCGGAAGGCGTGCTCGTCCATGTCGGCGTGCACGTCGCCGGCCTCCGCGAACCGCCCCGGCATGGTGCCCAGGTCGAAGTCCTCGGGCACGGCGCTGCTCACCTCGTCCCAGCGCAGCGGCGCCGAGACCGGGGCGTGCGGGAACGGCCGTACGGAGTAGGCGCTGGCGATCGTGCGGTCGCGCGCGGTCTGGTTGTAGTCGACGAAGATCCGCTCGCCGCGCTCCTCCTTCCACCATGCGGTGGTGATCCGGTCGGGCGCGCGGCGCTCCAGTTCGCGGCCGATCGCGATGGCCGAGCGCCGTACCTGGGTGAAGGTCCACTGCGGCGCGATCGGCACGAAGACGTGCAGGCCGCGTCCGCCGGAGGTCTTCGGCCAGCCGGTCAGGCCGAGTCCGTCCAGCACCTCGCGCAGCATGAGCGCCGCGCGTACGGCGTCGCCGTAGTCCGTGCCGGGCTGCGGGTCGAGGTCGATGCGCAGTTCGTCGGGGTGATCGGTGTCGGCGCGGCGCACCGGCCAGGGGTGGAAGGTGAAGGTGCCGAGGTTGGCGGCCCACAGGACGGCGGCGGTCTCGGTGGGGCAGATCTCGTCGGCGTACCGGCCGCTGGGGAAGGCGATCCGGGCGGTGGGGATCCAGTCGGGCAGATTCTTCGGGGCCCGCTTCTGGAAGAAGGACTCGCCCTCCACGCCGTGGATGTAGCGCTCCAGTGTGGTCGGCCGGTCCCTGACCGCGCGCAGGATGCCGTCGCCGACGCTGAGGTAGTACCTCACCAGGTCGGCCTTGGTGAATCCGCGCTGCGGGAAGTAGACCTTGTCCGGGTGGGACACCCGGACGGCCCGCTCGCCGACGGTCAGTTCCAGCGTCTCGGCCATGCGACCACGCTAGGCCGTACGGCCGGGCGGCGCCCGTCGGCGGGCGCCCCCGGGCGGGGCCGCGCACAATCACCAGCATGGACCTTCCGGTGATGCCCCCTGTGCGGCCGATGCTGGCGAAGTCCGCCGCGGCCGTCCCGCCCGGCATGCTCTACGAGGCCAAGTGGGACGGTTTCCGGGCGATCGTCTTCCGCGACGGCGACGAGATCGAGCTGGGCAGCCGCTCGGGCAAGCCGCTGACCCGGTACTTTCCCGAGCTGGTCGAGGCGCTGCGGGAGCGGATTCCGCCGCGCTGCGTGCTGGACGGCGAGATCGTCATCGTGCGGGGCGGCCGGCTGGACTTCGACGCGCTGCTGGAGCGGATTCATCCGGCGGAGTCCCGGGTCCGCCATCTGGCGGAGGTGACGCCCGCGTCCTTCGTCGCCTTCGACCTGCTGGCCGTGGGCGACGAGACGCTGCTGCCGGTGCCGCAGCGGGACCGGCGCGAGGTGCTGGTGGAGGCGTTGCGGGAGGCGACGGCGCCGGTGTTCACCGCGCCCGCCACCCAGGACATCGACACGGCCAAGGAGTGGTTCTCCCGCTTCGAGGGCGCCGGTCTCGACGGGGTCGTCGCCAAACCCCTGCATCTGCCGTACCGGCCGGGCGAGCGCGTCATGATCAAGGTCAAGCACGAGCGCACCGCGGACTGCGTGGTGGCCGGGATGCGGCTGCACAAGAGCGGTCCCGTGGTCGGCTCGCTGCTGCTCGGTCTGTACGACGCCGAGGGGATGCTTCAGCACGTCGGCGTCTGCGCGTCCTTCCCGATGCGCCGCCGCGAGGCGCTGATGACGGAGCTGGAGCCGCTGCGGATGGCGTCCGTCGAGGGCCATCCGTGGCAGGAGTGGGCGAGCGAGGAGGCGCAGGCCGCCGACCGGCTGCCGGGCGGTCCCAGCCGGTGGACCGGCAAGAAGGACCTGTCGTGGATCCCGCTGCGCCCCGAGCGGGTGGTCGAGGTGGCCTACGACCACATGCAGGGCGACCGGTTCCGCCACACCGCGCAGTTCCGCCGCTGGCGCCCGGACCGGGAGGCCGCGGAGTGCACGTACGCGCAGTTGGAGGAGCCGGTGGGGTACGACCTGGCGGAGGTGCTGGGCGCCTGACCGGCCGTGCGGCGGCGCCCTCGTCCGCGCCTCGGACTACCTGGCGCCGTCGCTGCGCTGGGCGTCGCGCTGGAGGCCGGCCAGTACGACCTTGGGGTCGCGGTGCACGGCCTGTCCGATGTCCTTCTTCAGTTCGGCGCTGACCGGGGCCCAGGACGCCTTGGCGACGGGATAGAACGCCGCGTCCGACAGCAGGTTCATGAATGGCACGAGATCGCGGTACCGCGGATCCATCCTGACCGTTTCCGCGACTTTCACCGTGACCGGGAGCAACTTGTACTCCTGTTGGAATTTCAACAAATTCTCTTCGCTGTATATGTACTGGAGGAACTTGGCGTCGGCCTCCCGGTGTCCCTTCTGCCGGAAGGCCATCATCCAGTCGGCGTTCCCGAGCGCTTGCGAACTGGGGCCCGTCCTTCCGGGAAGCGGCGCCACTCCGATGTCGATTCCGGCCGCCTTCGCGGAGGGAAGCAGCGTCAGATGGCCGTTGAGCATCCCCGTGCGGCCCGCGAGGAAGTCGCTGAAGGCATCGCTGACACTCGTCCTGGCCGGGTCCTTGGGGCCGACGAGACCGGCGTCGACGAGGTTCTTCTTCAGCCAGACGAAGGCGTCGACATTGCGCACCGAGTCCAGGTTGTACGAGCCGACGTTGTCGGTGTAGCCGCCGTCGTTGCCGATCATCCACATCATGGTCTCGGCTTCCGCTTCCTGCGGGCCGAGCGGCAGTCCGTACGGCACCGGGACGCCGTGCTCCTTGAGCTTGACTGCGTCGCGCCTGATGTCGGCCCAGGTCTCCGGGGCGCGGGTGATGCCCGCGCGGGCGAAGAGCTTCTTGTTGTAGAAGAACATCCGGGTGGAGGCGACCCACGGGATGCCGTACTGCACGTGGTTGACGGAACCGGCGTCCGTCAGCGACGGGACGAAGGCGGACTGCATGCTGATCGGGAACAGTTCGTCCGCGCTGTAGAGCTGCTTGCCGTCGCTGAAGGCGCTGAAGGAGTCGAGCTGCGCGAGATCGGGCGCCTGGCCGTCCTCGACCATGGTGGCGACCTGCGCGTCGGCGTCGGCGACGGGCACGAACTGCACGTCGATCGTGATGTTCGGATTCCGCTCCTCGAACGAGCGGGCCAGGCTGTTCCAGGTCTGGGCCACCGGACTCGCGGTCTTCAGACCGCTGTAGTCGGTGGCGACCACGTGCAGGGTGATGGCCTTGCTCCGCGGTGAGGTGTTCCCGCACGCGCCGAGGGTGGTCACCGCCAGCACCATCGAGCCACCGACCGCCGCTAAGCCCAGGAATCGTCGCCGCCGCACCGCTTTCTACCGCCTTCGTATATTACTCGCCCCGTATTAGCCGTGCCGAGTTTTCCGCATGCCTTCACCAACGGTCAACACCACACGTGATATCCCGTCAGAAGAAGCGGAGCGCCCAGGTACAACACATCGCGGTATTTCGGAAATCGCGCCAGTCATATCCGCCGCAAAAGGCTGATATGACTGGCGCGATGTGTGTCGGGGCGTCGGGATGTGGCGGCGCTCCAGGCGGAGCGGCGCGGCGTGCGGGTCAGCGCTTCTCGGCGAGCGCCCGCCGGTCAGCCCAGAAAGCTCAGCCGGACCTGCCGGCGCGGATTGTCGACGTTGGTGTCCACCAGGACGACCGACTGCCAGGTGCCGAGTTCCAGGCGGCCGTCCAGTACCGGCAAGGTGGCGTGCGGCGGGACGAGCGCGGGGAGTACGTGGTCGCGGCCGTGCCCGCGGCTGCCGTGGCGGTGGCTCCAGCGGTCGTCGGCGGGGAGCAGGTCCTGGAGCGCGGCGAGCAGGTCGTCGTCGCTGCCCGCGCCCGTCTCGATGACGGCCACGCCCGCGGTGGCGTGCGGCACGAAGACGTTCAGCAGCCCGTCGCGCCCGGCCGCCGCCTCGCGCAGGAACGACGCGCAGGCGTCGGTGAGGTCGTGGACGGTCTCGCTGGAGCCGGTCGCGATGTCGATGACGCGTGAGGTGAGGTTGTCGGCCATACGTCCATGGTCACTCAATTCCGCGGGGCGGCGGGGGTGTCGGCGCGGCGGGTCGCCGGGGTCCCCGTGCCCGGCGGCGGGGGGGCGGGCTCCGGCCCGGCGGGCGGCTTGCGCCGCGATCAGCCGCTTTCCGCGGCCATCCGCCGCCATCCGCGAGGTGAGACGGCGTTGACCTGCCGACGGACGCGTGACTACCGTCGTTGTATGCCGCGTCCCTGCATGCTCACCTCGCGTGGTCACATCGACCTCCTGCGGGTGGCGTCTGCCGCGTGTTGTCGCGGTCGCTGACGTTTCGCGCCGCTTCCCCTCCCCCGCGCTTCCGTAGCTCTTCTTCGCGTTCCGGCCCCGCCGGTCCCCTCGGGACGTCCCCGCGGTGATCCGGCGGACCTCCCGTGCCGCGCGCCGGGATCCCGCCGGACCGCACCGGATCCCGCCCATCGAAAGGCGTCCGCCCGATGTCCGTACACCTGCACTGGTTCCTGCCCACCGGCGGCGACGGCCGCACCCTGGTGGACCGCCACGTCTACACCGACGGAGGCGTGAAGCGCTCCCGGATCACGCCGGTCTCCGGCATCCGCGCCCCCGACATCGAGTATCTGGCTCAGATCGCGCGCGCCGCCGACCAGTTGGGGTTCGAGGGGGTGCTGACGCCGACCGGTACGTGGTGCGAGGACGCGTGGCTGACGACGCTGGCGCTGACCCAGCACACCGAGCGGCTGAAGTTCCTGGTCGCCTTCAGGCCCGGGGTGATCTCGCCGGTGCTCGCGGCGCAGATGGCGGCCACGTATCAGCGGATCAGCCGGGGGCGGCTGCTGCTCAACGTGGTGACCGGCGGCGACTCCACCGAGCAGAAGCGGTTCGGCGACCATCTCGACCACGACAGCCGGTACGCGCGCACCGCGGAGTTCCTGTCGGTGGTGCGCGGGGTGTGGGAGGGCAAGCCGTTCGACTACGACGGCGAGCACTACCAGGTGGCGGGCGGGCTGGTGGCGCTGCCGCCCGAGCCCCGCCCCGACATCTTCTTCGGCGGTTCCTCTCAGGCCGCCGGGCCGGTCGCAGCCCGCTACGCCGACGTCTATCTGACCTGGGGCGAGCCGCCCGAGCAGGTGAAGCGGAAGATCGACTGGATCAGGGGGCTGGCGGAGGCCGAGGGCCGTACGGTCAGATTCGGCATCCGGCTGCACGTCATCGCGCGGGACTCGGCGCGCGACGCGTGGGCGACCGCGGACCGGCTGCTGGCCGACCTCGACGAGGACACGGTCGCCGCGGCCCAACAGGCGCTCGGCCGCAGCGAGTCGGTGGGCCAGCAGCGGATGCTGGCGCTGCACGGCGGGCAGCGGGACAAGCTGGAGATCTCGCCGAATCTGTGGGCGGGCGTCGGGCTGGTGCGCGGGGGCGCAGGTACGGCGCTGGTCGGCGCCCACGCGGAGGTCGCCGACCGGATCGAGGAGTACCACGCGCTGGGCATCGACCACTTCATCTTCTCCGGCTATCCGCACCTGGAGGAGGCGTACTGGTTCGGCGAGGGCGTGATGCCGGAACTGGCCGCGCGCGGTCTGCTGGAGGCCCTTCCGTCGCCGCTGTCCGCCGTGCCCGCCGCCAACGGCCGCCCGCCGTCCGCTCCGGGCGGAGCGCCGCTGCTGCTGTCCGGGGGCCGCTGAGCGGTCCGCGGCCGTGGGGCCGGCTGTGGGCGCGGGGGTCACCGAGGGGACGCGGACCTGGGGTGATTGCCGCCTCCGGGCATTGGTCTGTACCATTCGGCGGGCCTCGGGATATCGCCGGGGCTCGGGACATCCGCCTCTGTCGCGCCCCGAAGGGGGACCACCACGTGAACGCGCTGCACCGGCTCGCCGTGCTCGTCGACTCGTGCCTGCTGCCCGCCGTCGACGGCGCGGACGAGAGACTTCCCGACTGGATCCTGCGCGGCCTGGAACGCGGTACCCCCGGCGTCGCGGTGCACGCCCGCGGCCAGGCGGCGCGCAAGGCGTCCGACACGCTGCGCGCGGCGCTCCCCGACGCCCTCACCGGTCACCCGGAGCCGCACCGGCCGGGTGGCGGCAGCGCCGCGGCGGCCGAACTCATGGCGGCCGGTGCCAATCTGCACCTCGCTGTACGGCCCGGCACCCGCGCCGACGAGACGCGGGTCTTCGTGACCGACCTCCAGACGCACGGAGTGGCCGCCGCGCTGGGGCCGTTCACCGGTACGGGCAGCCTGCGGCCCTTCGCCGAGGGGGCCGCGGCCGGTGTCCGCGCGATCACCGCGGGGCGCTCCCCGGTACCCGGCGAGGACGGTCTGCCCGCCACGCTCAGCGGCCCGGCCGTCACCGGCATCCTGCGCGGCGAGCTGGGTTACGGCGGGGTCGTGGTCAGCGACACCCTGGACGCGCCGTCGATCGTCGACGGCTGGGGCGTGCCGGGCGCGGCCGTGCTCGCCTGGATCGCCGGGGTCGACCTGGTACGCCTCGGCCCCGCGAGCGGCGCGGGTGTGCACGACGCGATCCACACGGCGGCGGCCCGCGCGGTCGCCGACGGCGACCTGCCGCTGTCCCGGCTGGAGGAGGCGGCGGAACGCGTCTCCCGGCTGCGCCGCTGGGCCTCGGAACCGCGCATGCCCGCCCCGGCCGGGGTCACGGGTCCGTCGGCCCGCACACCGGCCCCCTGAGGCGGCGCACGCTCCTTGGATCGCGGCGGCGGCGCGGGTCCATCGCGCGCCGGCACCCTGTCACCGATCCGTTTGACAGCCCTGGAGATGACGCCCATATTTATCTGCGTGACACAGACTCTTCGTGGCGCACAGTTTTCGCCACGACTGCTCCCTCCGACCTTCCGTCGGCCGCACGGCTCCTTGTGCCACCCGCTCCCAAGCCCTTTCCACGAACGGGGAACACCGCCATGACCGTCCTCATCACCGGAAGCCGCGGGCGCGTCGCCCGCGCCCTCACCGCGCTCCTTCACGACCGGGGCGCCGACGTACGCGTCGCCTCGCGGAAGCCGGAGGAGGTCGAACCGCCGGAAGGGGTGCGGACCACCGCCCTGAGCCTGGACGACCCGTCCGGCTTCCCCGCCGCGCTCGCGGGGGTCGACTCGGTGTTCCTCTACGCCGAGGCGTCGCACATCGGCGCGTTCCTGGAGCAGGCGGAACGGGCGGGGGTCGGGCACGTGGTGCTGCTCTCGTCCGCCAGCGTCATGGAGCCCGACGCCGAGCGCGACCCGATCGCCCGGCACCACCTGGAGGTGGAGACCGCGCTCGCCGCCTCACCGATCGCCTCGACCGTGCTGCGCCCCGGCGCCTTCGCCGCCAACGCCCTCCAGTGGGCGTGGCCCATCAAGGCGTCAGGCGCGGTGAATCTGCCGTATCCCGGCGCCCACACCGACCCCGTGCACGAGGCCGATCTCGCCGAGGCGGCCTGCGCGGCGCTCACCGATTCCCGTGTGCGCGGCGGGACGTACCACCTGACGGGGCCCGAGTCGCTGAGCTTCGCCGAGCAGGTCGACGTGCTCGCGGACGCCACGGGACAGCCGATCGCCGCCGTGCCGGTGAGCCGTGAGGCATGGCGGGCGGAGACGGCGGAGCATCTGCCCGAGGCGTTCGCCGAGGCGCTGCTCGACTGGTGGAAGGCGCTCGACGGTACGCCCACGGAGGTGACCGACACTCTTGAACGGCTGATCGGGCGTCCGCCGCGCACCTTCGCGTCCTGGGCGGCGGAGAACGCCGCCGCCTTCACCCGCCCGTAGCGGGTACGGCGGATCAGGCCCCGGCGGCGCCCCTGTGCTCCTCGCCCGCGCCGCCGGGGTCGGCCACGTCACCCGCCCGCAGCCGCGCGATCTGTGCGGTGCTCAGGTCGACGGTGCGGCGCATATGGGCGAGCAGGAGCGCGAGTTGGTCGTCGTCGTAGGAGTCGAGCATCCGCCACCAGCCGCCGCTCAGGCCGCCCCACACACGGCCGAAGTCCGCCATCCGGTCGGGCACGGTGGTCACCATGACCCGGCGCCGGTCCTCGGTGTCCCGCTCACGGACCACGTAACCCGCGCGTTCCAGCCGGTCCACGAGCCGGGTGGCGGAGCCGGTGGTGAGGCCGGTCAGCTCGGCGATCCGCCCGATGGTGACCGGGCGCGACTCCAGGCTCAGCAGATTGAGGCACTGCACGTCCGTGGGGTGCAGCCCGAAGTAGTCGGCGAGCGCCTGGTTGAACAGCGCGTACGACGCCGTGTAGTGGCGCGAGGCCACGGACAGCTCGGACAGCAGATCGGAGCGGCGGCCGGTGGGGGCGTCGGTCCGCGCCATGGTGCCTCCTGCGTGGTTCCGCGCGGCCGTGGAGGCCCGCGCCCGTGCCGTCGCGCTTCTCTGCGCGACGCAGACAGTTTGGCAGACCGCCGCCCGCCCGGACACCGACGTCTCCCGCGTCCCCGGCCGCCCGCGCGCGGGGGAAGCTTTCACTCGCCCCCACCGTTGGGTGAAACATGAACGACTTGGGTGACGCGGCGGACGGGCCGGACGTGTCCGGCGTGCGGAACGTGCGGACGGTCGTGGTCGGCGCCGGGCAGGCGGGGCTCTCGGCCGGGTATTTCCTGCGCCGCGCGGGGCTGCGGTCCGGCACGGACTTCGTCGTCCTCGACCACTCCCCCGGCGCGGGCGGCGCCTGGCAGTTCCGCTGGCCGTCGCTCACCTACGGCAAGGCGCACCGCGTACATGAGCTGCCCGGTATGCCGCTGGGCGACGCAGACCCCGACCGGCCGTCCGCCGAGGTGGTCGGCGAGTACTTCGCGCGCTACGAGCGGGAGTTCGACCTGGATGTCCGGCGGCCGGTCGACGTCACCGCCGTACGGGAGGGGGTCGCGGGGCGGCTGCGGGTGGAGACCGACGCGGGTGTGTGGTCCACGCGGACGCTGATCAACGCGACCGGCACCTGGGACCGGCCGTTCCTGCCGTACTACCCGGGCCAGGAGACCTTCCTCGGGCGGCAGTTGCACACGGCGGAGTACCGGGGATCGGCGGAATTCGCCGGGAAGCACGTCCTGGTGGTCGGCGGCGGTACGTCGGCGGTGCAGCTGCTGATGGAACTGGCCGAGGTCGCCCGCACCACCTGGCTGACCCGTCGCCCGCCGGTCTTCCACAGCGCGCCCTTCGACCAGGAGTGGGGACGTTCCGCGGTCGCCCTCGTCGAGGACCGGGTGCGCCGGGGGCTGCCGCCGCAGAGCGTCGTCAGCGTCACCGGGCTGGCCGCGACCGACGCGATCCGCGACGCGCAGGTGCGCGGGGTCCTGCGGCCCGAGCCCGTCTTCGACCGGATCACCCCGCGCGGCGTCGCGTGGTCCGACGGCCGCACGCTGGACGCCGACGTCATCTTGTGGGCGACCGGCTTCCGCGCGGCCCTCGACCACCTGGCCCCGCTCAAACTGCGCGAGCCCGGCGGCGGCGTCCGGCTCGACGGCACGCGCGTGGCCAAGGACCCCCGCGTCCACCTGGTCGGCTACGGCCCGTCGGCGAGCACGATCGGCGCCAACCGGGCGGGGCGAAGCGCCGTACGCGAGATCCGCGCCTTCCTGGCCACCCGAACAGCCGAACCCACGAGCGAGCGTTCGTTCGAACGCGTGCACTGAACGCGAGTTGTCCCCTGCGACCCACAGGGACGCGTGATGCTTACCGACCGTCCCGGGAGGGGCGGCGCTCCACGTTGTCCGCCGCCCCGGTCGTCCGCACGCCTGCCGCTCTGGCCACCGATTCCGATAAACATCGGATGTCTCGCTTCCCCGCGTCACGCCGTTGCGGCAGTATGAGCGCCATGGGTCATCGTCAGTCGCACGGCCTGCCGCGGCGCGGCGCGGAGGAGACATGCGCGTAGCGCTTTTCGTGACATGCGTGAACGACCTGTTGTACCCGGACACGGGGCGGGCCGTCGTCACCCTGCTGGAACGGCTCGGCGTCGAGGTGGACTTCCCCGCCGCCCAAACGTGCTGCGGACAGCCCCAGTTCAACACCGGCTACCGGCACGAGACAGAGCCGCTGGTCCGCCGCTACGCCGCCGCCTTCGACGCCTACGACCACGTGGTCACGCCGTCCGGCTCCTGCGCGGCCATGGTGCGCGACAACTACCCGCGGATCGCCGCCAAGGCCGTCGCCGAGGGCCGCGACCGGGGACTCACCGAGGCCGCGGCGAGCGCCGTGCCGAAGACGTACGAACTCACGGAGTTCCTGGTGGACGTGCTGGGGGTGACGGATGTGGGCGCGTACTTCCCGCACACGGTGACCTATCACCCGTCCTGTCACGGGCTGCGGATGCTGGGGCTCGGTGAGCGGCCCCGGCGGCTGTTGGAAGCCGTGAAGGGGCTTGAGCTGCGGGAGTTGGAGGGTGCG
>NZ_JBIUSD010000021.1:0-114521 GCF_044741185.1 Streptomyces sp. NPDC088197
ATTCGTGGGGTCTGGCCTGCGCCGCGCCCCTCCGCTCCCCCCCCCGCGGTGGTGGCTTTAGCCGGGGGGGGGGGGGGGGGGGTGGGGGGGGGGGGGGGGGGGGGCCCCCCCCCCCCCCCCCGGCCGCCGCGGCTGTTCCCCAGCCCGCACCCCAGCCCGTACCTGAGCCGTACCTGAGCCTGTTCTGTTCCTGAAGAAAGACACACTCAGTTGAGCAACACGAGCAAGCAGTCCGGGTCGCTGCGCCGCTACGTCCTCACCAGGATCGCGCTCGCCGTGCCCATGGTCCTCATCCTGCTGGTCCTGGTCTTCGTCATGATGCGGGTGGCGCCGGGCGACCCCATCTCGGCCTCGCAGGGCGGCAAGCTGAGCGCGGCCGAACTCGCCGCCAGACGCCACGCGGCGGGCTTCGACGCCCCCATCTACCAGCAGTTCTGGGACTACCTGAAGTCCGTCGGCACCCTGAACTTCGGCACCACGTTCTCCGACCGCCGCAGCGTGCGGGACATCATCGTCGAGAACGGCGGCGCCACCCTCACCCTCACCGCGGGCGCCCTGGTCTTCGCCGCCGTCATCGGCATCCCCGTCGGCCTGCTCGCGGGCCGCTACCGGGACCGCGCGGTCGACGTCACCAGCCGGCTCTTCAGCACCGTCAGCTACGCCGCGCCCGTCTTCGTCACCGCGCCGCTGCTGATGCTCGCCTTCGGCTCCACCTCCGGCCAGGCCTCCCCGCTGGTGCAGCTCAACGTGCCCACCCAGACGCACATCCTCATCGTGGACGCGGTGCTGGCCGGCGACTGGGACGCGGTCGGCGACATCACCCAGCACCTGATCCTGCCGTCGGTCTGCCTCGGCCTGCTCGTGGTCGGCGTCTTCATCCGGATGATCAGGATCAACCTCATCCAGTCGCTCCAGGGCGACTACATCGAGGCCGCCCGCGCCCGCGGCGTCAAGGAACGCCACGTCGTGGCGCGGCACGGCTTCCGCAACGCCCTGGTGCCGGTGATCACGGTCCTCGGCCTCCAGGTCGCCATGCTGCTCGGCGGCGCGGTGCTCACCGAACAGATCTTCAACTGGCCCGGCATCGGCCGCCAGTTGATCGACTACATCAACCAGCGCGACTACGTCGCCGTCCAGGGCATCGTCACCGTCTTCGCCCTGGTCGTCGTCGTGATCAGCATGCTGATCGACTTCGTGAACGCGCTGATCGACCCGAGGGTGCGGTACTGATGGCCCAGACAACCCCCGTGCCCCCCGGCCCGGCCACCGAGGCCCCGCAGGCACAGCTGCCCGCCCCCAGGTCGACCCGCTTCGGCGGGCTGCGGCGGATCTGGGCGGCGATCCGCGAGGCCCGCGGCGTACCGCGGTTCATGCTCTGGACCGGCGCCCTGATCTCCGCGCTCTTCGTGATCATGGCCGTCTTCGGCCCGCTGATCGCGCCGTACGACTTCGACACGTACCAGTCCGGCGGCACCCGCTTCCCCAAGCAGGGCGCGCCCGACGGCGACCACTGGTTCGGCACCACCGTGCAGAGCCTCGACGTGCTCTCGCGCACCATCTACGGCGCCCGCACCGCGCTGGAGGTGATGGTGCTCGCCGTGGTGTTCTCGCTGATCATCGGCGTCCTGCTGGGCCTGCTCTCCGGCTACTTCGGCGGCTGGCTCGATCGCATCCTGGTGCTCGTGATGGACGCGCTCTTCGCGTTCCCCTACCTGCTGCTGGCGATCGTCGCCGGATTCGTCTTCGCCGGGATCGCGGGCGGCAGCATCATCACCGCCGCCCTGTCGATCACCGTGGTCTACATCCCGCAGTACTTCCGGGTGGTCCGCGCCTCCGCGCTCTCCGCCCGCGAGGCGACCTTCGTCGAGGCCGCCCGCGCGATGGGCGCCAAACCGTCCGTCGTCATCCGCAAGTACCTCTTCGGCAACGTCATCCAGTCGGTGCCCGTCATCACCACGATGAACGCCGCCGACGCCATCGCCACGCTGGCCGGCCTCGGCTTCCTGGGCCTGGGCATCCAGCCCACCGACGCCGCCGAGTGGGGCTACGACCTCTCCCGCGCCATCGACGACGTCAACGCGGGCATGTGGTGGACCTGCCTCTACCCGGGCCTGGCCATGGTCATCGCGATCCTCGGCTTCACCCTGCTCGGCGAGGGACTCAACGACGTCCTCAACCCGACCATGCGCCGCCGCCGGATCTCCAAGGTGCTGCTCCCGCCGCACACCCGCCGCCGCACCGTCATCACCCCCGAAGGGACGGCCGCCAAGTGACCACCGTGACCGAACCCGTCCCCGCCGGGCCCGCACCCGCCGGACCCGTCCTGTCCGTACGCGACCTGCGCGTCTGGTACGGCACCGACCGCGGCCCGGTCCGCGCCGTGGACGGCGTCAGCTTCGACGTACGCCCCGGCGAGACCCTCGGCCTGGTCGGCGAGTCCGGCTGCGGCAAGTCCACCCTCGGCCGCGGCGTCCTCGGCCTCACCCCGGCCGCCGCCGCGGTCGACGGCGAGGTCGTGCTGAACAGCGAGGGCGGCGCGGGCCGCAACCTCACCGAACTGTCCGACCGCGAGATCCAGAAGCTGCGCGGCCCGGAACTCGGCCTGATCTTCCAGGAGCCGATGACCCGGCTCAACCCCCTCATGCGGATCTCCCAGCACTTCGAGGAGGCCCTGCGCACCCACCACAAGGACCTCCCCAAGCGCGAGGTGAAGGCGCGCGCCCTGGAGGCGCTGCGCGGCATGGGCATCCCCGAGAGCCGCTACGAGAACTACCCGCACGAGTTCTCCGGCGGCATGCGGCAGCGCATCATGATCGCGCTCGCGCTGGTGCTGCGGCCCGCGTTCATCGTCGCCGACGAGCCCACCACGGCCCTCGACGTCCTGGTCGAGGCGCAGATCATCAAGATCCTCGCCGACCTCAGGAAGAACTTCGACACCTCACTGGTGCTGATCACGCACAATCTCGGTATCGTCGCCGAAGCGTGCGACCGGGTCGCGGTGATGTACGCCGGCCACATCGTCGAACAGGGCGATGCCCGCGCCGTGTTCGCCGACCCGCAGCACCCGTACACCAAGGAACTGCTCCGCTCGACCATCTCCCTGTCCACCACGGGACTGCACTACATCCCCGGCAGTCCGCCGGATCTGGTGCGACCGCCGGAAGGCTGCCGGTTCCATCCGCGCTGCCCGGTGGCGATGGCGGGATGCGCGACGGCGGAGCCGCCCGAGGTGACGCTGCCCTCCGGCGTGCGCAGCGCCTGCTGGCACCAGGCCATCGAGGCCGATCCCTCGCTGGCCGACGAGTTGGGAACGGGCGGGCGCGAGCCGCTCGCCGCGGTGAAGGAGATCAGCGTTGCTGACGAAGCCTGATGTGATGCCCTCCTCCGGCGCCGCCGGGGACGGCGCGGAGGCGCTCGTCGAGGTCGACGACCTCGAAGTCCACTTCGGCCTGCGCGGCAGCCTGCTGGGACGCTTCGGCGGCCGGGCGGCCGGCGCGGTCAAGGCCGTCGACGGCGTGAGCCTCACCCTGCGCAAGGGCGAGGTGCTCGGCCTGGTCGGCGAGTCCGGCTCGGGCAAGACCACCCTCGGCCGCACCCTGATCGGCCTGAACAAGGCCACCGGCGGCTCCATCCGCTACCGCGGCCAGGAGATCGGCGGCCTCGGCGAACGCGCGCTGCGCCCCCTGCGCCGCAAGCTCCAGATGGTCTTCCAGGACCCGCACGCCTCCCTCAACCCGGCGATGGACATCCGCACCGCCGTCGGCCACCCGCTGCGCATCCACCGACTCGTCGACAGCGAGCAGGAGTACGACGCCAGGGTCACCGACGCGCTGGAGCGCGTCGGCCTCACCCCGCCCGAGCGCTACCTCTCCAAGTTCCCCGCCGACCTGTCCGGCGGCCAGAAGCAGCGCGCCGTACTGGCCCGCGCGATCATCGCCGAGCCGGAACTGCTGGTCGCCGACGAACCCATCTCGATGCTCGACATGAGCGTCCGCGCCAAGATCCTCCAGCTCATGCTGGACCTCAAGCGCGACCTGGACCTCACGTACGTCTACGTCACCCACGACCTGGCGAGCGCGAAGTTCTTCTGTGACACCATCGCCATCATGTATCTCGGCCGGATAGTCGAGTACGGCCCGACCGCACAGGTCTTCGCCGACCCGCAGCACCCCTACACCAAGGCCCTGCTCGCGGCCGTCCCGGAGCCCGACCCTCGGCTGGCCGTGGAGCGCGAACTGCCGCGCGGCGAGATCCCGGACGCCGCCGCACCGCCCCTGGGCTGCGCCTTTCACCCGCGCTGCCCGGTCGCGGTCGCCGAGTGCGGCTGGGAGGCCCGCGACCTGCGCGCCCTGCTGGAACGCCGCTGGCTGGAGCTGCCCCCGCAGGACAGCACCGCGGAGAAGGCGCTGTTCGCGGACCTCGATTCACTGTCCGCTCCAGGGCTCGGCCACGTATCGATCGCCCCCGGAAGAAGCCACACGGCCGAGGATGTGCTGGAATACCTCCGGCGTCTGCGCGAGGAAGCATCGGCGGCCGAACCGCGTGAGCCCTTCTGGCGCGGAGTGGTCACGATGCGTGCCGAAAGCGGCCGGGTCGTGGTGGAGTTCGCCCCGCCACGCGATCCGCGCCTCAACCTGATTCCGAAGACCGGCGTGCAAGTCGCCTGCCACCTGCACCAGCACGCCGCGAGCGCCCAGGGAACATGAGCGGGAACAAGAGGAGAACGACGACGATGAACCGCAAGCTTCTGGTGCTGCCCGCCCTGCTGGGCGTCATGACACCCCTGATCGCTGGGTGCGGCGGTACCGGCGGGGGGAGCGGCGACAGCGGCAAAGCCATCGTCGTCGGCACCACGGACAGTATCGAGCTGACCAAGGACAACCCGGCCCCCCTCGACCCGGCGACCTCCTACGACAGCGCGACCTGGAACATCTTCTACAACACGTTCCAGATGCTGCTCACCTACCCGCGCGGCAGCACCACCCCGACCCCGGACGCGGCGAAGGAGTGCCACTACAACGACACGTCCGGGCTGACGTACACCTGCACGATGCGCGACGGCCAGAAGTTCTCCAACGGCCACGACCTCACGGCGGAGGACGTCAAGTTCTCCATCGAGCGCATGCAGAAGATCAACTACAAGGTCGGCCCGGCGTCCCTCATATCGGACGTGAAGTCCGTCGAGGCGCCCGACTCCAAGACCGTGATCTTCCACCTGAAGGCCGCCGACGCCACCTTCCCGGCCAAGCTCGCCACCCCGGCCGCCGCGATCGTCGACAGCCGGGTCTACGAGATGGACAAGCCGTACACCGGCTTCAAGCTGGTCGGCTCGGGACCGTACACGCTGGACTCCTTCGTCCAGGCCAAGCAGGGCGTGTTCTCCAAGAACTCGCACTACGGCGGCATCCTCAAGCTCAACAACAGCAAGGTCGACCTGAAGCTGTTCGCCGACTCCAAGAAGATGGAGGCGGCGCTCAAGGCCGGCAGCATCGACGTGATGTCGCGCACGCTGAACCCGGACCAGATCAACAACCTGCTCCAGAGCACCGACCCGAACGTGAAGCTGACCGAGGCCCCCGGCGGCGAGGCGCGCTACCTGTTCCTCAACACCGACTCGCCGAACCTCAAGGACGTCGCGGTCCGGCAGGCCATGGCATGGGTCCTGGACCGCCAGGCGATCACCCGTGACGTCTACAAGCGCACCGCCGAGCCGCTGTACTCGGTCGTGCCGCAGGGCATCACCGGTCACATCAACTCGTTCTTCAACAAGTACCAGGTGCCGAGCGTCAGCAACGCCAAGTCGCTGCTGCACCACGCGGGCATCGACGACAAGGTCGAGCTGACCATCAACTACCGCCGTGACACCGGCGGCACGATGAACCAGCCGGAGGCCGAGGAGATCGCCCGGCAGCTCAACGCCAGCGGCCTGTTCACCGTCACGGCCAAGAGCGAGCAGTGGAACGCCTTCCTGTCCAAGGCGTCCTCCCGCGCCTACCAGATCTTCGCGATCAGTTGGCTCCCGGACTTCCCGGACCCCGACAACTACATCGCGCCGTTCTTCGACAAGGACAACTTCCTGAACCTGCCGTACAAGAACAAGCAGATCCAGGACCAGATCCTGCCCGCCACCCGCAAGCAGGCCGAACGCAGCACCGCCAGCGCCGACTTCGCGACCGCGCAGAACCTCATCGCGCAGGACGTGCCGATGCTGCCGCTGTGGCAGGGCAAGCAGTACATCGCGTCGCGCCCCGACATCACCGGTGTCGAGTGGGCGCTCAACTCCTCGACCACCACGCAGTTCTGGGAGCTGGGCCGCGGCGTCTCCGGCTGACCCGGAGACCGGCCGTCCGGTGACGGCGCGACGACGAAAGCGGCCGGCCGCGGTCCCGAACCTCAGGGACCGCGGCCGGCCGCTTCGCGCGTGTCGTGCGCCCGCGGGCGGCGTCAGCCCGCGCCGGGGCGCACCAGCCCGCTCTCGTACGCGTAGACCGCCGCCTGGACGCGGTCGCGCAGCGCCAGCTTGGTCAGCACATGGCCGACATGGGTCTTGACGGTCGTCTCGCTGACGAACAGCTCGGCGGCGATCTCCGCGTTCGACAACCCCCGGGCCACCAGCTTCAGCACCTCGACCTCGCGCTCGGTCAGCGAGTGCAGCGGCTGCGGCACCGCGTCCTCACCGGACGGCAGCCGGCCCGCGTACTTGTCCAGCAGCCGCCGCGTGATGCTCGGCGCGAGCATCGCCTCACCGGCCGCGACCACCCGGATCGCCTGCACCAGCTCGGCGGCGGGCGCGTCCTTGAGCAGAAAACCGCTGGCCCCCGCCCGCAGCGCCTCCACCACGTACTCGTCGAGGTCGAAGGTGGTCAGCACCAGCACCTTGGCCGGGCCCGACCGGTCGGGCCCGGTGATCTGCCGGGTCGCCTCCACCCCGTCCATCCGGGGCATCCGGATGTCCATCAGGACCACATCGGGCTGCAACGCCCGCACCTGGTCAAGGGCCTGCTGGCCGTCCCCGGCCTCGCCGACCACGACGAGATCGCCCTCGGCCTCCAGGATCATCCGGAAACCGGTACGCAACAGGGGCTGATCGTCCACCAGCAGGACGCGAATAGCCACGGGTTCTCCTTCGCCTTCGCTAGATCGGGCCATTCTCGCCCACGAGAGGCAGCGCACCCGCTATTTCCGCCAGGGGATAGGGCGGGGGAGTCCCCCCGAACTCGGGACAGAACGCCTGGTGGTCGCACCAGCCGCACAGCGGCGTACGGCGCGGGCGCCAGTCCCCGCTGGCCGTCGCCTCCCTGATCGCCTCCCACAGGGCCTGCAACTTGCGCTCGGTGGCCCGCAGATCGCCCTCGGTCGGGTCGTACGTCAGCACGTCCCCGCTGCCCAGGTAGACGAGCTGGAGGCGGCGCGGCACCACACCGCGCAGCCGCCACAGCACCAGCGCGTAGAACTTCATCTGGAACAGCGGCTCGTCCGCGTACTCCGGGCGCGGCGCCTTGCCCGTCTTGTAATCCACCACCCGCAGGTCGCCGCTGGCCGGTGCCACGTCCAGCCGGTCCACGTATCCGCGCAGCGTCAGCCCGGACTCCAGCACCGTCTCCACGTACAGCTCGCGCTCGGCGGGCTCCAGACGCGTCGGGTCCTCCAGGGTGAACCAGCGGTCCACCAGCCGCTCGGCGCTCTCCAGCCACTGCGCCAGCGCCCCCGCGTCCACCGCGTCGTCCGCCGCCCGGAACAGCGACGCCAGCTCGGGGCGGGCCGCCAGCAGCTTCCGCCACTCGCCCGGCACCATCGCCCGGGCCCGCTCGGCCGTACGCTCGGCGGCAGGGGCGTCGAAGAGCCGTTCGAGCACGGCGTGCACCACGGTGCCCCGGGTGGCGGCCTCGCTCGGCTGCTCGGGCAGCCGGTCGATCACCCGCAGCCGGTACAGCAGCGGGCAGCGCATGAAGTCCGCCGCGCGCGACGGGGACAGCGACGACGGCGGTCGCGGCGGGATGCTCTCGGTGCTGGTGCCCATGGCAGACGACCCTACGGCCTGCCACCGACAGTGCGGGTGTCCCGCCCGGAACAGCGGGGCAATAGCATGGCTGCGGAGCCCGTCGTCCCGCATGATCGACTCAGGGTCCGTATCCGAACGAGGGGAACCAGTGAGCGAGAGCGGCCGGCCGCCGTCCAAGAACACCAACATCCCGGGCCGGGACGGCGGCAGCGACAAGCCGCCGCGCGAGCCCGGAGGCGGCATCCTCATGGGCCGCTTCTACGGTGTCCCGATCTACGTCGCCCCGAGCTGGTTCCTGGTCGCCGCCCTGATCACCTGGGTCTTCGGCGGCCAGCTGGAAACCGTGCTGCCCGAGCTGGGCCGCATCCGCTACCTGGTCTCGCTCTTCTTCGCGGTCGCCTTCTACGCCTCCGTGCTCATCCACGAACTGGCCCACACCGTCGCCGCGCTCCGCTTCCGGCTCCCCGTACGGCGGATCCAGCTCCAGTTCTTCGGCGGCGTCTCCGAGATCGAGAAGGAGTCGGAGACACCAGGCCGCGAATTCGTGCTCGCCTTCGTCGGCCCGCTGCTCTCGCTGGTCCTGGCCGGGGTCTTCTTCGGCGGCATGCAGTTCGTGGAGTCCGGCACCGTCCCCGGAGTGCTGCTCGCCGGACTCATGGTCAGCAATCTGATCGTGGCCATCTTCAACTTCCTGCCCGGCCTGCCGCTGGACGGCGGCCGGATGCTGCGCGCCGTGGTCTGGAAGATCAGCGGCAAGCCGATGACCGGCACCGTCGCCGCCGCCTGGGTCGGCCGGGGCCTGGCCATCGCCGTACTGATCGGCCTGCCCCTGCTGTCGTACGCGGGCGGGCTGCGCAACAACGGCGACGGCAGCGGCGCGGACTCGCTCACCGACGCCCTGCTCGCCGCGATCCTGGCCGCGATCATCTGGACCGGCGCGGGCAACAGCCTGCGCATGGCCAGGCTGCGCGAGCGGCTGCCGGGACTGCGTGCCCGCACCCTCACCCGCAGGGCCGTGCCCGTCGCCTCCGACACCCCGCTGTCCGAGGCGCTGCGCCGGGCCAACGAGGCGGGAGCGCGCGCCCTGGTCGTGGTGGACGGCGCGGGAGCCGCGACCGCGCTGGTCCGCGAGTCCGCGATCGTCAACATCCCAGAGCACCGCCGCCCCTGGGTCGCCGTCAGCGGCCTCGCCCAGGACCTCACCCCCGGCATGCGCGTCTCGGCCGAGCTGTCGGGCGAGGAGCTGCTCGACGCCCTGCGGGCCGCCCCCTCCACGGAGTACCTGGTGGTCGAGCCCACCGGCGAGATCTACGGCGTCCTGTCCACCGTGGACGTCGAACGCGCCTTCCTCTCGGCGATGTCCCGGCCCGACGCGTGAACAGGCGGCCGTAAAACAGCCGGTAGGGTGGTCTTATGTCCGAACCGACCGGTGCCGCCCGCCGACGCGGGCCCTTCAAAGTCGGGGACCAGGTCCAGCTCACCGACCCCAAGGGACGCCACTACACCTTCACGCTCGAAGCCGGAAAGCAGTTCCACACCCACAAGGGCGCTTTCCCGCACGACGAGCTGATCGGTGCTCCCGAGGGCAGTGTTGTCCGAACCACGGGAAACGTCGCCTACCTCGCGCTGCGCCCCCTGCTCCCCGACTACGTCCTGTCCATGCCCCGCGGCGCCGCCGTGGTCTACCCCAAGGACGCGGGGCAGATCCTGGCGATGGCCGACATCTTCGCCGGCGCCCGGGTCGTCGAGGCGGGCGTGGGCTCCGGCTCGCTGAGCAGCTTCCTGCTGCGGGCGATCGGCGACCACGGCATGCTGCACAGCTACGAGCGCCGCGCCGACTTCGCCGAGATCGCCACCCAGAACGTGGAGCGCTACTTCGGCGGCCCGCACCCTGCCTGGCAGCTCACCGTCGGCGACCTCCAGGACCACCTCTCGGACACCGACGTGGACCGGGTCATCCTGGACATGCTGGCGCCCTGGGAGTGCCTGGAGCCGGTCGCCAAGGCCCTGGTCCCCGGCGGCATCCTGTGCGCGTACGTGGCCACTACCACGCAGCTCGCCCGTACCGTGGAGGCCATCCGCGAGCACGGCACCTTCAACGAGCCCGCGGCCTGGGAGACCATGGTCCGCACCTGGCACGTCGAGGGACTGGCCGTCCGCCCCGACCACCGGATGATCGGACACACCGGCTTCCTGCTCACCGCCCGCCGCCTCGCGGACGGCGTGGAGCCCCCGCTGCGCCGCCGCAGGCCCGCCAAGGGCGCCTACGGCGAGGACTACACCGGACCCGGCAGCGCGAGCGGCGGCTCCGCCCCGGCCGACGCCGCCCCGTAGCGCCACTCGGTCAACAGCGCCGTTTCGGCCAACTTCACCCGGCCGCCGCCGGTTTGCCCTCCGATGGGCACCGGCGGCGGCTTTTTCGCGGTCCGATTCTCCGGGTCCGTGGGCCTTTCCCCGCACCGCACGCGCGGTACCACGGGCAACTGCCGCCCCGCCGTTCCCCCCTGGTGTGACGTATGGCACCATGCTGGCCACCCCCGCCGTTCGACCCCAGGAGACAGGCGAGTGCAGCCGTCCGCAGGCCCGGCCCTCCCGCACACCCGCACCCGCACGGTGCACTGGATCACCACGGCCGCCGCGCTCGGCGCCATCGTGGCCGCGGGGGCCCTCGTACAGCCCGCGGACGCCTCATCGGGCGACGCCAAGGCGCCCGCCACCCCGGTGGCCGCGCCGGACCCCCAGGCGGTCACGTACCCGCTGGACTGCGCGGGCGCCCCGGTGGAGGTCCTGAACCACGTGTCCGGCGACCTGGACGGCGACGGGCGGCCCGAGACGGTCGTCGTGGTGCGCTGCCGGGCCGACACCGGCACCCCGCCCAGCGGCGTCTTCGTCCTCGCCGCGCCCGCCACCGCGGGCGGGCGTCCGACGATCGCCGAGACCCTGGTCAGGCCCGCCGACAAGCGGTCCGTCACCGGTTTCCGGCTCCAGGGCCGCACCGTACGGGCCACCGTGCTCGGCTATTCGAGCGACACCACGCCGCGCTGCTGCCCCGACCTGAAGCGGGACTACTCCTGGGAGTGGCGCGACGGCCGCTACGTGGCGCTGCCCGGCCCGGCGAACAACAGCATCTGACCGTGGGCGGCCGTCCGGCCGCACGGGCCCGGCGCCCGCCCCCGGCCGCCCGTCCGGCTCAGTCGGCGTCCGGGCCGTACACCTCGACCCGGTCCGCCGCGCGCCGCACGTGAATGCAGTCGCCCGGGCACTCCTTGGCCGAGTCCACCACATCCCGCAACAGCGGCAGCGGTACGGGTACGGTGGCACCAGGTGTCTGGAGCAGCTCGGCTTCCTCACCCTCCGGAGCCGGACCCTTCACATAGGCCAGCCCGTCGATGTCCAGCTCGAAAATCTCGGGCGCGTACTGCACGCAGATCCCGTCACCGGTGCAGAGGTCCTGGTCGATCCAGACCTCGAGTGCTTCGGCCGTCTCGTTGCCCACGGAAACCCTCGCCTGCCGTTCGTCGTTCAGGAAGCATCGGAAACTCATCAGCAACACCATCAGGAAGCAACAGCCTTCGCAGGGTGTTGACCGGATCGACGATACAACCGGCGGCTTTCCGATGGTGATCGGCGGGTCTCGGTGGGTATCTCACTGGCGGAGGGACGTACGCAAGGGTGAAGATCGGACACACCGCGATCGTCTTTTTGATCTAGGGGTTTACACCCCTACCGGCCCAGGTAGGGTCTGGAAACGTCCAGCTCCCCTTGGAGGAGGTGAGGACCGTGGCGGCCCACGACGACGACTACAACCGTGGCGGCCGACCCGCTCGTGGTTCGGAAGACCCCATGAGCCAGGTCGCCTTTCTTGAGCAGGAGATCGCCGTCCTGCGACGCAAGCTCGCCGATTCTCCGCGGCACACGAGGATTCTCGAGGAGCGGATCGTCGAGCTGCAGACCAACCTGGCAGGTGTGTCCGCGCAGAACGAACGGCTGGCGAACACCCTCCGGGAGGCCCGCGACCAGATCGTGGCCCTCAAGGAGGAAGTCGACCGGCTCGCGCAGCCACCTGCCGGCTTCGGCGTATTCCTTCAGGCGAATGACGACGGCACGGCCGACATCTTCACCGGCGGGCGCAAGCTCCGGGTGAACGTCAGCCCGGCCGTCGACCTCGAAGACCTCAGGCGCGGACAGGAGCTGATGCTCAACGAAGCGCTCAATGTGGTCGAGGCGATGGAGTTCGAGCGCGTCGGCGACATCGTCACCCTCAAGGAGGTCCTGGAGGACGGCGAGCGCGCCCTGGTGATCGGACACACCGACGAGGAGCGGGTGGTACGGCTCGCCGAACCTCTCCTCGACGGCGCCCTGCGGACCGGCGACGCCCTGCTGCTGGAACCGCGCTCCGGCTATGTCTACGAACGGGTCCCCAAGAGCGAGGTCGAAGAGCTCGTCCTCGAAGAGGTGCCCGACATCGACTACCGCCAGATCGGCGGACTCGGCGGCCAGATCGAGCAGATCCGCGACGCGGTGGAGCTGCCCTACCTGCACGCCGAACTCTTCAAGGAGTACGAACTGCGCCCGCCCAAGGGCGTGCTGCTCTACGGCCCTCCCGGCTGCGGAAAGACCCTCATCGCGAAGGCGGTCGCCAACTCGCTGGCGAAGAAGGTCGCCGAGGTCACCGGGCAGCCGCAGGGCAAGAGCTACTTCCTCAACATCAAGGGTCCCGAGCTGCTGAACAAGTACGTCGGCGAGACCGAGCGGCAGATCCGCCTGGTCTTCCAGCGTGCGCGGGAGAAGGCGAGCGAGGGCACCCCCGTCATCGTCTTCTTCGACGAGATGGAATCCCTCTTCCGCACCCGCGGATCCGGTGTCAGCTCGGACGTGGAGAACACCATCGTCCCGCAGCTCCTCGCCGAGATCGACGGTGTGGAGGGCCTGGAGAACGTCATCGTCATCGGCGCGTCCAACCGTGAGGACATGATCGACCCCGCGATCCTGCGGCCCGGCCGCCTGGACGTGAAGATCAAGATCGAGCGTCCCGACGCCGAAGCGGCCAAGGACATCTTCTCGAAGTACCTGGTCGACACCCTGCCGCTGCACACCGAGGACCTCTCGGAGCACGGCGGATCCAAGGCGGGCACCGTGGACGCCATGATCCAGTCGGTGGTCGAGCGGATGTACTCCGAGACGGAGGAGAACCGCTTCCTGGAGGTCACCTACGCCAACGGGGACAAGGAAGTCCTCTACTTCAAGGACTTCAACTCCGGAGCGATGATCCAGAACATCGTCGACCGGGCCAAGAAGATGGCGATCAAGGACTTCCTCGACCACGACCAGCGCGGCCTGCGCGTCTCCCACCTGCTCGCCGCCTGTGTGGACGAGTTCAAGGAGAACGAGGACCTGCCCAATACCACCAACCCCGACGACTGGGCCCGTATCTCCGGCAAGAAGGGCGAGCGGATCGTCTTCATCCGCACCCTGGTGACCGGAAAGCAGGGCGCGGACACCGGACGCTCCATCGACACCGTGGCGAACACGGGACAGTATCTGTAAGCACTACCCTCCGGCTGCGGGTCCCCACAGCGGGTACCCGCAGCCGGTGTGTTTCCGGCTCAGCACGGGCCGGAGCCGGGCAAGGAGGGCCGCATGACCGTACGGCGAGTAATGGGCATCGAGACGGAGTACGGCATCTCGGTCCCCGGCCACCCCAACGCCAATGCCATGCTCACCTCGTCCCAGATCGTCAACGCCTACGCGGCGGCGATGCACCGGGCCAGGCGGGCCCGCTGGGATTTCGAGGAGGAGAACCCGCTGCGGGACGCCCGGGGCTTCGACCTCGCCCGGGACTCGGCCGACTCCACGCAGCTCACCGACGAGGACATCGGCCTGGCCAATGTGATCCTCACCAATGGCGCGCGGCTGTACGTCGACCACGCGCACCCCGAGTACTCCTCGCCCGAGATCACCAATCCGCGGGACGCGGTGCTGTGGGACAAGGCGGGCGAGCGCATCATGGCCGAGGCGGCGCTGCGGGCGGCGCAGCTCCCCGGCGCGCAGCCGATCCACCTCTACAAGAACAACACCGACAACAAGGGCGCGTCCTACGGCACGCACGAGAACTACCTGATGAAGCGGGAGACCCCGTTCTCGGACATCGTGCGGCACCTGACGCCCTTCTTCGTCTCCCGCCAGGTCGTGACCGGCGCGGGCCGGGTCGGCATCGGCCAGGACGGCCGTGAGGACGGCTTCCAGATCAGCCAGCGCGCCGACTACTTCGAGGTCGAGGTGGGCCTGGAGACCACCCTCAAGCGCCCGATCATCAACACCCGCGACGAACCGCACTCCGACGCCGAGAAGTACCGCAGGCTCCATGTGATCATCGGCGACGCGAACCTCTCCGAGATCTCGACCTACCTCAAGCTGGGCACCACCGCGCTGGTGCTCTCCATGATCGAGGACTCCTTCATCAAGGTGGACCTGGCCGTCGACCAACCGGTCCGCACCCTGCACGAGGTCTCCCACGACCCCGCACTGCGACAGCTCGTCACGCTGCGTAATGGCCGGACGCTGACCGCGGTACAGCTCCAGATGGAGTATTTCGAGCTGGCCCGCAAATACGTCGAGGAGCGCTACGGCGTCGACGCGGACCCGCAGACCCGCGATGTGCTGGCCCGCTGGGAGGACGTGCTCAACCGGCTGGAGAACGACCCGATGAGCCTGTCGGGCGAGCTGGACTGGATCGCCAAGCGCGAGCTGCTGGAGGGCTACCGGCGCCGCGACAACCTGGGCTGGGACGCCGCCAGGCTGCACCTGGTCGACCTCCAGTACGCCGACGTACGCCCCGACAAGGGCCTCTACAACCGGCTGGTGGAGCGCGGCCGCATGCGGCGGCTGCTGGACGAGCCCGATGTCGTCAGGGCCGCCACCAAGCCGCCCGAGGACACCAGGGCGTACTTCCGCGGGCGCTGTCTCGAACAGTACGCGGACGACGTCGCCGCCGCCTCCTGGGACTCGGTGATCTTCGATCTGCCCGGCCGGGACTCGCTCCAGCGGGTTCCCACGCTGGAGCCGCTGCGGGGCACCCGCAAGCACGTGAAGGAGCTGCTGGACCGCTGTCGCACGGCGGAGGACCTGGTACGGATCCTTTCCGGCGGCTGATCCGCGGCTGAAACGGTCCAGAACCGGGAAACAACCCAGTGGCACTCGTACGTTGACGTAATCGAGCGCTGATGTCGGGCCCTGCTTGTAGGGTCTGATCTTGTAGGCAGTCAACCGAGCGCACGGAATAGCGGGGTGAGGGACATGGCTACCAAGGACACCGACGGCGGACAGCAGAAGGCGACGCGTTCCACGGAGGAGGTCGAGGAGGTCCAGCAGGACGCCCAGGCGGCCGACGACCTCAAGGAGCGCCAGGAGAAGCTCTCCGACGACGTGGACTCGGTGCTGGACGAGATCGACGACGTACTCGAGGAGAACGCCGAGGACTTCGTGCGTTCCTTCGTGCAGAAGGGCGGCGAGTAGGTGGCAGCCGGCACGTATGGCACCGGACGGCTCCCGGCGGCGTTCCTGACGCCGGGATCCTCCTCCTTCCTGGACTTCCTGGGCGACCACTCGCCGGAGCTGCTGCCGGGCAACCGGTCGCTCCCGCCGGTCAAGGGCGCCGTCGAACTCCCGCACGGCACCACCATCGTGGCCGCCACCTTCAGCGGCGGGGTCATCCTCGCGGGTGACCGGCGGGCCACGATGGGCAATGTCATCGCCCAGCGCGACATCGAGAAGGTCTTCCCCGCCGACGAGTTCTCGGCGGTCGGCATCGCGGGCACCGCGGGCCTCGCGGTGGAGATGGTCAAGCTCTTCCAACTGGAGCTGGAGCACTACGAGAAGATCGAAGGGGCGACGCTGTCCCTGGAGGGCAAGGCCAACCGGCTGTCCACCATGATCCGCGGCAACCTCGGCATGGCGCTCCAAGGGCTGGCCGTCGTCCCGCTCTTCGCCGGATACGACACCGAGCGCGAGAAGGGCCGCATCTTCTCGTACGACGTGACCGGCGGCCGCAGCGAGGACGTGGGCTTCACCGCGACCGGCTCCGGCTCGGTCTACGCCCGCAGCTCGCTGAAGAAGCTCTACCGCAGCGACCTCACCGAGCGTCAGTTGGCCACCGCCGTCATCCAGGCGCTCTACGACGCCGCGGACGACGACTCGGCCACCGGCGGCCCCGACATCACCCGGCGGATCTACCCGATCGTCGCGGTGATCACCGAAGAGGGCTTCCACAGGCTCAGCGAGGCCGAGGTCTCCGAGATCGCCCGCGCCGTGCTGGACGGACGTCTGGAGCACCCCGACGGCCCGCGGGCCGAAGTGCTCTGAGAGCCGGTCAGTTGAGAACCGGTCAAGCGACGCATCCCTCAGAGCCGACAGCAGAAAGGCACGGTTAGCCGGTGTCCACGCCCTTTTACGTTTCACCTCAGCAGGCCATGGCCGACCGCGCCGAGTACGCCCGCAAGGGCATCGCGCGTGGCCGCAGCGTCGTCGTGCTCCAGTACACCGACGGCATCGTCTTCGTCGCCGAGAACCCGTCCCGCGCACTCCACAAGGTCAGCGAGATCTACGACCGGATCGCCTTCGCGGCGGTCGGCAAGTACAACGAGTTCGAGAATCTGCGGATCGGCGGCGTGCGCTACGCCGATCTGCGCGGATACACCTACGACCGCGAGGACGTGACGGCCCGTGGGCTGGCCAACGTCTACGCGCAGACCCTGGGCACCATCTTCTCCAGCGTGGGGGAGAAGCCCTACGAGGTCGAGCTGATCGTCGCGGAGGTCGGCTCGGCGCCCGAGGACGACCAGATCTACCGGCTGCCGCACGACGGGTCGATCGTCGACGAGCACGGCGCGGTCGCGGTCGGCGGCAACTCCGACCAGATCGGCAGCTACCTCGACCAGCGGCACCGCGACGGCATGACGCTCGCCGAGGCGCTGGCGCTGGCCGTCGAATCCCTCGGCCGCGACAACAACGGCAGCGACCGCCAGCTCACCGCCGAGCAGTTGGAGGTCGCCGTCCTCGACCGCACCCGCCCCCAGCAGCGCAAGTTCAAGCGCATCCTCGGCCGCCAGCTCTCCCGCCTGCTGGAGACCGAGTCCGCCTCGACGGCCACCACGGACGACCCCTCGGACGAGGAGGAGTAGCGCCCCGCACGGGCGCCGCCCGCCCCCCCCGCGGGGGGCGGGCGGTGACCTGGCGAGGGGTCAGGCCGGCGGCGGGGCCGAGGAGCCGCGGACGACGAGTTCGACGGGGAGTTCCACCGGCCCGACGGAGCCCCCGTCGAGAAGGCTGAGCAGCGCGGTCATACCGCGGTCCCCGACCGCCTCGGCGGGCAGCCGCACGCTGGTCAGCTCGGGATCGAGCGCGGTGGCCAACGCCAGATCGTCGAAGCCGGTGACGGACAGGTCCGCGGGCACCCGGAGCCCCAGGCTCCTGGCGGCCTTGCACGCCCCCGCGGCCAGGATGTCGTCGTCGCACAGCAGGGCGGTGGGCCGGGGGCCCGGCCCGCGCAGAGCGCGCAGGGCGGCGGAGCGACCGGAGTCCACGTCCAGGGAGCAGCGCTCGGAGGTGAGTTCCGCTCCGGGAACCGCGGCCAGCTCGGCCGCGACCGTCCGCGTGCGCTCGTGGAACGTCCAGCTGTCGATGTCGGCCGCGACATGGGCGATCCGCCGGTGCCCGAGCGCGATGAGGTGGCGCACCACCTGCCGGAATCCGTCGCCGACCGCCAGGTCGACCGTGGGGGGACCGCCCGGCGCCGCCGGACCGCTGTCCAGCATCACCAGCGGCAGTTCGCCGCCGCCGATGCCGGTCAGGGCGTCCGCGGCCATCGAGGAGGCGATGACCCCGTCGATGGCCGCCCGGGCGGAGCCGAAGGGGTCGCGGGCCGGTCCGACGCCGTCGGGTGACGGGTAGAGCACCACGCCGAAGCCGTGCTCGGCGGCGACCAGCGCCGCCCCCGTATAGACGCGGGCGAAGTACTCGTTGGTGAGCGCGGGCACCACCATCAGGGCCGTCCGGGTGCGGCCGAGCCGCAGATTGCGAGCGGCGAGATTCGGCCGGTAGCCGAGCCGCCCCGCCGCGTCCCGCACGGCGTGCGCCGTCCGCTCCGACACCCGGCCGTGCCACTTCCCGCCGAGCACGAGCGAGACCGTCGCCTGCGACACTCCGGCCGCCCGCGCGACGTCACGAGAGGTCGGCCGCGTACTCCCCGTCAACCTTCCGCACCCTTCCCGTTCGCTCCTGCGGGTGGACCCGCCGACTGCCGACATGGTACGTATGACCGTAGACGTTATACGTAACACGTGAGCGGTCGCGGCCTTCGGGTCGCGGTGCGGGTCGCGGCCCGTGACCCGCCGGTCACGGCGGCGAGGCACCGGGGACCGCCGGGGGAGAGGGGCCGGGATGGCTGGGCAGACCGCGGGATACGGGGACCTGCTGCGTACACGGCACGCCGCACGGCTGCTCGGCGGGACCCTCCTCGGACGGCTGCCCAACGCCATGGCGGCGCTCGCCATCGTGCTCTTCGCGCGCTCCGAGGGCGCCGGATACGGCCTCGCGGGCACCCTGTCCGCGATCTACGGCGCCGCCGTCGCCATCGGGCAGCCGCTGCTCGGCCGGGCCGTCGACCGGCGCGGCCAGCCGCGGGTGATGACCGCCGCCGCGCTGCTGGCCGCGGCGGGCTTCGGACTGCTCGCGGCCGTCGGCCCCGACCCGCTGCCGCTGGCCGTCGCCGCCGTCGTCCTGGCCGGGGTCGCCACACCGCCGCTGGAGGGCGGCCTGCGGGCCCTGTGGGCCTCCGTGCTGGGCGACGAGGAGCGGGTGCAGAAGGCGTACGCGCTGGACGCCGCCGCGCAGGAGGTGCTGTTCACCCTCGGGCCGCTGCTGGTGACCGTCATCGTCTCGGCCGCCTCGCAGGCCGTCGCCCTGATCGTCACCGGCGCGCTCGGCGTCGCGGGCACCCTCGTCGTGGTGACCTCCCGCCCCTCCCGGCAGTGGCGGGCCGTCCCGCACGAGGCCCACTGGCTCGGCGCGCTGCGCTCACCGGGCCTCGCCGTCCTGCTCGGCGCCTTCTTCTTCGTCGGCATCGCCCTCGGCGCCGTCTCGCTGGCCGCCGTGGCCTACGGCGACGCGCACGGCGGCGGCCCGGTCGCCGCGTACGTCCTGGCCGCCAACGGCGCGGGCGCCCTCGTCGGCGGCCTCACCTACGGCGCCCGCGTCTGGTCCGGCGTGCCCGAGCGCCGCCTGCGGCTGCTCTCGGTCGGCCTCGCCCTCTGCTACCCGCCGCTGGCGCTGGTGCCGGGCCTGCCCTGGATGCTGCCGCTGGCCGCGCTCGCCGGACTCTTCCTCGCCCCCGCCCTGGCCTGCGGCTTCCTCGTGGTCGACCGACACGCCCCGGCCGGCACCGTCACCGAGGCGTTCTCCTGGGTGGTGACCTCCGCCGGGGTCGGCGCGGCGCTCGGCACGGCCGCCGCCGGAGTCGCCGCCCAACACGGCGGAACGGCCGCCGGATTCGGGGTCGCGGGCGCGGGCGGCGCGGTCGCGATGCTCGTCCTGCTGTGCACCGGCCGAATCCTGACGCCGCCAAACCTCCGGAGCCCCTCCGAAAAAGATCGAAACGGAGCGGTCGAACCTCGTTTCAGCACCACGCATCAGGCGTAATGTTCAGACATGGACCGCCGCATTTTCGGGCTGGAGAACGAGTACGGCGTCACATGCACGTTCAGGGGACAGCGGCGTCTGTCCCCTGACGAGGTGGCGCGGTACCTCTTCCGCCGTGTCGTGTCATGGGGCCGGAGCAGCAATGTTTTCCTCCGCAACGGTGCCCGCCTCTATCTCGACGTCGGTTCGCACCCGGAGTACGCCACTCCCGAGTGCGACAACGTCACCGAACTCGTCACGCACGACAAGGCCGGCGAACGCATCCTTGAGGGCCTTCTCGTGGACGCCGAACGGCGCCTTCACGAAGAGGGCATCGCAGGCGATGTGTACCTCTTCAAGAACAACACCGACTCGGCCGGCAACTCCTACGGATGTCACGAGAATTACCTGGTCGCCAGGCACGGGGAATTCTCCCGGCTCGCCGACATCCTCATTCCGTTCCTCGTCACCCGGCAGCTTCTGTGCGGCGCGGGGAAGGTACTCCAGACCCCGCGCGGCGCCGTTTTCTGCGTGAGCCAGCGGGCCGAGCACATCTGGGAGGGGGTCAGCTCCGCCACCACCCGCTCCCGTCCGATCATCAACACCCGCGACGAGCCGCACGCCGACGCCGAGCGCTACCGGCGCCTGCACGTCATCGTCGGCGACTCCAACATGTCCGAGACCACGATGCTGCTCAAGGTCGGCGCCACCGACCTCGTCCTGCGGATGATCGAGGCGGGCACCGTGATGCGCGACCTGACCCTGGAGAACCCGATCCGGGCCATCCGCGAGGTCAGCCACGACATCACCGGCCGCCGCAAGGTCCGGCTCGCCTCGGGCCGCGAGGCGTCCGCCCTGGACATCCAGCAGGAGTACTACTCCAAGGCCGTCGAGTTCTGCGAGCGCCGCGGCATCCGCAGCGGTGTCATCGAGCAGGTCCTGGAGCTGTGGGGCCGCACCCTGGACTCCATCGGCAGCGGCGACCTCGCCCGGATCGGCACCGAGATCGACTGGGTGATGAAGTACCAGCTCATCGAGCGCTACCGGAACCGGGACAACATCACGATGTCCCACCCCCGGGTCGCCCAGATCGACCTCGCCTACCACGACATCCACCGCCGCCGCGGCCTGTACTACCTGCTGGAACGCAAGGGCCAGGCCAAGCGGATCTGCACCGACCTGAAGATCTTCGAGGCCAAGTCGGTGCCCCCGCAGACCACCAGGGCGCGGCTGCGCGGCGACTTCATCCGCCGCGCGCAGGAACAGCGCCGCGACTTCACCGTCGACTGGGTGCACCTGAAGCTCAACGACCAGGCGCAGCGCACCGTGCTGTGCAAGGACCCCTTCCGGTCGGTCGACGACCGGGTGGAGAAGCTCATCGCCGGTATGTAGGCCGGTACGCGAGCCGATATGTCCTACCGGCGGCGTGACATCCCGGTACGACCTGTCGGTTAGGCGTACCGGCGCACGCCATGACCCGGCGTCACAGACGGCACACAGGCCCCGTGCAGAACTCGTACGGGGCCTGTGGCACGCCGTAGGGTGTGGGACGGCATCCAGCCGCCGTTCCCGAACCCGATCCGAACCGAGGACATCCGTGCGCCGACGCTCCGTACTGCTCGCCGTGCCCGCGCTCATGCTCACCGCCGCCGGTTGTGGCAGCGACGACAGCAAGAGCAAGAGCGACCCGGCGGCATCCGAATCCCCCTCGACCTCGGGCTCGCCGTCCGCGTCCGCCACGCCCAGCACGAAGATCGTGGCGGGCCCCGTACCGGACATCACCGGCGGCACCAAGTTCGGCGAGAAGCCCACCGTCGCCAAGGGCACCGGCACCCCGTCCACCGACCTGGCCGTCAAGACCGTCATCCAGGGCGACGGCGCCGCCATCGTCGCGGGCGACTACGTCACGACCAACTACCTCGGCCAGATCTGGGACAGCGCCAAGGTCTTCGACACCTCCTACGGCCGCGCGCCGTACACCAACGTCATCGGCCAGGGGAAGGTCATCCCCGGCTGGGACAAGGGCCTGGTCGGCCAGAAGGTCAACAGCCGCGTCGAGATGGCGATCCCGCCGGCCCTGGGCTACGGCACCTCGGGCAACTCCCAGGCGGGCATCAAGGGCACCGACACGCTGGTCTTCGTGATCGACGTGCTGGCGACCTACAACGCCAAGAGCTCCGCCAAGGGCAAGGCCGTCCCGCAGAACGACGCGAATCTGCCGAAGGTCGGCACCAACACCGACGGCAAGGCGCCCAGCATCACGGTGCCCAAGGTCAAGGCGCCGACCAAGCTGGTCTCCGAGTACATCCTGGAGGGCGACGGCGCCGCGGTGAAGGCCACCGACACGCTGCTGCTCCAGTACAAGGGCGTGCTGTGGGACGGCGGCAAGGAGTTCGACGCCAGCTACACCGCCGGTCAGCTCGCCGCCTTCCCGCTCGCTCAGCTCATCAAGGGCTGGCAGGAGGGCCTGGTCGGCAAGAAGGCGGGCAGCCGCGTCATGCTGGTGACCCCCGGAGACCTGGCCTACGGTGCCACGCCGCCCAGCGGCAGCAACATCCCGGCCAACGCCACCCTGGTCTTCTCCTTGGACATCCTGGCGATTCTGTAAGACTGTCCAGGTTGCCCGCAACGCACAAGGAGCATTGAAGTGAGCATCGAGAAGCCCGAGATCGACTTCCCGGGCGGCGAGCCGCCGGCCGACCTGGAGATCAAGGACATCTGGGAGGGCGACGGCCCGGTCGCCAAGGCCGGGGACACGGTCTCCGTCCACTACGTCGGCGTGGCCTTCTCCTCCGGCGAGGAGTTCGACGCGAGCTGGAACCGCGGCTCCGCGCTCCAGTTCAAGCTCGGCGTCGGACAGGTCATCGCCGGCTGGGACCAGGGCGTGCAGGGCATGAAGGTCGGCGGTCGCCGCCAGCTCATCATCCCCGCGCACCTCGCCTACGGCGACCGCGGCGCCGGCGCCGCGATCAAGCCCGGCGAGACCCTGATCTTCGTCTGCGACCTCGTCGCCGTCTGATCGGGCCCGTCCGCACAGCCGTCACAGGAGCCCCGGCCTGCCAGGCCGGGGCTCCTCGGCTTTTGTCGCGGGACCTCGGAGCGGTACGGTCGGCGACGAGAGCCGAACGAAGGGTGCGGGATGGCGATTGCCAAGGCTGAGCGGTTGATGAATCTCGCACTGTGCCTGATGAACACCCGGCGGCCGGTCAGCAAACGCGAGCTGCGCAGCTCCATCGAGGCGTACCACGAGGTCACCTCCGACGACTCCTTCAACCGGATGTTCGAACGGGACAAGGACGACCTGCGCGAGCTGGGTCTGGTCATCGACACGGTGGAGAGCATCGACGGCGAGTTCGGCTACCTGGCGCGGCGCGACCGCAACCGGCTGCCCGACATCGCCCTCGACCCCGAGGAGGCCGCCGCGCTCGCGCTGGCCGCCAAGGTCTGGCAGCAGGCCAGATTCGCCGAGGCCGCCAGCGGCGCGCTCCAGAAGCTGCGCGCGGCGGGCGTCCCGTACGAGGACACCCACAGCGCCCTCGAACCGCGCATCCCCACGCCGGAACCCGCCTTCGAGGCCCTGATGCTCGCCACCCGCGAGCGGCGCGCCGTCTCCTTCGAGTACCGCAAGGCCAACGCCGCGCGGCCGGAGCCGCGGCAGATCGAGCCGTGGGCGCTGGAGTGCTGGCGCGGCCACTGGTACGTGGCGGGCTGGGACCGCGACCGCGGCGCCGTCCGCGTCTTCCGGCTCTCCCGGATCAGCGGCAAGGTCCGCGCCCGCGGCGCCTTCACCACCGAGGTGCCCGCGCACGTCGACGTCCGCGAGGCGGTGGCCCGCTGGGCGGGCGAGGGCGCCACCGCGACCGCCCGCATCCGGCTGCGCCGCGACAGCGGCTACCCGCTGCGCTCCCGCGCCGTGACGACCACCCCGGTGGACGCCGACTGGGACGAGCTGGAGATCCCGTACGGGCACGGACTCGACGCCTGGCTGGCCGAGTTCGGCCCCGACGTGCTCGTCCTGGCGCCCGAGGAGCTGCGCACGGACGTACTGGACCGGCTGCGCGCCGTGGCGAAGGGCTGACGTGGCCGACGTGAGCGACGCACGCGGGGCCGCCGGGCGGCGGACCAGGACGACGGCCGCGGCCTTGCGCCGGGCGGGCACGGAAGCGAAGAACAGGCGGGGGACGGCGGCGTGAGCAACGCGATCGACCAGACGCGCAGGATGCTGTCCCTGGTGACGTATCTGCGGGAGCGGCCCGGAGCACGGGTCAGCGAGGTGGCACGGGCCTTCGGGGTGACCGAGGCCGAGCTGATCGGCGACCTCAATGTGCTGCCGCTGTGCGGCACCAGCTTCCGCGGCGGCGACCTGCTGGACATCGACACCGACGGCGAACGGATCTGGTGGCACAACCCCGGCACCGCGGACGACGTGGCGCAGCCGCTGCGGCTGGCCGCGGACGAGGCCACCGCGCTGCTGGTGGCCGCCCGCGCGGTGGCCAATCTGCCGGGCCTGCGGGACAGCGACCGGCAGGCGCTGCTGCGCGCCGGGGCGAAGCTGGAGGCCGCCGCGGGCGAGGCGGCCGGGGCCAGCGCGCAGCTCTCGGTGACCTTCGAGTCCGAGGGCAGCGTGTTCGCCACCGTGGACCGGGCGATCACCGAGCGGCGGCGGCTGTGGATGCGCTACTACTCGCCCGCCAGGGACGCGCTGACCGAGCGCGAGGTCGACCCGATCCGGCTGTTCGCCGTCGGCCACACCTACTTCGAGGGCTGGTGCCGCCTCTCGGAGGACCGGCGCACCTTCCGGTTGGACCGGGTCGAGGAGATCCGGCTGCTGGACGAGCCGTCCGACCCGCCGCGGCTCCAGCCGCGCGACCTGTCGCAGGGCCTGGTCCAGCCCGCGGGCGACGACCCCGAGGTAGTGATCGAAGTGGGCCCCGGCGGGCGCTGGGTCGCGGAATACTATCCGCACGACAGTGCCGAGGAGCAGCCCGACGGCGGCCTGCGCATCACCTTGCGCACCCCCGACCCCGGGTCGCTGCGGCGGCTCGCGC
Organism: Streptomyces sp. NPDC088197; assembly: GCF_044741185.1. NCBI lineage: Bacteria > Bacillati > Actinomycetota > Actinomycetes > Kitasatosporales > Streptomycetaceae > Streptomyces > Streptomyces sp. NPDC088197. The sequence goes on from NZ_JBIUSD010000021.1 coordinate 24,724, forward strand.
TGCGGCTCGGCAAGGACGGCCGGATCGTGTCGCCCCCCGAACTGGCGGGGGACGCGCGCGACGCCGCCGTGCTGGCGCTCGCCGCCTACGGGGAGTGAGAGGACATCACGATGACGGCCACGGCGTCCGGCTGCGCGCCCATGACCATGCCCGTGCTCTTCCGCGCGGGCTGCCCGCACTGCCGCACCAGCTTCGAACTGTCCGCGGGAGCGCTGCTGCTGGCGATCGGCGGCTCGGCGCGTACGACCTTCTACTCCTTCACCTGCCCCGAGTGCGACACCGCCGTCCGCAAACCGGCGGGGGAGCGGATCGTCGAACTGCTCACGGTCGGCGGGGTCCGCACGATGCGGCTCCACGCCCCCTGACGGGTGTTCACGTCGGGCGGTCGCGGACAGGGCCGGTGCGCAGGGGGGGCGGTACGGAACAGGCCGGTACGGAACACGCCGGTACGGAACAGGCCGGTACGGGTGGCGTCGGCGCGGAAACGGAACCGGTAGGCTCGCGGCCCATGTGGTGGCTCTATCTCTGCGTCGGCCTGGCGACCGCGGGACTCCTGGTGCTCGGGGTGCTGGCGGTCCGGGTCTTCGCCGCCGTCCAGGAACTGGCCCGGCAGGTGGCCGCGGCCACCGACGCGCTGGCCGCCGCGGGCGACCGTCTGCAGCGCGCCGCCCGCCCGTTGAGCGAGCGTGCCGGGCAGATCTCCAGAAGCTGAGCCTGCCGCGAGGCCGCGAACGCGGGGTACGCTGACCGGGCGGCCCGTACTCACGAGCGCGGCGAGGGTCGCAATCCGGCGGATTCCGGGGCATTCCCCGGTGTTCACCGGTGCACGATACGATCACAGCCAGCGCGGCGGCCGGGCACCTGCCCGAATCGTCGTGCACCTGCGGAAGCGGACGCGCGAGCGCCACGCCCTCGCAGTCACGGAACACGCCGCCCACCGGTGAGAAGGTAGACATTTTATGCTCGGCAATCTCAAGCCCCTAGAGATCGTCCTGATCCTTCTCGTCGTCGTCCTGCTCTTCGGCGCGAAGAAGCTGCCCGACATGGCCCGGTCGCTCGGCAAGTCGGCGCGCATCCTCAAGAGCGAGGCCAAGGCGATGAAGAACGACGACTCCGGCACCGCGGAGTCCACCGCCGCCCCGGCTCCCCAGGAGCAGGCCGCACCCCGCACCATCCAGGCCGCGCCCGGCGACACCACGAGCGCCCGTCCGGTCTCCGAGCCGGCGGACCGCACGCCCCGGGCCTGACCTGACCCTCTGCTGAAGGACGAAGCCGACCGCGAGCCGGGCGGCTGCCGCACGAGACGAGGACGTGGGTGCTCAAGACTGCCCGCAAGCAGGAGAAGGACCCCGAGGGGCGGATGCCCCTCGCGGACCACCTGCGTGAGCTGCGCAACAGGCTGGCCAAGTCCGTCCTGGCGATCCTGGCCGTCACGATCGTGGCGGCGTTCGTCTACAAGGACATCATTCACTTCTTCCAGCACCCGATCCTCAAGTCGGTCGGCTGTGTGGACGGTGCGACGCACCAGAAGAACGGCCAGCCCTGCGCCCAGATGACCGTCAACGGTCTGCTCGGCGGTTTCTCCATCGCGCTGAAGGTCTCGCTGATGGCGGGCATCCTCTGCGCCTCGCCGGTCTGGCTCTACCAGCTCTGGGCGTTCCTCGCGCCCGGCCTGCACCGCAGCGAGAAGCGGTACACCCTCGGCTTCGTCGGCGCGGGCGTCCCGCTCTTCTTCGCCGGTGCCTGGCTGGCCTACGCGATCCTGCCGCAGACCGCCAGGATCATGATCGGCTTCGTGCCGGACGACACCACCAACCTGCTGGCCCTCGACGACTTCCTCGACCTCGTCGTCCGCATGGTGATCGTCTTCGGTCTCGCCTTCGAACTGCCCCTGGTGCTGGTGCTGCTCAACTTCACCGGCATGGTCAGCGGCCGTCGCATGCTCGGCTGGTGGCGCGGCATGGTGATCGGCATCACCGTCTTCGCCGCGGTCGCCACGCCCACCGGCGACCCGCTCACCATGTGCCTGCTGGCCGCGCCGATCGTCTTCCTGTACTTCGTCGCCATGGGCATCTGCTTCTTCAACGACAGCCGCCGCAAGCGCCGACTCGAAGCGAACCCGGACTACGCCCTCGACCCGGACGAGGCGTCCACCCTGGACCACGTCCCGGAGCAGATCGCCGCCGAGCCGTACGAGGACCGGACCGGCGAGCGCGTCGACGACGGCTACGACGACGCGACCTGAGCGCACGGCCGCCCCGCCGGCCCCTGACACCGCCGCCCCCCACCGCTACTGGTGGGGGGCGGCTGTCCGGTAGGGTCCGCGCGTGACCAGCGAGATCACCCTCTTCGTCAATCCCGTCGCCGGACGCGGCCGGGGCGCCCGCGCCGCCCAGCCCGCCGCCCACGCGCTCCGCGAAGCCGGTTACGGCGTCCGTACCGTCGTGGGCGAGGACGCGGCCGACGCGCTGGCCCGCGCCCGGCACGCCGTCGACAGCGGTACGGGGGCGCTGGTCGCGGTCGGCGGTGACGGCATGGTCTCGCTGGCCCTCCAGGCGGTCGCCGGGACCGACACGCCGCTCGGCGTGGTCGCCGTCGGCACCGGCAACGACTTCGCGCGGGTCAACGGCCTGCCGGTCCGGGACGCCGCGGCGGCCGGTACGGGCATCGCCGAGGCGCTGCGGGACGGCCGCAGCCGGGCGCTGGACCTGGGCAGGACCGGGGAGCGCTGGTTCGGCACCGTCCTCGCCTCCGGCTTCGACTCGCGGGTCAACGACCGCGGCAACCGTATGCGCTGGCCCGTCGGCCGCTTCCGCTACGACCTGGCGATGCTCGCGGAGCTGGCGGCGCTGCGGCCGATCCCGTACCGGGTGACCTTCGACGACGCGCCGGAACGGCAGATCGAGGCCACGCTGATAGCCGTCGGCAACGGCTCGTCGTACGGCGGCGGCATGCGGATCTGCGCGGACGCGGTGATGGACGACGGGCTCTTCGACGTGTGCGTGGTCGGCCCGTGCAGCCGCACCACCCTGCTGCGGGTCTTCCCCCGCGTCTACCGGGGCACCCACCCGAGCCACCCGGTCGTCACCGTGCACCGCGCGGCCCGCGTCCGGCTGGACGTCGACCCGGCGCAGGGCGTGACCGGCTACGCGGACGGCGAGCGGATCGGGCCGCTGCCGCTGGTCGCCGAGACGGTGCCGAAGGCCGTACGCCTGCTGGTCTGAGCCGGTTCACGCGCGGGTGCGCGGTGCCCCATGGGGGACCTGATCCGGTCGGCGTGGCGGGCCTGATCCGGGCGGCGCGGCGGGCCTGATCCGGCCGCTCGACGGGTATAGCGGCAATAAAGATCACGTGCCGTGTCAGTGGTGGCGGGTAGGCTCGGAGCCAAGATGACCGATGAGAAGTCCGCAGATGAGATGGCGCTCGATGAGATGTCGCCCGCCGAGCGCTTCGCCGCCAGCCGTCGCCGCGCAGCGGAGAACGCAACGGCCCTCGCCCAGTTCCGTGAGATGTACGAGTTCGGCCTCGACCCCTTCCAGGTCGAGGCGTGCCAGGCGCTGGAGGCGGGCAGCGGCGTCCTCGTCGCCGCCCCGACCGGCTCGGGCAAGACCATCGTCGGCGAGTTCGCCGTCCACCTCGCCCTCGCCGAGGGCCGCAAGTGCTTCTACACCACGCCCATCAAGGCCCTGTCCAACCAGAAGTACAGCGACCTCGCCAAGCGCTACGGCGCCGAGAAGGTCGGCCTGCTGACCGGTGACAACAGCGTCAACGGCGACGCGCCGGTGATCGTCATGACCACCGAGGTCCTGCGGAACATGCTGTACGCCGGCTCCGCCGCCCTCGACGGCCTCGGCTACGTGGTGATGGACGAGGTGCACTACCTCTCCGACCGCTTCCGCGGCGCCGTCTGGGAAGAGGTGATCATCCACCTCCCGCAGTCCGTCACCCTCGTGTCGCTCTCCGCGACCGTCTCCAACGCCGAGGAGTTCGGCGACTGGCTCGACACCGTCCGCGGCGACACCGAGGTCATCGTCTCCGAGCACCGCCCGGTCCCGCTGTGGCAGCACGTGCTGGCCGGCCGCCGGATGTACGACCTCTTCGAGGAGAAGGCCGGCGCCACCGACGGCAAGGGCCGCCGCGAGGTCAACGCCGATCTGGAACGGCTCGCGCGGATGGAGAACCAGCGCAGCTACCACCCGCGGGCCAAGCGCGGCCGCGAGGCCGACCGCGAGCGGGAGCGGCGCGCCCGCAGCCGGGTGTGGACGCCCAGCCGCGCCGAGGTCATCGACCGGCTGGACAACGAAGGACTGCTCCCCGCCATCACCTTCATCTTCAGCCGCGCGGGCTGCGAGGCCGCCGTCCAGCAGTGCCTCTACGCGGGCCTGCGGCTGAACACCGAGGACAAGCGCGCCCAGGTGCGCGCCATCGTGGAGGAGCGCACCCGCGCCATCCCCGACGAGGATCTGCACGTCCTGGGCTACTTCGAATGGCTCGAGGGTCTGGAGCGCGGCATCGCCGCCCACCACGCGGGCATGCTCCCGACCTTCAAGGAGGTCGTCGAGGAGCTCTTCGTCAAGGGCCTGGTCAAGGCGGTCTTCGCCACCGAGACGCTGGCGCTCGGCATCAACATGCCCGCCCGCTCCGTGGTGCTGGAAAAGCTCGTCAAGTGGAACGGCGAGACCCACGCCGACATCACCCCCGGCGAGTACACCCAGCTCACCGGCCGCGCGGGCCGCCGGGGCATCGACGTCGAGGGCCACGCCGTGGTGCTCTGGCAGCGCGGTTTCGACCCGGGCGCGGTCGCCGGACTCGCGGGCACCCGTACGTATCCGCTGCGGTCGTCCTTCAAGCCGTCGTACAACATGGCGGTCAACCTCGTCGGGCAGTTCGGGCGGCACCGCTCGCGCGAGCTGCTGGAGACGTCCTTCGCGCAGTTCCAGGCCGACCGTTCGGTGGTCGGCATCTCCAAGCAGGTGCAGCGCAACGAGGAAGGGCTCGACGGCTACAAGCAGTCGATGACCTGCCACCTCGGCGACTTCGACGCCTACATGCGGCTGCGGCGGGAGCTGAAGGAACGCGAGTCGGAACTGTCGAGGCAGGGCGCGATGCAGCGCCGCGCCGCGGCCTCCGACGCGCTGGAGAAGCTGAAGCCGGGCGACATCATCCACGTCCCCGCGGGCAAGTACGCCGGGCTCGCGCTGGTCCTGGAACCCGGTGTCCCCGCGGGCCGTTCCAACGGCCACCCGCATCGCAACGAGGAATTCGCCGACGGCCCGCGCCCGTTGGTGCTCACCGCGGAGCGCCAGGTCAAGCGGCTCGGGCAGATAGACTTCCCCGTTCCCGTCGAGGCGCTGGACCGGATGCGGATCCCCAAGTCCTTCAATCCGCGCAGCCCGCAGTCCCGGCGCGACCTCGCCTCCGCGATGCGCTCCAAGGCGGGCACCGCGGGCTGGGCCGCACCCTCACGGCACCGCAAGCAGCGGGCCGCCGCGGCCGACGACACCGAGATCTCCCGGCTGCGTACCGCGATCCGCGCGCACCCCTGCCACGGCTGCGAGGAACGCGAGGACCACGCCCGCTGGGCCGAGCGCTACCACCGGCTGCGGCGCGACACCCAGCAGTTGGAGCGGCGCATCGAGGGCCGCACCAACACCATCGCCCGCACCTTCGACCGGATCTGCGCGCTGCTCACCGAACTGGGCTATCTCCAGGCCGAGAAGGTCACTCCCGAGGGGCGGCGGCTCGCCCGGCTCTACGGCGAGTTGGACCTGCTCGCCAGCGAATGCCTGCGCGAGGGCGTCTGGGACGGCCTCGGCCCGGCCGAACTGGCGGCCTGCGCCTCGGCGCTGGTCTACGAGACCCGGCAGGCCGACGACGCCGTCGCGCCCAAGCTGCCGACCGGGAACGCGAAGGAAGCCCTCGGCGAGATGGTCCGTATCTGGGGCCGTCTCGACGCGCTGGAGGAGTCCCACCACATCAACCAGGCCGAGGGCGTCGGCCAGCGCGAGCCCGACCTCGGCTTCGCCTGGCCCGCCTACCGCTGGGCCTCGGGCCACGGCCTGGACGCGGTCCTCTCCGACGCCGACATGCCCGCCGGTGACTTCGTCCGCTGGTGCAAGCAGCTCATCGACGTCCTGGGCCAGATCAGCGACGCCGCTCCCGAGGGCAGCCCGGTCCGCCGCAATGCCCGCCGGGCGGTCGACGGGCTGCGACGCGGGGTCGTCGCGTACTCCTCGGTGGGGTGAGCCGCCCCTGCGGCGTGCACCTGTGCGGCCCGGTCCCGGAGGATGACGGGCCGCACGGGCGGTCCGCGCGTTGACTCACGGCATCACGGCATCACGGCATCACGGCATCACGGCCGCACCGGCGGACCGGCGCACCGGCGCCCCGACACACCGGCGCACCGACTCACTGACCGGTGAGCTTGGTGCAGGTCAGGGAGCCGTTGACGGTGATCGACTTCCTGTCGTCGCCGTGGTTGCCCGCGATGACGAGGTCCTTCACCGTCACCTTCCAGGTCCCGGCGCTCTTGGCGGCCGTCACGCTGCCGGACGACCGCTGGGAGTACGAGTCGGTGGCCGTCGGCTGGAGCATCGCCAGCTTCTGGACGCCGCCGGTCGTCGCGATGAACGACGGGGACTTCGGCGCCGACGCGTCCGTCCTGTCGGGGGCGGTCACCCCGACCAGCTTTCCCGCCACGACCTCGCAGGAGATCGCCGAGGTGAACAGGGCGGTCCCGGTGGTGTCCCCGGTGTACTCCAGCCTGCCGTTGGCGGTCTTCGTCGGCACCGCCGAGGCCGTCGGCGTGGCCGACGGTGTCCCGGCCGACGCGGACGGTTTGGCGCTGTCGTCGGACGAGTCCGACGACGAACAGCCCGCCAGGGCCGTCCCGGTGAGCGTGACGGTCAGCAGAGCGGTGGTGATTGCGGTGACGCGGCGCATACGGCCGTGGTCCTCCCCGTCGGTGAACAATCCGCACAGTGTACGGAGGGTGCCGCTGGGTGGCGGGGGACGGGTGGGGCGACTTCTCCGCGTTCGCCGTCGAAGTTCATGCCCCGGACCGGTCGGCGAGGTACGCGCGCCAGCCGCCGTAGGCCGTGATGTCCTCGGCGCTGTCGAGCGCCGACGGCTCGCACAGGAAGCCGGGGCAACTGGTGCCGTCGGACAGCTCGACGCTGCCCAGGGCCATCGGGCGCGGCAGGGCGGCGGTCAGCGTGCCGAGACCGGCGGCGGGCAGTTCCCAGACCTCGGCCTCGACGGCGGCGCCGCCCTTCTCGGTCCGCACCAGACCGGGCTTGGCGGGTTCGGTGTCCAGGGCGTAGAGCCGGTACGCGGGGGCGGTGGTGGTCGTGGCCGTCAACCGGGCTCCGAGCGCGACGAGTTGGTGGTTGAGGGGCTGGCCGCTGAGGTGGGCGCCGACCACGGCGACGCGGAGAGGCGGCTCCAGCAGGGCGGCGACGTCCGCGATCCGGTCGTCGGTGTGCGCGGGGCCGAGCAGCATCACGCCGAAGGGCCGGCCCTCGACGGTGCCCGCCGGGACCGCGACCGCGCAAAGGTCCAGCAGGTTGGCCGAGTTGGTGAAGCGGCCGAGGCGCGCGTTGGCGCCGAGCGGGTCGGCGGCGACCTCGGCGAGCGTGGGGTGCCCCGGTGCGGTCGGCAGCAACAGGGCGTCGGCGTCGCCGAGTCGCGCCATGGCCTCGGTGCGCAGTGCGGCCAGCCGCCGCTGGTCGGTGAAGAGGCGGTGCGCGGGCAGGTCGCGGGCCGCCGTGATGATGGCCGCGACGGTCGGGTCCAGGTCGGGGGCGTCCCGGTGCGCTTCGATGAACTCGCCCACGGCTGACCAGCGTTCCGCGACGAAAGCGCCCTCGTAGAGCAGCGCCGCCGCCCGCGTGAACGGCGTCAGGTCCAGTGTCCGCAGCTCGGCCCCGGCGGCGGCCAGCCGGTCCGCCGCCGCCTCGTAGGCCGCCGCCCATCCGGCGTCCATCTCGCCGAGTTGCGCTCGCGCCGCCACCGCCACCCGCCACGGTCCAGGGCGGCGCGGCGGTGCCTCGCAGCTCGCGAGGAGCGCCATCGCGCGGCGGGCCTCGGGCAGTGTCCTGGCGAAGACGGACACGCAGTCCAGGCTCACGCACGCCGGTACGACGCCGCGCGTCGACACCAGGCCGCGGGTCGGCTTCACCCCGACGATGCCGTTGAACGCCGCCGGGACGCGGCCGGAGCCGGCCGTGTCCGTACCGAGCGCCACGTCCACGAGGCCGAGTGCCACCGCGACGGCCGAGCCCGAACTGGAGCCGCCGCTCACCCGCTCCGGGGTGACGGCGTTGCGCACCGCGCCGTAGGGGCTTCGCGTGCCGACCAGGCCCGTCGCGAACTGGTCCATGTTCGTGCTGCCCAGCACGATCGCGCCCGCCGCGCGCAGGGCCCGCACCGCCGGGGCGTCCTGCCCCGGCGCGTACGCGTACGACGGGCAGCCCGCCGTCGTCTCCAGGCCCGCCACGTCGATGTTCCCCTTCACCGCCAGCAGCCGCCCCGCCAGTGGCAGCGCCTCCCCGGCCGCCCTTCTCTCGTCCACCGCCGCCGCCTCCGTCCGCACCTCCTCCTCCGCGCGCAGCGCGATCCACACCTCCGGGCGGTCCACCTCCGCGATCCGCCGATACGCGGCCCGCACGCGGTCCTGAGCGCTCTCCATGGGCTTCCTCCGTCTGATGTGCGGGTGCGGGTGCGGTGGCAGGGGGCCGCTCATTGCCGCTGGGGCTAGTCCTCAATCGCCGGACGGGCTGATTTTGCTTCTGGCGCGTCGCACACGCCTGGCCGCATGCGGGGTGGGTTGCCGATCGGCGGTGGCGGCACAAATCAGCCCCGCCGACGATTGAGGCGGCGTGAGCCGGAAGGGGGTGGGTTAGGGGGAGAGAGTCAGGAGGGGGGTGCCGGGGGTGACTTGGTCGCCGGGGGAGACGAGGACTTGGGCGACGGTGCCGCCGGCGGGGGAGGTGACGGGGGACTCCATCTTCATGGCCTCCAGGGTCAGGAGGTGCTGCCCGGCCGCGACGCAGTCGCCGGGGCGGACGGCGATGTGCCAGACGGCGGCGGCGAATTCGGCGTCGACCGTACGGCCGCCGGGCGGCACGGTGACGGCGGCGGGGGCCGGGACGGCGGCGGCCGAGTCGTCGGTGCGGGCGAACTCACCGGCGGCTTCCCACGCGTCGCGCTCTGCGGCGAACGCGGCCCCCTGCCGGGCGCGGAAGGCCGCGATGGACTCCGCGTTGTCGGCGAGGAACCGCTGATGGTCCGCGAGGGCGAAACTCCCGTCCTCCACCCGGAGCGGCAGGCGCCCGGCCGCCATGTCGGCCCGGAGGTCGAGGAGTTCGTCGGCGGAGACGGGATACCACTTGATGCGGTCGAAGAAGCGCAGCAGCCACGGCTGTCGGCGGGCGCGGCTGGACCAGACCTGGATCGTACGGCCGACGAACTGGTAGCCGCCGGGCCCTTCCATGCCGTAGATACAGAGGTAGGCCCCGCCGATGCCGACGGAGTTCTCCGCTGTCCAGGTGCGCGCCGGGTTGTACTTGGTGGTGACGAGCCGGTGGCGCGGGTCGAGCGGCGTGGCGACGGGCGCGCCGAGGTAGACGTCGCCGAGCCCGAGCACGAGGTATTCGGCGTCGAAGACGGTCCGGTACACGTCGTCCACGGAGTCGAGACCGTTGACGCGGCGGATGAACTCGATGTTCCACGGGCACCACGGCGCGTCGTCGCGGACGCCCGCCATGTAGCGCTCGATGGCCTCACGCGTGGCGGGGTCGTCCCAGGACAGCGGCAGGTGCACGGTCCGGCTGGGCACCACGAGCCGGTCGGTGGGCGGCAGTTGCTCCTCGGCCTCGCGCACGGCGTCGAGCAGTTTGGCGGTGGGCAGCGCGCCCGGGTCGGCGTGGATCTGGAGGGAGCGGATGCCGGGTGTGAGGTCGACGACGCCGGGCAGGCGTTGGGCGGCGAGGTGTTCCGCCAGGGCGTGCACCCGCATCCGGAGCGCCAAGTCGAGCTGCATGGGCCCGTATTCGACGAGCAGATTGTCGTCGCCGCTGCGGCGGTACGTCACGGCCGGGCGTGTCGCGGTCGCTTCGGCGCGCCCGAGGACACCCCCGTCGGCGATGACGGGCCGCGACGGCGTCGGCAGGGTCGCGGGCGCGCGCCGCAGCCCGGCGGCGGCGTCCTCGCTGACCGGCACGAATCGTACGGTGTCGCCCGGCCTGAGCTGCCCGAGCTTCCAGCGCTGACCGGTCACGACGGTCGCGGGGCACACGAATCCGCCGAGCGAGGGGCCGTCGGGACCGAGCAGTACGGGCATGTCGCCCGTGTAGTCGACGGCGCCGACCGCGTACGGCGTGTCGTGGATGTTGGACGGGTGCAGTCCCGCCTCGCCGCCGTCGGAGCGCGCCCAGCGCGGCTTCGGGCCGACGAGCCGTACGCCGGTGCGCGCGGAGTTGAAGTGCACGCTCCACTCGGCGGCGTAGAAGTCGCGGATGTCGTCCTCGGTGAAGAACTCCGGCGCGGCGTGCGGGCCCTCGACGGCGCCGATCAGCCACCGCGTCCCCCACTCCGGCCGCAGCGAGGCAGGTACGGGGCCGCTCGCCTCCGTCGTCGTACCGCCGTGCAGGACGTCACCGACGCGCAGCGCCCGGCCGCCGTGGCCGCCGAATCCGCCGAGCGTGAAGGTGGCCGCGCTGCCGAGGAAGCGGGGGACGTCGAGGCCGCCCGCGACCAGCAGATATGTGCGCAGCCCTGCCGCCTCCGGCGCGCCGATGTCGAGGAGCGCGCCCGCCGGTACGGTGACCGGCTCCCAGCGCGGCACCGGGTGTCCGTCGACCGTGACGGTCGCGGGGGCGCCGGTCACGCAGACGGTGGTGGGGTGGCTGAAGCGCAACGCCGGTCCCTGGAGGGTGCATTCGAGGCCGGGCGCGCCCTCGTCGTTGCCGAGCGCTTCGTTGCCGAGCCGGAAGGACAGGTCGTCCATCGGGCCGCACGGCGGAACGCCGACGTGCCACAGGCCGGTGCGGCCCGGCCAGTCCTGGACGCTGGTCAGGGTGCCCGCGCGGACCACGTCGATCCGGCGGGTGGGGTCGGTGACCGCGTCGAGGGTCGCGGTGCTGTGCGTCGCGGCGTGCAGCGCCGGATCGGCGACGGCGGCCCGCAGCAGCCCCAGATTGGTCTCGATGCCGTCGATCCTGGTCGCGGCGAGGGCGTCCGCGAGCCGGGAGAGGGCCTGCGCCCGGTCGGCGCCGTGCGCGATCACCTTGGCGAGCATCGGATCGTAGGAGGTGGTGACCTCGGTGCCGGTCTCGATCCAGGCGTCGACGCGGACCCCCGGCGGGAAGACCACCTCGGTGAGCCGTCCCGCGCTCGGCAGGTGGCCGCGCGTGGGGTCCTCGGCGTAGATCCGGGCCTCCACGGCGTGTCCCACTCGCTTTGTCGACAGGTCAATCGGCGTGTCGTCGCCGGTGCTCAGCGGTGTGTCGCCCTGCGCGAGCCGCAGCATCCACTCCACGAGGTCGACACCGTACGTCTCCTCGGTCACCGGATGCTCCACCTGGAGACGGGTGTTGACCTCCAGGAAGTACGCCTGGCCGCGCGCCGCGTCGTACACGAACTCCACGGTGCCCGCCGAGCGGTAGTCGACCGAGGCGCACAACGCCCGCGCGCTGAGCGCCAGTCGCTCCCGCAGGGCGTCGGGCAGGCCGGGCGCGGGGGCCTCCTCCAGGACCTTCTGGTGGCGGCGCTGGAGGGAGCAGTCGCGGTCGCCGAGGGTCAGGACGCGGCCGTGGCCGTCGCCGAAGACCTGCACCTCGACGTGCCGGGCGCTCTCCACCAGCCGTTCCAGGAAGACGCCCGCCGAGGAGAAGCTGGCCGCCGCTACACGCTGCACCGAGCCCCAGGCGTCGGTGAGTTCGGCGGGGGAGTGGCAGGCGCGCATGCCGATGCCGCCACCGCCGCCGGTCGCCTTGACCATCACCGGGTAGCCGAGCGACGCGGCGGCCGTCAGCGCGCTGTCCACGTCGGGCAGCAGTCCGGTGCCGGGCAGCAGCGGCACCCCGGCCGCCTCCGCCGCGGCGCGCGCGGTGTGCTTGGCGCCGAAGAGTTCGAGCTGGTCCGGCGTCGGACCGACGAAGGCGAGCCCCGCCGCTTCGCAGCGGCGCGCGAAGTCCGCGTCCTCCGACAGGAATCCGTAGCCGGGGTGGACGGCGCCCGCACCGGTCTCGCGGGCCGCCGCGAGCACCGCGTCCACGTCCAGATAGCTGGACTTGGCCGGTGCGGGGCCCAGCCGTACGGCGGCGTCGGCCAGGTGCACGTGCGGCGCGGCGCGGTCGGGGTCGGAGAAGACCGCGACCGTGCGCAGCCCCATCCGGCGGGCGGTGCGGATGATCCGGGCGGCGATCTCGCCGCGGTTGGCGACCAGCAGGGTGTCGAAGCGCGCCGGGGCGCGCTTCACGGGCTCGTCGGTCATCGGACCGCCTCTCCGGACGGCGCGCCGACCGTGTCCCCGGCCCGGCCCGGCGTCCTGACCGTCATCAGGACCGGTGTCGGATCGAAGCCGTTGCAGGGGTTGTTGATCTGCGGGCAGTTGGAGACCAGGACCAACACGTCGGTCTCGGCGCGCAGTTCGACCTCAAGGCCGGGCGCGGAGATGCCGTCCACGATGCCGAGGGTGCCGTCCTCCTCGACGGGCACGTTCATGTACCAGTTGACGTTGCTCACCAGGTCGCGCTTCCCGAGGCCGTAACGCGCGCCCTCGGACAGGAAGTTGTCCACGCAGGCGTGCTGCGACCACGTGTGGTGGCCGTACCGCAGGGTGTTGGACTCCTTGGAGCACGCGCCGCCGATCGTGTCGTGCCGGCCGCAGGTGTCGGCGACCACGGTCATCAGCGGGGTGTGCTCGTTGGACAGCAGCACGCTGCCGGTGGTCAGGAAGAGGTTGCCCTGGGCCTGTACGGTGTCGGGCGCGCTGTAGCGGACGGCGGTGTCGTGGGCGTCGTAGACCAGGAAGTCCACGGCCTGGTTGCCGTGCAGGTCGGTGATGGTGAGGTGGCCGCCCGCCGGGATCACCGCGGACCAGGGTGCCCGCGCCGGTACGGTCACGGAGGTCGCGCCGCCCAGGGGGGACGGGCCCTCGGTACGGTCCTGGCCGCCGGTCCGGTCCGCGTCGTCCGCGCCATCCGTACGGCCCCGGTCGTCCGTCACCTTCTGGCCGTTCATACGATCCCCCTGGCGGTGAGGTGTTCCGCGGTGTTGAGGAAGGCGCGGCGGCCCTCGGGTGTCGCGTCCCACAGCGGGTCGCCGGGCGCGGTGGCGGCGCCGGGCCGTGCGCGTACCTCCAACGGGCCGCAGGTGTAGGCCGGTCGGGGGTCCAGCGGGTGCGGCACATTGGCCAGCAGTACGGTCAGCGGCTGCTCGGCGCGCAGGGTCACGCTCGTGCCGGGCCCCGCGGAACCGATGAACTCCAGTGCCCCGTCGGGCTCCACGCGCAGTCCCTGGAAGAAGGAGAGCGACGGCGGGAGGTCGCGGGCCCCCAGCCCGTTCTTGGCGGCGGCCAGCAGGAACAGCTCGCGGCCCGCGGGGGAGCGGTCCTGCGCCGAACCGTCCCCGTACCGCGCGGTGTTGCGCGCAGCCGACGACGTACCGCACAGCGTGTCGTGCCGCCCGCTGGTGTCCGAGACCAGGGAGGCCAGGACGCGGCCCTGGTCGGACAGCAGGAGGCGGCCCGCGCCGAGATACGCGTTCCACTGGACCTTGACGGTGTCGGCCGCGTTCAGCCGCTCCCAGGGGCGGCCGTCCACGAAGAGCAGGACGTGCGCGCACGCGTCGCCGGTCGGGTCGGCGAGCCGCAGCTCGCTGCCGCGGGCCAGCACCTTGTGGGTGTAGCCGCCGCCCGCCACGGTCTCCGACCACAACAGGCCCTCGGGCGCGGGCACTTGGGGCATCGCGGCGGCGCGGGCCCCTTCCTGGGCGCGGGCGTGCTCCCTGGCCTCGTACGTGGTCCCGGTCGGGCGCGGGGCCCTGCGGGATGTCCTGCGGGCCGTGCTCTGGCCGGTCTTCCTTCCACCGGTCGTCCCTGTCGCCACGGGGCTGCACCTCCGTCGTCTCACGGCTCCTGCTCCACACGAATTTCTGTCGCTCGACAGAAATTAGGCGGCGGTGGCTTCACGGCGATTGCCCGGTTGTTGCCGCCCGGTTACCGGCCCCTCACCGGACTGCCCGCCGTCGTCGTCGCGTCGCCGCGTGCGACGATCGGCGGGTGAGCACGAGCGGAAAACGGGTCGGCAGGCCGCGCGCCCAGCAGCGGCCGGACAGCGGCATGAGCGTGCGCGAGGAACTGCTCGCGGCGGCGGCCGAACTCTTCACCACGCGCGGCTATACCGCCACCACCACGCGGGCGGTCGCCGAGCGGGCCGGGATGCGGCAGGCGTCGATCTACCACTACGTCGGCGGCAAGGAGGATCTGCTCGCCGAACTCCTCGAAGGCACAGTCACCCCGTCCCTCGACCTGGCCCGCGCGCTGCTCGCCGACGACACCCGCCCCGCCGAGGCCCGGCTCTGGGACCTGTGCCGCTACGACGCCGAACTCCTCTGCGCGGGGCCGCACAATCTCGGCGCCCTCTACCTCCTGCCCGAGGTCGCCGCCGAGCGCTTCATCGCCTTCCGCCGCGCCCGTGCCGACCTCAAGGCCGCCTACGCCCGCCTGCTGGCCGCCACCGCCCCGGGGCGCGCGCTGCCCGCCCCCGAACTGGCCCTCCGCACCGACCTGATCTTCGCCCTCATCGAGGGCGTCATCCTCGTGCACCGCTCCACCCCGGCCCGCCCCGTCCCCGCCTTCGCCCGCGCCGCCGCCGACGCGGCCCTGCGCATCGCGGACATCCCCGCTCCCTGAGCCGGGGGACCGCCGAGGAGGTGGCCGAACCGGTCTGTCCGCTCAGCTCAGTTGCTCGGCCAGCCCGACGATGATGCCCTCCGGGCCCCGGACGTAGCAGAGCAGGAAGCTGTCCTCGAACCGGGCGATCTCGCCGAGGACTTCGGCGCCGTGCGGGCGCAGGCGGGCGACGGTGTCCTCGATGTCGTCGACGGCGAACATGACGCGGTGGGTGCCCAGGATGTTGTGGGGCCGGTCGCGCGGTCCGCCGCTGATCGCCTCGGGGCTGCGGTACTTGGCCAGTTCGAGCCGGCTGTGACCGTCCGGGGTCCTGACCATCGCGATGTCGCAGTGGACGCCGTCGAGTCCGGTGCACTGGTCGGCGAAGCGGCCCTTGACCTCGGCCCTGCCCTCCAGCTCCATACCGAGGTCCACGAAGAACGCGATGGCGGCGTCCATGTCCTCGACGACGATGCCGACGTTGTCCATCCGCTGAATGGCCATGCTGGTCTCTCCTTCGTCCTCGCGCGACCGGTGGCGACCGCCGCTGTCCCTGGGACGGAGCCGATGGCTCGTTCTCGACATCTCTCGTGCCCGACATCGCTCGCCCTCGGCATCGCTCGTTCTCGACATCTTCGGGCAGGGGCCGCGCCGCCGCGCGCCCTGAGCGCACCGGCGTCTCGTGCCGGTACACCGCCGAGAACCGGCAGGCCATGATGGACTCCCGGGTGGATTCGGCGCGGGCGGTCGGAAAGGCGATCGCCGCCGCTGCGCGGCCACCGCGCCTCTGGCTCCAGATGAGTACGGCGACGGTCTACGCCCACCGCTTCGACGCGGCACACGACGAGGCGACCGGAGTGATCGGCGGCTCGGAGGACGGAGTGCCGGACTACTGGGCGTACAGCGTCGCGATCGCCGAGAACTGGGAGCGCGCGCAGACCGAGGCGCCGACCCCCGCGACCCGCAAGGTGGCGCTGCGCTCGGCGATGGTCATGAGCCCGGACCGGGGCGGTGTGTTCGACGTGCTGTCACGACTGGCGCGCCTCGGGCTCGGCGGCCCGGTCGCCGGTGGCGCGCAGTACGTCTCCTGGATCCAGGACGAGGACTTCGTGCGGGCGGTGGAGTTCCTGATCGCGCGCGACGACATCGAGGGGCCGGTGAACCTCGCCTCGCCCGGCCCCCTTCCCCAGCGCGACTTCATGCGGGCGCTGCGCGCGGCCTGGGGCGTCCCGCTGGGGCTGCCCGCGACGCGCTGGATGGCCGAGCTGGGGGCGTTCGCGCTGCGCTCGGACACGGAGCTGCTGCTCAAGAGCCGTCGGGTGGTGCCGGGGCGGCTGCTCGCGGCCGGGTTCACTTTCGCCTGTCCCGAGTGGGGGAGCGCCGCCACGTCCCTCGTGGAGCGGGCCAGGCCGCGGCGTGTTGCCACGAATCGGGTCCGTGAATCGGGCGACGCCGTGTAACCGGCTATGGGCCTGCGGCTGACCTGGTCGTTGTCGCCGCGGGCCCGCCGTTTAGGATCCGGGCATGACGTCACAGACCTACCTCTCCGAACTGTTCTCGCTGGAGGGACGGGTCGCCGTGGTGACCGGCGGCAGTTCCGGCATCGGCCGCGCTGTCGCCGGGGCCCTCGCGCACGCGGGGGCGAGCGTCGTGGTCGTGGCGCGCCGGGAGGCGGAGCTGGCCGCGACGGTCGGCGAGCTGGCGGCCGACGGCTGCCGGGCGGCCTGGGTGAGCGCCGACCTGAGTACGCGCGACGGCATGCGCGTGGCCGCCGAGGAGGCGGCCGAGGCGTTCGGCGAACCCGACATCCTCGTCAACTCCGCCGGGATCAACCTGCGGCCCCCGATGGGCGAGTTGGGCGAGGACGTGTGGGACACGACGATGGCGGTCAACCTGGAGGCGCCCTACCTGCTGGGGCAGCGCTTCGGGCCCGGCATGGCGGAACGCGGCTTCGGGCGGATCATCCACATCACCTCCCAGCAGGCGCACCGGGCCTTCGTCCAGAGCGGCGCCTACGGCGTCTCCAAGGGGGCGCTGGAGTCACTGGCCCGCTCGCAGGCCGAGGCGTGGTCGCCGTACGGCGTCACGTGCAACACCCTGGTGCCCGGATTCGTCATGACCCCCCTCAATGCGCGCCTGTCGTCCGACCCCGAGAAGGTGGCCGCCCTGGCCGCCCGCACGATGGTCGGGCGCAACGGCCTGCCCGAGGACTTCGCGGGCGCGGCGGTCTTCCTCGCGAGCCGCGCCTCCGGCTACGTCACCGGCCAGGCGGTCTTCGTCGACGGCGGATTCTCCGTTCACTGACGGGGCGGGAGGACGGGGTGGGCCCTGGCAGGACGCGGTAGGCCCCGGTGCGAGCGGGTGCGGTCGCTCACGCGCCGGGAGGCCGCATGGGCGGCCACTCTTCGCTGCTCTCCTGCCGGAACAGCCTCCCGGACACATGGAGGGCCTGTTCCGGCAGCCACCCCTCGCAATAGTCCGGGTCGTCACGGAACGCCAGCGCCAGGCGCCGGACATGCAGGCGGGGCCACTGCTCCCCGTCGATGCGGAAGAAGCTTGTGAACAGCGAGCCCGGTTCGATGCGCGAGCACGCGACGCAGCCCGTGGACATCACCATCCTCGACGCGAAAGCCGCGTCAAGGCGTCGGCGGAGTTGCGGAGTTGAGCCATTGGCCGCCCAGGGTATCCGGGACGTTCGCCGGAAGAGTCCGGTAACCGGCCCCCTGTCGGCGCCGCCCCATAGGCTTTCGCCATGAGCGACGACACGCGTGTGATACGGATCAGGCCGGGCAGCCCGGCAGACGCACCAGCCGTGTTGGACATGCTCGACTCCGCCGTGGTCTGGATGAACGATCGCGGCAATACCGAGCAGTGGGGCACGACACCGTATTCGAAGAAGCCCGGTGGTGCGGAGCGGGTCGAGCGGTACATGACCGAAGGCGCCCCACATATAGCGGAGTTGGGCGGAGCGCCGGTCGGGGCCATGGTGCTGGACTCCGGGCCCAGTCCCCAGATGCCGATCGCCCCGGCCGGAGAACCCGAGCGGTATGTACGGCTGTTGGTCTCCGACCGACGGCACGCCGGTCTCGGCATCGGGGCGACGCTGTTGGCCCATGCCGTGCGGGAGACCCGGCGGGCAGGCGTCGACCTGCTGCGGGTCGACTGCTGGGCGGGCGGCGGCGGCGAACTCGTCGCGTTCTACGAGCGCAACGGATTCGTTCCCACCGATCCTTTCCTGTTCGGGACGTGGCCGGGACAAGTGCTGGCCCGACGGGTCGGCGCGCATCGCTGACCGGGAGAGACGCCGGAATCCACGTCAGAGGCCGGGCCCGCCCGGCGTTGACGGGCGCTCACGTCCGGGCGCATCGGCGCCCACCAGCAGCATGACCCCTGCGGGACACGCACCACGTCACCCATCGGACGCGACCGATCCAGTTCGCTCCCGATCCCGTCCCGCAGTACGTCATGCTGCGGCCCCAGCGTGAAGCCCTCGTCGGTCCACCGGTCGCCCGGATACAGCCACACAGGCTTGCCCACCAGATCGGCCGGCTCCCACCCGAACGCGGCCAGACGCGGGCATGCAAGTGAGCTCACGCCCGCGCGGGACCGCGGCTGCTCCTCAGGTGGCGCTGAGGGCCTGAGTCGGCGTCAGCCGGGAGGCCCGTACCGACGGGTAGGCACCGGCGATCATGCCGATCAGGACCGCGCCCAGCAGGCCCGCGGCGAGGGCCGCAGGCGGGATGACCGTCGGCCAGCCCTGGTAGGCGCAGTAGGCGAAGCTCGCCGCGACCCCGATCAGCGTGCCCGCCGCGCCACCGACGCCGGACAGCACGGCCGACTCGGTGAGGAACTGGGCGCGGATCTGGCCGCGGTTGGCGCCGAGGGCCCGGCGCAGGCCGATCTCGCGGCGGCGCTCCAGGATGGAGATGTACATGGTGTTGGCCACGCCTATACCGCCGACCAGCAGGGCGACGGCCGCGAGGCCGAGGAAGAGCGCGGAGAAGGTGGTCCGGGTCGCCTGCTTGGCGGCGAGCACCGACGAGGGGTTGCTGACCCGGACGACGCCCGGCAGCCGCGGGTTGACGGTGGCGGGCAGGACGGCGTGCACCGCGTCGATCTCGTCGTCCGGGGCCTTGACGTAGATCACGGTGGGGCTGCGGTGGAAACCGAGCTCGGTCGCCGCGATGTCCCAGCCGACCAGCACCGACGTGTCGAGGTCCGGATGCAGCGGCACCGGCTTGAGGATGCCCGCCACGCTGAACCACGTCTTCCCGACGAAGATCAGCGGCGGTGTCCGGCCGGTGAGGACCTCGGGGAAGCCGAGCCGATTGGCTGCCGTCGCACCGAGGACGGCCACCGGGAACCGCTCCGTCGCCGCGGTGAGGAACGTGCCGGACGCCATGGTGCCGTTGACGGCGGGCAGCAGGTTGAGCTGGGTGGCGAGGGTGGTCAGCCCGGTGGCGTAGGTGGCCGGGATCTTGTCGGAGCGTTCGACGGGCAGATTGAGGTTGGCCACCGCGCTGGCGATGGTGACCGGGCCGATCCGGGAGACCATCGCCACCGACTCCGGCGGCAGGACCACGGCGGGTTTCGCGTTCGGGTCGTAGCTGACCTGGAGCATGTTGGTCCCCAGCGCGGTGAGCTGGTTGAAGAGGGATCGCTGGCTGGACGCCGGGATGCTGGTCACGACGATGAGCGTGGCGATGCCGATGGATATACCCAGCGCGGACAGCGCGGCGCGCAGCTTGCGGGTGCGGATGCCGAGAAGGCCGAGCCCGAGCAGGTCGAAGGGCGCCAAGCGGACCGGCGCCGTGCGCAGGGGCGGTCGTGCGGCCCGCGCGGGAGCGGGCCCGGCCCCCGTACGAGCGGGTGGACCCGCGGCTGAATCCGAGTCAGAACCGAGGCCGGGACCGGAACCATGGCGGGGCGGCTGTCGGCGGGCCGCGTCGGGACCGCTCATACCGGCTCCCCCTGCCGGATGTCGGCGACCAGGCGGCCGTCGAGGATTTGGAGCCGGCGAGGCAGCCGGGCGGCGATGCCCAGGTCGTGTGTGATGACGGCGATGGTCGTGCCTTCCTCGTTGAGCCGGCCCAGCAGGTCCAGGACCGCCGTCCCGTTGGCCGTGTCCAGCGCGCCGGTCGGTTCGTCGGCCAGCACCAGCGCGGGATCGTTGACCAGCGCCCTGGCGATGGCGACGCGCTGCTTCTCACCGCCCGAGAGCTGGTGCGGCAGATGCGCGGTCCGCCGGGCCAGGCCGACCCGCGCCAGGGCCTCCAGTGCCAGCCGCCGCCGGTTGCGCCGGGGGACACCCGCGTACAACAGGCCGGTGGCGACGTTCTCGGCGGCGCTGAGCCCCTCGGTGAGGTGGAACTGCTGGAAGACGAAACCGAGCCACCGCCCGCGCAGCGCCGACAGGCGCCGGTCGGAGAGCAGCGCCGCGTCCTGCCCGGCGATCTCGACCACGCCGCTGGTGGGACGGTCCAGGGTGCCCATGATGTTGAGCAGCGTGGACTTGCCGGAGCCGGAGGGACCGACGATGCCCAGCAGTTCGCCTTCCTCGATGGTCAGCGAGACCCGGTCGAGGGCGAGAACGCCGCCGGGGTAGGCCATGCTGGCGCCGCGTACGGCCAGGACCGGGCTCACGCGGCCGTCACCACCCGGGTGCCGGCGGTGATACCCGTCCCGGTGATCTCGACGAGACCCTTGGCGAACATCCCGAGGCGCACCGCGACCAGGGTGCCGCTCCTCAGCTGCACCGCGTAGCCGCCGCCGCTGAGCGCCAGCAGCGCGCCGACCGGCACCGCCAGCACCCCCTTCTCGACCTTGCCGGTGAACTCGACCTGCACGGGGGCGGAGTCCAGGTTCCGTACGTCGGCCGGCCGGTCCAGCGCCACCGAGACGTTCTGCTGGGGCGCGTTGCCGGAGTCGTCCCCCGAGCCGCCGCCCGCCGAACCCTGCTCCTGGACGGTGGCGCTGACCGTGGCGACGTGGCCGGGCGTGGTGGAGCTGTCCGGCAGGGTGACGACGACACGGTCGTTCTCCTTGATGCTGCTCACGGCGTCCGGGTCGGCGGGCACGGTGACGGTCTTGTCGGCCAGGGTGACGGACATCAGCGGCTCGGCGGCGGGGTCCCCGAGGGCCGCCTGCACTCCGCTGACCCGGACCCTGCCGGGCAGCACCACCACGTCACCCGGGCTGAGGGTGCCGGTGGCCGGAAGGCCGAACGTCCGCTGAAAGCGCTTCAGCGCCGCCATGAGGGACGAGGTGAGCACACCGTCCCCGCGCCGCACGACGACCGTCGTCGGCGACGCCGGGGGCGCCGCGGGCGGGCCGTCGCCGGGCGGGGCCGTCGTACCGGCGGTCGCGGATGCCGGCCCGGAGCCCGAGCCGGCGCCGGGAGCCGAGCTCGCACCCGATCCGGAGCCGGAGCCGTGGCCCGGTCCTGAGCCGTCCGTGCCGGAGGTCGCGGACCCGCTGCCCGCCGCGGGCGCGTCGGCCTGCCGGATCGTGCTGCCGACGGACGGCTGCGCGCCGATGTCGTAGCCGAGCGCCTTCAAGTTCGCCGCGACCATCGCCACGTCCCGGCCCACCAGCCCCCGCCGGTCCAGCGGCCGGAACAGCGGAGTGCTGCCGTAGAAGAGCATGACGGGGTGGTCGTCCACCCGCAGCAGCGGACGGCCGCGGGACACGTTCTCCCCCTGCGCGGGGAGCTGGGTCACCGTGCCGGTGCCCGCGCCCTTGACCGTCACCGGTTTTCCGAAGCCCAGCGTCCCGCTGAGGCTCTGCGAGCTGGAAAGGTCGGTACGCACCACGGCGACGGTCTGCACCGGCGTCGACGCCGTCCCCCGGCCGGGGGACCTGCTGTCGTGGTGCATGACGACCGCCCCCACGGCCGCCGCCGCGACGGCTGCCGCCACCCCGAGGCTGACGAGCGCCCGCCCGCCCGGCCGCCGGGACGGCGCGGCCGACTCCTCGTCCCCGCGGCCGTCGTCGCCCGGCGGTCCGCCCCCGTCCCCGGCCCCGGCCCCGAGCAGATCACCGCCGGGCGACGCACCGCCGCCGCCCGCCCGGTGTCTGGGGCTCTTGCTGTCGGCCATGACCCGGCCCCTCTGTTTCATCATCGGTCGCACACGTACTTTCCGAGCTCCTGTTCACCACGGCCGCTGCCCGGCCCGGTCGGCGGCGGCCGTCACGGCACCGCCCCGCGCACCCGCTCCCGTTTCCCTACGGGTACACGTGCGAGTACACCTGGATGTGGCAGGCCCGCTCCGCCGCCATGGCCTTCTCGCCCTGCTCCTGGGTGCGGGGCGCCCGCACGTAGGTCCAGCTCAAGCCGCCCTCGTAGGCTCTGACCGTCTCGTAGCCCTTGCGGTTGATGCAGTTCACCTCGTCCCGCACGTAGTCCCTGGCGTGCGGGTTGTCCGGATCCTCGCTGGTCGGCATGAGCGGCTCCTTCGACTCGCAGGCGATGATCGCGGCCCGCGGGGCACCGTCCTTCACGCCGATTGCCTGGATTCCGCCCTGCTCCTTGCCCGCACCCCCGGTCTCGCGGGTGGCACCGTGCTGGATCAGGCAGGACGCGTAGGCGTTGGTGAGGCGCATCTGGGTCGCGGGGGAGTCGTCGAGCCGTATCTGGGGACGACCGGAGGCGGTGTTGGACGGGTCGGGTGCCGGTGCCGCCGGGTTTTCGCCCGCCGCTGACGTCGAGGACCCCGACGACGGCACCGAGCCCGGTGCGGGCGGCGAGGTGGCGGCGAGCGATGCCACACCGCTGCCGCGGGCACCCTCGGAGGAGTGCGAACCGCCGCACGCGGTCAGGGAGGCCAGCGCGGTGACCGCGGCCAGACCGGCGGCGGTCAACGCCGCGTGACGGGACAGGCTGCGGCGGGGGAAGGGCGTGGCTGGGGTCGTGATCGGCATGACCACATCGTGGACAAGAGGTGTGGGCACCTGGTCAGAGACTTGTCAGAATTCTGTTTTTCGTATTTCCGGTCTCTTCGGATCGCACCTGTACGGCTCTACAGTCGTCGCATGAGCGCACGTGTCCTGGTCGCGGAGGACGACGAGACGCACGCCGAACTCCTCCAGCGGTATCTGGAGCATGAGGGCCACGGCGTGGTCGTCGCCCGCGACGGCCGTGAAGCCCTCGACCAGGCCCGCAGATTCCGGCCCGACCTGCTCATCCTCGACGTGATGATGCCCGAGGTGGACGGCATGGACGTGTGCCGGATCCTGCGCCGGGAGTGCGACGTGCCGATGCTGATGCTGACCGCGCGGACGGACGAGGAGGATCTGCTGCTCGGCCTCGGCCTGGGCGCCGACGACTACGTCACCAAGCCGTACAGCCCGCGGGAGTTGATGGCCCGGGTACGCACGCTCCTGCTCCGCTCCCAGCGGTCCGGCGGGTGGTCGCGGCTCACCCTGCACGTGGGCGGCCTCACCGTCGATCCGGCCCGGCACCAGGTGTGGATCGACTCCGATGTCGTGGACTGCACACGCGGCGAGTTCGAGATCCTGGCGGCGATGGCCGCGAAGCCCGACCGGGTCTTCACCCGCGCCCAACTGCTGCGGGAGGTCTCCGGCACGGACGCGTACACCTCCGAGCGCACCATCGACATGCACGTCATGAACCTGCGCCGGAAGACCGAGGCCGATCCGCGCCGCCCGGCGCGCCTGGTCACCGTCTTCGGGGTGGGCTACAAGTTGACGGACGGTGCGAACGGCCGGGACCGCACGGATCGCGGCCACCGTGCCCCGTAGCGACAGCCGCACCCGTAGGAGCCGTACCCGTAGCAGACGCGGCGTCCCGTTGCGCAAGAGCCTGATGGTGCGGCTGCTCGCCACCTCCGTGCTGATCGCGGTCTGCTCCATCGCCGCGACCGCCTGGCTGGCCGCGACGACCACGTCCCACGCGCTGCGGCAGGAGCAGGGGCAGGTACTGGCCCGGGACGCCCACGTCTACGACGCGCTGCTCGGCTACGCGGCCACCCACCGCAGCTGGGACGCGGTGGCCCCCGCCGTGGCGTCGCTGGCCAAGCGCACCGGGCGCCGTATCGTCCTGACCACCCCGCAGCGCCGGACGCTGGCCGACTCCGCGGCGGCCGACCACGCCGCACTGCCCGCCGCGGTGTCCGCGGTCGTCAACCCGCTCGCGGTGGACTCCTCACTGACCGGTGGCACCGGCGCCACCCCGATCGACCCGCGGGCTGTCGGCCCCTATCGCCTCACCGCCGCGGAGCGGACGGCACTCGCGGCCTCGGCGCGGAGCATCACCGGGTGCCTGCTCAAGCTGGGCGAGCCGTCGCAGATCAGCTACGCCCCCAGCGGCCGGCCCCGGGTCACCACCGAGTCCCTCACCGCCGCCGCCCCCGTGATCCCCGACGTGTGCGGCGGCCAGAGCAGGATCCTGACCCGCCCCACCCCGACCGAGGCCGCCGCCCTCCACCAACTGGAGGGCCTGGTCAACCCGTGTCTGCGCCGCCAGGGGATGTCGCCCATCCGGATCGGTCTCGACTACATCGGCCCGCAGTCGATCGAGACGCTCTACGCGCCCATGGACGCAGGCCGGATCACCGAGGGCTGTGTCGAGGACGGGCGCCGCGAACAGCTCGCTCCCTACGTGGCGCCCAGTGCCCTGCTCTTCGTCACCGGCGTTCCGGGCGCCGACACCACCGGCTTCGCCCTGACCGGTGCGAACGCCGTCCGCATCGTCGAGGTCGCCGCCCTGGTGCTCACGGTCACCGTCGCCGCCGCTGTGCTGATGTCGACCCGGCTGATCAGGCCGCTGCGCACCCTGACCGAGGCCGCCCAGCGGCCCGACCAGGCGCGCAACCGGGTCCCGGTCTCCACCGACGACGAGATCGGCTCGCTCGCGGTCGCCTTCAACGACCTGTCCGCGCGCCGCGAACGCCTGGAGGACCAGCGCAAGGCGATGGTCCGGGACGTCGCCCATGAGCTGCGCACCCCGCTGAGCAACATCAGGGGCTGGCTGGAGGCGGTCGAGGACGGCGTGGCGGTCGCCGACCGGCCCCTGACCTCGCGGCTGCTGCGTGAGGCGCTGCTGCTCCAGCACATCATCGACGACCTGCGTGACGTGGCCGCCGACGACGCGCACACCTTCCGGCTGCACACCGAGCGGGTCCGGGCCGCGGAGGTCGTGGAGTGGGTCTGCGCCGCCCACCGTGACGCCGCCCGCACCGCGCGGGTCGCGCTGACCTGGTCCGCGGAAGGCGATCCGGAGCTGACTGCCGACGCGCTGCGGCTGCGGCAGGCCGTCGGAAACCTGCTGTCCAACGCGGTCCGGCACACCCCGCCGGGCGGCAGCGTCGAGGTCCGGACGTCCGTTCGGGACCGGTCGGTGCTGATCGAGGTCGCCGACACCGGCAGCGGCATCAGCGATGAGGAACTGCCGCACGTCTTCGACCTCTTCTGGCGGTCGGAGAAGTCCCGCAGTCGGCTGACGGGCGGCAGCGGCCTCGGCCTTGCGATCGTTCGCCAGTTGACTGAGGCGCACGGCGGCCGGGTCACGGTGTCCAGCACTTTGGGCGCGGGGTCGCTCTTCACCCTCCACCTGCCGTCCGCCGCCGCACCGCCTCTGCGGCGCGACCCCGCCGGGGCGGCGAAGGACCGCCGGGAGCGCTGAGCTCGACACCTCAGGTGAACACGACGGCCTCGCCGCCCAGGATCACGCCGGGCGCCAGCGCCGTCCCGACCGCTTTGAGGTCGGGCCAGGATGTGGTGCTGTCCCGGCCGGAGCAAGAGATGGCTCGCTGCTCCGTCACCCCAGGTATCACCCGTCGGCGCCAAGGGCGGCCAGGGCGGCCTCGTAGGAGTGCAGGGCGGTGATGACCGCGGCGCGGTCCGCGGGGTCGAGACCGCGCATGACGCGTTCCCGGGCAGAGGCGCTGCCAGAGAAGCCATTCGCCGATCGGTGCGGCGTAGGCGGGGGCGATGGCGACGATGCGGCGGCGGCCGATCCGCCGGTCGACGTGGGCACGAATTGGGAAGCGGATGCCCGAGGACGCGAACCGCGTCCTGATCGCTGTCGGATCGGTGGCGCGGGTGCCCGAGAAGCTGACGCTCCACGGGCTCCGCGACTGGTACGCCGTCGTGTCCGATCAAGAACAACGAGAAGCGTGAAGACCGTTCAGGTGCGACTCGGCCACAGCAAGCCGTCGATCACGCTCGACGAGTACACAGGCTTGTGGCCGGTGGGCGACGACACCACGGCGGCTGTCATGGAGTCGGTTCTGGAAACGCTGCCCCTTCGGGAGCGATGCGCCCCCGATGTGCCCTCAGCGCCCTCCAGAGGAAGCCCACCAGCAGCACGGCCAGCAGAAACAGCAGGGTGAACCACTGGAAGTACCAGTGGCCGCCGGAGGGGTCGTAGACGGTGGCGCGGGGCCAGGCGAGGTTGACGGTCATGGCGAGGCCGTAGAGGAGGGCGAGGGCGTTGACGGGGAGGCCCCAACGGCCCAGGGAGAACAGGGGGTTGCCGGAGGGATCGGTGGCCGGGGGGAGGGGGGAGCGCAGGCGGCGCAGGAGTTGGGGGCCTGTGACCATCGCGTAGGCGAGGTAGAGCATGACGATGCAGGTGGTGCCGATGGCGAGAAAGGCGTCGGGGGAGCCGAAGTTGAGCAGCAGGAGGGCCGCGGCGAGGACGCCGACGACGAGGGCGGGGGCGGCGGGCTGGCCGGTGCGGGGGGAGACGCGGGCGAGGGGCCCGGAGAAGGGCAGTGCCCGGTCGCGGGCCATCGAGAAGAGCATCCGGGTGGCCGACGTCTGGATGGCGAGGGTCGCCACGGTGACGGCCACCGCGACGTCACAGAGCAGCGCGCGCCCGACACCGTCGCCCAGCCGGCTGGTGAGCACGTAGGACAGGCCCTCGGTGCCGAGCCGCCCGTCGGTGAGGCTGGGCGCGGCAAGCAGGGCGGCGAGGACGAGGAGCGTGGCCAGGGCGCCGGCCGCGGCGAGCGCGGACAGGATCGTACGGGGCGCGACGCGCTGCGGATCGCGGGTCTCCTCGCTCATCTCGCCCGCGCTGTCGAAGCCGATCATCACGTACGCGGCGGCGATCGAGCTGACGAGCAGCGCCGACGAGCCGCCCCCGCCGTGCACGGTCACCGACGGCGTGCGGTCGGCGTGCGTGAAGAGCAGCGTGACGATGAGCACGGCGCCGATGATCTCGGCGGTCACGCCGACCCGGTTGACCAGCGACATCACCGTGTTGTCGAGGAGGTTGACGACGGTGGTCAGGACGAGCAGCGCGATCCCGAGCAGCGCCGCGTTGGCCGCGCCGTCCGACGAGACCGGTGACGTATCGGTCCCGATGAGCTGGAAGCCGGACCAGACGGCGGGCAGGACGACCTGGAGGGCGAGCGCGGCGGCGGCCACCACCACGACCTGGCCGATGACCATGATCCAGCCCGCGTACCAGCCGAAGACGGCGTTGCTCAGCCGGGTCGACCACTGGTAGACGGCGCCGGAGATCGGGTAGCGGGCGGCGAGTTCGGCGAAGCAGGCGGCGACGAGGAGTTGGCCGATCAGGACGGCGGGCCAGGTCCAGAAGAACCGCGGGCCGCCGAAGGAGTAGCCGAAGGCGAAGAACTGGAAGACGGTGGTCAGCACCGAGATGAAGGAGAAACCGGCGGCGAAGGACGCGTACCGGCCGAGGCTGCGGTGCAGTTCCTGGCGGTAGCCGAAGCCCGCGAGCCCCGCGGTGTCGGTGCCCGCGGTGTCGGTGCCCGGCGCGTCGGTGGCCGCCGCGTCGGCGGCGGTGCCGTGGTCCGGCGGGTCTGAGCGGACCTCGGAAGGTGCGGTGGCGGTCATGGGCCTGGCCCCCTGTCACGAATTCCTGTCGGACGACAGAAATTAGGGACCCGGTGTTTCGCCGGAATGACACGGCCGTGTCGCGCGCGGGCCGAAGTCCTCACCCCGCCTCGCGCGCGGGCGCCTCACCGTGCGGGAGCACCGACGGCCTGCGGAGAAGCACGGCTTCGTGGAGGTCGCGGGCGTCCAGCGGCAGGGCAACCGGCCGGAGCGCACGCTCTACGGGCTCACCGCCGAAGGCCGCACCGAGATGCGCGACTGGCTCGCCGACATGGTGGCCGTGCCCGCCAGGGAGTACCCCGCCTTCGAGTCGGCGCTGTCGCTGATCATGGCGCTGCACCCGGACGAGGTGGCGGAACTGCTCGCCGAGCGGGCCAACACGCTGGAAGTGCACAGGGTGGCCCTGCGCGGCGTCCTGGACAAGCTGGACGGTGAACTGCCCCGGATCTTCGTGGTGGAGACCGAATTCCAGGCCCACATGGTCGCGAGAGCATCATCGGCATCAACACGTTCCTGCTGCTGCCGCTGACCTTCCTGTCCTCCGCCTTCATGGCGCCCGGCCTGACGCCGTCCTGGATGCGGCGCATCGCCGACGTCAACCCGGTCAACTGGGCTCTGGTCGCGGGCCGTTCCGCGATGTCCGCCGACCCCGACCGCGGCGACATTCTCAGCCGCGGCGGCGGCCTGCTCGCCCTGGCCCTGGTCGCGGTGTGGCTGTCGACCCGCACCTTCCGCTCGTACCAGAAGTCGGTCCAGCCCTCCGGCCCGAGCGGCATCAACGGCCCGAGTGGTGATGGCGGCTTCCGGCGGCAGCGGTTCGCCCCGCGCGGCGGACGGCCCGCCCCCGGTCACCCACTCGGGCCGAACGGGCGGCGGGCCGCCGCCGCGCGTGTCCGCGGCCGGGGGACGTTCCGTCCGCGACCGGGCGGGCAACGGGTCGGCCCGGCTCCCCGTCCGTCAGGGACGCCCGCCGCGCGCTCACGCCCGCCGCGCGCTCACGCCCGCCGCGCGCTCAGCGCCCGGCGCCGCTTTCCTGCTCGCGCTCCACCTGCTCGTTCCACTCCCGCTTGGACGCCTGCCAGCCGTCCTCGTCGGCGCCGCGGCGCCAGTAGCCGGAGATCGACAGGCGCTCGCGGGGGATCGAGCGGTCGAGGCGGAGGTGGCGGCGGAGGTCCTTGACGAAACCGGCCTCGCCGTGGACGAAGACCTGGACGTCACCCGGCGGGAACTCCAGACCGGTGACGGCCTCGACCAGCGCCTCGCCGACCGGCCGGGCACCGCGGTGCAGCCAGACGATCTCGGCGTCGCCCGAGGTGGCCAGCTTCTGCTCCTCCGCCGGGCCCTCGACCTCCACGAAGACCTTCGCCCGTGCCCCCGGCGGCAGTTGCTCGACCGCCGCGGCGACGGCGGGCAGCGCGCTCTCGTCGCCCGCGAGCAGGTGCCAGTCGGCGGCGGGGTCGGGCGCGTAGGCACCGCCGGGGCCCATGAAATAGATGCCGTCGCCCGGCCGGACACCGGCCGCCCAGGGCCCGGCCAGCCCTTCGTCGCCGTGGTGGACGAAGTCGATCGTCATCTCGGGCGCGACCGGGTCCCAGGCGCGCACGGTGTACGTACGGGTGGTCGGCCACTGCTCGCGCGGCAGGTCGCGGCGGACGGCCTCCATGTCCAGCGGCTCGGGGTACGTGACCCCGGGAGGCGCGAAGACCAGCTTGACGTAATGGTCGGTGTAGTCGCCCATGGGAAGCCCGGCGAGCCCGTCGCCGCCGAGCACCACCCGGATCATGTGCGGGGTGACGCGCTCGGAACGGATCACGCGGGCGTGGTTCAGCCGCGGGGCCCGGCGCGCGGGGCGCTCGGCGGCGGCGGGTGCCGCCCGCTCCTCGGCCCGCGGGTCCTGCGTCGCCGCGCCCGTCTGCTGGTCCGTCGCCCGTCCCACCGGTCGGTCTGCCATGGGCGTGCTCCGCTCTCTCGGTGCTGTGCCGTACTGCGTGGTTCGCGCTGCGCCCGGACTGTTCCCCCAGGCTTAGTTAGGTAAGCCTAACTGATTACGGGCCAGGTGTCGGCGACCCCGCTCGTATGACTCCCTGAGCCCATTCCGACACCTCTTCGGTACTGCCCCCGGCCCCGCCCCCACCCGGCTTCACTACTTGAAGCCTGTGTTTCCTCTTGACGCCACTCGCGTGTCCTCGCTTCCATACGGTTACGAATGGGAGCGCTCCCACCAGGCTTCCGCCGTCCACCCCCACCACGAACTGAAGCGTTCCGTCCCCCCACCGAGAGGAATCGCCACCGTGGTCCCCTTTCCGGGCTCGCTGAGCCCCCTGAGAAAAACGAACAGGCTGCGGGTCTTTCTGGCCGCCGCCGTCGCGGCGGCCCTGCTCGCGCTGCTCTCCCTCGCCGGACAGACGCACGCCACGGCGGCGGGCGCGCCCGCGGCTCCGGCGGCGGCAGAGGCCGCCACCGGCTACTGGCACACCAGCGGACGCCAGATCCTGGACTCCACGGGCAAGTCGGTCCGCATCGCGGGCGTCAACTGGTTCGGCTTCGAGACCAGCAACTACGTGGCCCACGGCATCTGGTCGCGCGACTACAAGAGCATGATCGACCAGATGAAGCAGCTCGGCTACAACACGATCCGACTGCCGTACAGCGACGACATCTTCAAGGGCACGATGCCCTCCAGCATCAACTACTCCGGCGGCATGAACGCCGATCTCCAGGGCCTCAACTCCCTCGGCGTGATGGACAAGATCGTCAACTACGCCGGTTCCATAGGGCTGCGGGTCATCCTTGACCGGCACCGTTCGGACTCCGGCGGCCAGTCCGCGCTCTGGTACACCGCCGCCGTCCCCGAGTCGACCTGGATCACCAACCTCAAGGCGATGGCGACCCGTTACCTGAACAACCCGGCGGTCGTCGGCATCGACCTGCACAACGAGCCGCACGACCCGGCCTGTTGGGGCTGCGGCGACACCACGATCGACTGGCGTCTGGCGGCCGAGCGCGGCGGCAACGCCGTCCTCGGCGTCAACCCCAATCTGCTGATCTTCGTGGAGGGCGTCCAGACCTTCAACGGGACGTCCGGCTGGTGGGGCGGCAACCTGATGGGCGCGGGGCAGTACCCGGTCGAGCTGAACGTGGCGAACCGGGTGGTCTACTCGGCGCACGACTACGCGACCAGCGTCGCCCAGCAGCCGTGGTTCAGCGACCCGAGCTTCCCGGCGAACATGTCGGCGATCTGGGACAAGTACTGGGGCTATCTGTTCAAGCAGAACATCGCCCCGGTCTGGGTCGGCGAGTTCGGCACCACCCTCCAGTCGACCGTCGACCAGACCTGGCTGCGGACGCTGGTGGACTACCTGCGGCCGACCAGCACCTACGGCGGCGACAGCTTCAGTTGGACCTTCTGGTCGTGGAATCCCAACTCCGGTGACACCGGCGGCATCCTCAACGACGACTGGACGACGGTGAACACCGTCAAGGACGGCTACCTGGCCAGCATCAAGGCGCCCGGCTTCGGCGACTCGGGCGGCACGACCGGTGGCACCACCAACGGCGGTACGTCGACCGGCACGTCGTCGGGCACGTCGAGCGGCACGTCCTCCGGCACGTCCTCCGGCACCTCGTCGGGCACCTCCTCCGGTACGTCGACCGGCACGTCGACCGGTACGACCTCCGGCTCCACCGGCGGTCCGACCGGCGGCAGTTCCGGCTGCACGGCCACCTGGCACACCGACAACCAGTGGAGCGGCGGCTTCACCGCCACCGTGACCGTGGCCAACTCCGGTACGGCCGCGACCAAGAGCTGGAAGGTCACCTGGACGTGGCCGGGCGGGCAGCAGGAGACCAGCGGCTGGAACGCGGACATCCACCAGACCGGAGCGGCGGTGACCGCGGGCAGCCTCGCCTACAACGCCGCGCTCGCCCCGGCCGCCACGACCACCTTCGGCCTCCAGGGCACCTCCAGCGGCACCCTCGGCGCACCCGCGCTGACCTGCACCGCCACCTGACGCACCACTGATGTGCCGGCGCTCCCCGCGGGGCGCCACCGACCGGCGGGTCCCGTTCAGGGGCCCGCCGGTCCCCGTTGTGCGCGGGGCCGGCGCGGCCCGCCCCGGCCTCGATGCGACGCGGAATTGACCCCGTGCAGACCCCTAGGCATACCGACCAGTCGGTACTAGCCTCTGGCCACACCTTCGGGGCCGGCCGCACCGCACCCCCGAGGGGCCGCAGCAGTGCCGTCCCCGTGCCACTCCACCCGGTCTCCAAGCATCTCCAGGAGGAGCCGTATGTCCGCCACCCCGACGCCGCTCGACGCCGACAGACCCGGGCCCGACGCCCGGTCCGCAGGCGCCCGTACCGCGCTCAGTCGGCTCTACCGCCGTGACCTGGCCGAATATCCGGCCACCGGGCGTCGTATGGCGTATCTGGCGATCGTGGTGATCACCACGGTCGTGCTGTACTACATGCTCTACATCCAGTACGCGGTCGCCACGTCGATCATCACGCACTTCGACATGACCTACCGCTACTTCGTGTGGGTCTCGGTGATCGGCAACGCGGTGGGCGCCTTCGCCTCGCTGGTGGCCGGGCTCGCCGACCGCTGGGGGCGGGCGAATCTGGTGGTCTACGGGCTGCTCGTCGCGTCGCTGCTGGTCTTCCTCGGACTGCCGAACGCGGGCGGCAAGACCACGTATCTGGTGCTGTTCGCGCTGGTCAGCTTTATCGAGGGCATCGTGCTCGTGGCCACGCCCGCGCTGATCCGCGACTTCTCGCCGCAGGTCGGGCGGGCCACCGCGATGGGCGCCTGGACGATGGGGCCGGTGATCGGCAGCCTCGTCGTCACCACCGTCACCAGCAACACCCTGGACACGTCGAGCTGGCAGGACGAGCTGCGCTACTCCGGCGTCTCCGGCCTGGTGGTCTTCGTGATCGCGATCTTCGCGCTGCGCGAGCTGTCCCCCGGACTGCGCGACCAGATCATGGTGACGCTGCGGGACCGGGCGCTGGTCGAGGCACGTGCCAAGGGCATCGACCCGCAGGCCGCGAGGCGCGGCGAGTGGCGGCAGATGCTCCGGCTCGACGTGGCGGGCTCCGCGCTGGCGATCTCGCTCTTCCTGCTGCTGTACTTCGCGGCCGTCGGCAACTTCGTCGTCTACTTCGCGACCACCTACGGCTACACCGAGCAGCGGGCCAACGCGGTCGCGAACTGGTACTGGGCGGCGAACGCCATCGCCCTGGTGGTGATCGGCGTGATCTCCGACCGGCTCAAGGTGCGCAAGCCGTTCATGATCGTGGGCGCGGTCGGTTCCATCGTGGTGACCGCGATCTTCGCCTCCCGCGCCACCCACCCCACCACCGGCTACTACACCTTCGCGTGGCTGTTCATCGGGATCGGCGTCTTCAGCGGCATCGCCTACGGGCCGTGGATGGCGAGCTTCACCGAGACCGTCGAGAAGCACAATCCGGCGGCCACCGCGACGGGCCTGGCGGTGTGGGGCTGGACGATCAGGATCGTGGTGGCGGTCTCGGCCGCCTTCATCCCGGTGCTGGTCACCTCCGTCACCCCGCTGGTCGACCACGGCACCGAGGTCACCGTCGCGCAGCGGCAGGCGGCGCCCGCGCTCGCCGTCGTCAACGCCCATCCCCAACTCTTCGCGGAACTGGGCAAGTACCCGCCGGGCAAGGCGCCCGCGGCCCTCACCCAGCAGGCGGTCCAGGAGGTCGGCCCCGCCGACCTCGCCGTGGTCCAGAAGGCGCAGCCGCAGTTGGCGGTGCTCACTAAGTACGGCGCCAAGGTGCAGAAGGCCGCGCACGACGGCCCCGGCCAGTGGCGTACCTGGTGGTGGATCTGTGTCGGCGGCCAAGTCCTCTTCCTGCCGTTCGTGTTCGTGATGGCCGGTCGCTGGAGTCCCAAGCGGGCCAAGCAGGACGCCGATGAGCACCAGGCGGCGGTGGACCGCGAAATGGCGGCGCTCGCGGCGGAACCCGCCTGAGGCACACGGCACACCCGCGAAATCGCCCGCCGTGCTCAAGAAATGACACAGCGTCAGTCATGCGGGGGTAATGGCCCGGTCATGGGCCCGTCAGGTGCCTCGGCGCCCGGCGGGCCCATGAATGATGTGCGACGGCCATGGCGCGCCTGTGTGAATCGCCGGTCTCGGCGGCCCGTGAGGGCTACAGTCCCGATCATGAGCGAACGTCCGTTTGAGGCTCTGGGGTTGAGTGCCGACGCGGACCGGGCCTACCCGTTGCTGGTGGCCACGCGGGGAGTGGCCGATGCGGAACTGGCTCGGCAGATGGGGGTGTCGAGGGCGCGGGCGGAGGAAGCCTGCGGGGAGTTGGCCGGGCGCGGCCTGGCGAAGCTCGGGCGCGACGGGCGCTGGTATCCGGTGCCGCCGCAGAGCACGCTGCTGCCGCTGGTGTCCCGCGCCCAGGAGCAGTTGCGGCGCGGCCGGGAACTGCTCGACCGGCTGGGCGTGGAGTACCAGCGGGTGCACGAGGGCCACCGGGCGGAGGAGATCGTCCGGGTGGTCGAGGGCCAGGCCGCCATCGGCCGCTGGGCGGAACAGCTCCACGCCTCGGCCGTCTCGGAGTTGATGGCCTTCGTCCGTACCGACAAGGACACGGCGGACGACACCGTCCCCGACCCGCTGGCCTGCGGCTCGGCCGCCGTGCCGGGGATACGCCGCCGGGTGGTCTTCGAGCGGGCGGGCCTGGAGTCGATGGGCCTGGACCCGCTGGCCGCGCTCGACCCGCCGGGCACCCGGCAGCAGGCGTTCGTCCGGGTCACCGACCGGCTGCCGGTGAGGCTGTGCGTCGCCGACCACTCGCTGGCGCTGCTGCCGCTGCCCGCCGACGCGCGGCCACCGGACCCGGTGATGCTGGTGATCCGGCCGAGCGGACTGCTCGACGCGCTGGTCACGCTCTTCGAGTCGGTGTGGGCGGACGCGGTGCCGCTCGGCCGCCCCGACGCCGGACCCTCGCCGGCCCGCGCCGACGCGGGACCGGCCCGCAGCGCCGTCCAACTGCGCATCCTGGCCATGCTGGTGAGCGGCAGCACGGACGCGGCGATGGCCCGCGCCCTGGGTGTCGCGGTGCGGACCGTGCAGCGGCACATCGCGGCGATGCAGCGGGACGCCGGAGTCGACAACCGTATACGGCTGGTCTGGCACGCGGCCCGGCACGGCTGGCTGGACGACGGATACGGACGCGGTGAGGTTGTGCCGTCTGGTTGACGTGAACGCGACGTGCAGTTCCGGTGTGGGTGATGTCAGGTATCCGACAATCACTTCGGGTTCCAGTGGTGCGTGTGAGGCACAGGTATACGCCAGCGGTTCGATCGGACCGCAACCGGCCACGACCTCGTCATGGCACGGTCCCCTCCGGCATCACGGAGTCCCGCCTTGCGCATATTTCCCAGACGGAGCGGAGGTCGGCGCGCCGCTACCGCGGTAGCCGCCCTCGCGTCGGCCACCATCGCCCTGCTCGGCCTTCAACTGCCCGCCGCGGCAACGGCGTCCGCCGCACCCTCCTCCCGGCCCGACGTCGTACGGCAGTGCGGCGACGCCCAGCCGGGTCAATTCCGCTGCTTCGCGCTGCGCCGCACCGACGTGGCCGCGCACAAGGGCATCCAGCCGCTCGCCGCCACCCCGGCCGGCTTCGGTGCCACTGATCTCCAGGACGCGTACAACCTGCCCGCCGACGGCGGCGCGGGCCAGACCATCGCCATCGTCGACGCCTACGACGACCCCACCGCCGAGGCGGACCTGGCGATCTACCGGGCGCAGTACGGCCTGCCCGAGTGCACCACCGCCAACGGCTGCTTCAAGAAGGTCAGCCAGCGCGGCGGCACCGACTACCCGTCACCCGACCCCGACTGGGCGGGCGAGATCTCGCTCGACGTCGACATGGTCTCGGCAGCCGCCCCCAACGCCCACATCCTGCTGGTCGAGGCCGACTCGGCGAACTTCGCGGACCTGGGCGCCGCGGTGGACGAGGCGGTCGCGCTCGGCGCGAAGTACGTCTCCAACTCCTACGGGACCGGCTACAGCAGCACGCCCGGCAGCGGCGAGGACCCGTCCGAGACCACGGACATGGACCCGTACTACAACCACCCGGGTGTCGCGGTGGTCGCCTCCTCCGGCGACGACGGCTTCGGCGTCAGCTACCCGGCGGCCTCGCAGTACGTGACCTCCGTCGGCGGCACCGCGCTCGCCAAGGACACCGGCACCAGCCGCGGTTGGACCGAGTCCGTGTGGAACAACACCTACGGCGGCCCCGGTTCGGGATGCTCGCTCTACGAGCCCAAGCCGGCCTTCCAGACCAACGGCTTCTGTGACAAGCGGTCCGTCGCCGACGTCTCCGCGGTCGCCGACCCGGTCACCGGCGTCTCCGTCTACCAGGGCTACGGCGGCAACGGCTGGGCGGTCTACGGCGGCACCAGCGCCTCCTCCCCGCTGATCGCGGGCGTGTACGCGTCGGCCGGCACCCCGGCCGCGGGCACGTACCCGAACTCCTACCCGTACGCGCAGGCCGGCGCACTCAACGACGTCACCGCGGGCAACAACGGCACCTGCTCGCCCACCCAGCAGTGCACCGCGGGCCCCGGCTACGACGGCCCGACCGGCCTCGGCACCCCGAACGGCCTGGCGGCCTTCCGCAGCGGCCCGCACGGCGTGCTCACCGGCAAGGTCACCGACCACGCCACCGGGGCGGCCATCGCGGGCGCCAAGGTGACCGCGGGCGACTACAGCGCCACCTCCGACGCGACCGGCGGCTACAAGCTGGACGTCCCGCCGGGCAGTTACGACCTGACCGCCGCCGCCTACGGCTACGCGAGCAAGACCGCGTCCGCCGTCGAACTGGCCGACGGCGCCACCGTCACCACCTCCTTCGCCCTGGACGCGGTGGCCAAGCAGACCGTCGCGGGCAAGGTCACCGACGGCTCGGGCCACGGCTGGCCGCTGTACGCGAAGATCACCGTCGACGGTGTCCCCGGCGCGCCGGTCTACACCGACCCCGTCACCGGTGACTACTCGCTGACGCTCCCTCAGGGCAGCGCGTACACCCTGCACGTCAGCGCCAACTACCCCGGCTACAAGACGGTCGACAAGAGCCTCCAGATCGGCACCGCCGACCAGACGCTCAACGTCCCCGTGCCCGTCGACCCGTCGTCCGACCAGGCGCCCGGCTATGCGGTGCACCTGACCGGCAGCAGCGAGGCGTTCACCTCCACCACCGGACCCCCGGCGGGCTGGTCGGTGACCAACGCGGACAGCACCAACGGCGGTTGGGTCTTCAACGACCCGGGCGCTCGCGGCAACAGGACCGGCGGCAGCGGCGGTTTCGCCAACATCGACAGCGACAACATCGGCCAGGGTCTCAGCCAGGACAGCTCGCTGCTGTCCCCGTCCTACGACCTCACCGACGTCGCCGCCCCGGTGCTCGGCTTCGACACCGACTACAAGGCGTTCAGCAACTCCACCGCCGACGTGGACGTCTCGACCGACGCCGGCGCCACCTGGACCACCGTCTGGCACAAGACGACCACCTCGGTGGCCGGTCCCACGCACGTCGAACTCCCGCTGGCCGACTACGCGGGCAAGAGCGACGTACGGCTGCGCTTCCACTACAAGGGCAACTGGGCCTACTGGTGGCAGCTCGACAACGTTTTCGTCGGCAAGCGGACCTACGACCCGGTCAGCGGCGGCCTGATCGTCGGCAACGTGACCGACAGCAACACCAAGGCGGGCGTCAACGGCGCCACCGTCACCAGCACCGACGCGCCCGACGACCACACCACCACCAACGCCACGCCCGACGACCCGAACCTGGGCGACGGCTTCTTCTGGATGTTCTCGCACCTCACCGGCAAGCACCCGATCACGGCCACCGCGTCGAAGTACACCTCGGCGACCGCGACCGTGAACGTCCCCAGGGACGGCGTCGGTTCGCACAACCTCGCCCTCAAGGCGGGCCAGATCAAGGTCACCCCGGCGAGCATCAGCAAGACCGTCGCCTGGGGCAAGAGCGCGAGCCAGGTCGTGACGGTGAAGAACACCGGTAACGCCCCGGCCACGGTCACCCTCGGCGAGACGCCGGGCGGAGTCGTCCTCCAGAAGGCCGGCGGCGCCCCGCTCAACCTCGTCAAGGGCCACTACTCGCCGCTGTCGCTCACCACGCACGGCGCGAGCGCCAAGAAGGGCGCGCTGTCGCCCGGCGGCAAGGCCACCACCGACGCCGCCGCCAACGCGCAGGGCGCGGCGGGCGACGCCTGGCAGACCATCCCCGACCTGCCCGTACCCACCGGTGACAACGCGGTGGCCGTGCACAACGGGACCGTCTACTCGGCGTTCGGCTTCACCGGCGTGGCCGACACCAGCGACCTGTACGCCTACAGCGCGGACAGCGGCGCCTGGACCAAGCTCGCCTCCGCCGCCGACACCCGTGAGGCCCCGGTCCACGGTGTGATCGGCGACAAGTTCTACGCGGCCGGCGGCTGGGGCGCCAGCGGCAACCCGGACGCCAAGCTGGAAATCTACGACATCGCCTCCAACACCTGGAGCACCGGAGCCAATTCGCCCAAGCCGTACGCGGGCGCGGGCAGCGCGGTGCTCAACGGCAAGCTGTACTCGGTCGGCGGCTGCACCGCCACCGCGTGCGGCACCGCCGACGTCACCTCCTACGACCCGGCCACCAACACGTGGGCCAGCGCCGCCGCCTACCCGGAGCCCATCGCCTGGGAGTCCTGCGGCGCGGTCACCGGCAAGCTCTACTGCTCCGGTGGCACCACGGACGCGGGCAGCACCACTCACGCGTACGTCTACGACCCCGCCGCCGACTCCTGGTCGCCGATCGCGGACCAGCCGACCGACGCGTGGGGCGCCACGTACACCTCGGCCAACGGCGTGCTGCTGGTCAAGGGCGGTGCCATCAACGCGGGCGCCGCGCTGACCAACCAGACGTGGGCCTACCAGCCCACCGACAACACCTGGACGGCGCTGCCCAACGCCAACGCCTCGCTCTACCGCGGCAGCGGCGGCGCCGGCTTCTACTCGGTCGGCGGCCTGGCGGGCCAGACCCCGGCCAAGAACGCGGAAGTGCTCCCCGGCTACGACCAGCCCGACGTCACCGACGTCACCTGGCTGTCGGAGAGCGCCACGTCCGTCACCGTCGCACCCGGCGCCAGCACCACGCTGACCGTCACCCTGGACGCGTCCGTCCCCGAGATCACCCAGCCGGGGACGTACTCGGCCTCGATCGGCCTGGCCAGTGACACGCCGTACAGCATCGCCCCGATCCCCGTGTCGCTGACCGTCAAGCCGCCCGCCACCTGGGGCAAGATCACCGGCACCGTCAACGGCGGCGGATCGCCGCTGGCCGGGGCCACCGTCCAGATCAACACCTGGGCGACGCACTACACGCTGAAGACCGCCCCCGACGGCACGTACGCCCTGTGGCTGGACGTCCGCAACAACCCGCTCCAGCTCATCGTGGCCAAGGACGGCTGGCAGCCGACCGTGGCCACCGTGAAGATCACGAAGGGAGCGACCGTCACCAGCAACTTCACCTTGCTGAAGGACTGATCGGGACTCCTTCGCAGCAGCGCGCCCCCGTCGCCGGTTCCCACCGGCGGCGGGGGCGCCGCCGCGCGAGGGGCGTCAGTCGGTGAGGCCGGTGACGCGCAGCGTCAGATTGAGGCGTCCGCCGCTCAGCCCGACGGCCGGATCGCCGGTGTGCGGAAGGACTTTGGGCACCCCGTGGAAGGCGTAGCGGGACGGCCCGCCGAAGACGAAGAGGTCACCGGAGGCCAACTCCACGTCGGTGTACGGCTTTCCGCGCGTCTCGGTGTTGCCGAAGCGGAAGACGCAGGTGTCGCCGATGCTCAACGACACCACCGGGGCACCGGACTTCTCGTCCTTGTCCTGGTGCATGCCCATCGTGGCGCCCTCGCCGTAGAAGTTCACCAGCACCGTGTCCGGCGCGTACGCCGCCCCCGCGGCCCCGTCCTCGTACGCGTCCGCCACCGCGCGGCGGCCCAACTCGCCGAGCCGCTCGGGGAACGCGGCGACCCGGGCGCCGTTCACGTCGTGCGCGATCCGCGAGTACGCGTACGGGCTCCAGTGCCAGCCCAGACACATCGTGTGCACCGACATGACGCCGCCGCGCGGCAGCCGGGTGCGCCGCATCGGCACCGGGCCGCGCGCCCACGCGCGGCACGCCGCCACCAACTCGGCCTGTTCTTCGGGGGAGAGCCAGCCGGGCACGTGGACGGCGCCGGGCGCGGGCCGCGAGCGCGGCCGGGGGATGAGCGCGTTCACGCCGCGCTCCTGGCCCGCGCCTCGCGCAACAGGCGGGCGATGACGTCGAGTTCGGCCGCGACCAGGCGCTCGGCCGCGTCCGCGTCGCCGTCGAGCACCGCCGCGACCAGCGCTTCGTGACCGCCAGGACCCGCGGTCCCCAGGGCCAACATGGCCTCGCGCAAGGCGGGTGCGAACTCGGCGAACAGATCGGTGAGTACGGGATTGCCGGCCGCGGCCACCAGCGCCGCGTGCAGCGCGAGGTCGGCGTCCACGCGGGCCGCCGGATCGGCGGCGGCCTTCGGCCGGGCGGCGCGTGCGGTGGCCGTGAGCGCCGAGGTCAGCGCTGCGTCGAGCGCCGCCGCGTCCTCGTCGGTACGGCGCCGCGCCGCCAGCCGTACGGCCCGCGTCTCCAGCAGCGCGCGCACCTCGTGGACGTCCGTCGCCGCCGCCCTGCCGAGCTTGGCCGACCACTCCTCGACCGGTTCGGTGGCGATGACGAACACCCCGGCGCCCTGGCGGGTCCGCAGCTGCCCGGCACCGGCCAGGGCGCGTACCGCCTCGCGGACCGTGGACCGGCCGACACCGAGCGACGCGGCGAGCGCCGTCTCGCCCGGCAGCCTGGCGCCCACCGGCCAGCGCCCCTCGGCGATCTGGTCCCGCAGGCGCTGCGCGGCCTGCTCGACGAGCGGACTGGGGCGCAGTGATCCGACGGTCATCGGCGTCTCACCTCGCAGGTCTCAGGTTCTCTGAGGAGTCGTCCCAAGATCAGTTTACTCGGGGCCACCGGGACGGCGACCCGAGCGGGACGGCGGCCGAAAGCGGGGCTCGATGCGCGGGAGGGGCCTCAGGGCTTGTAGATCTTCCCCGGCTCCGGCTTCGCGGGGGCCATCAGCTCCGGCACGGTCACCAAGGTGTAGCCCTCGGCGCGCAGCGAGTCGATGATCCCGGGCACCGCGGGCACCGTCCCCTTGTAGAGGTCGTGCAGCAGGATGATCCCGTCCCGGTGCGCGTCCTTGAGGATGCGCTTGTGGATCAGCGCGGAGTCGGTGGTCGCGTAGTCGCTCGCCGTGTCGTTCCACAGCACCAGCGACAGGCCCAACTCCTTGGAGATCTTCGCGACTTCCTTGTTGGTACGGCCCTGCGGCGGGCGCATCAGCGTCGGCCGCTTGCCGGTCAGCTTCTCGACCGCCGTGTTGAGCCGGTCCAACTCGGTGCGGATCTCGGCCGGTTTGAGGTCGGTCAGCCTGCGGTGGGTCCAGGTGTGGTTGCCCAGCACATTCCCGTTCCGCCCCATCTGCGCGACCAGGTCCGGGTACTTGTCCACGTGGTTGTGGCCCAGCAGGAAGAAGGTGACCCGCACCTTCTTTTCGTCGAGGACCTTCAGCAGCGCGGGGGTGTGCTCACTGGGACCCGCGTCGAAGGTCAGCGCGATGCACTTGGCCTTGCGGCAGTCGACGGCCCCGGCGGGCAGCGCCGCGTCGGCCCCGGCCTTCTTCGCCGCCGCGTTCCGCGCGCTGCGCGGGGACTGCGTGTCATAGGTGGTGCACCCGCTCAGCG
Organism: Streptomyces sp. NPDC088197; assembly: GCF_044741185.1. Lineage (NCBI taxonomy): Bacteria > Bacillati > Actinomycetota > Actinomycetes > Kitasatosporales > Streptomycetaceae > Streptomyces > Streptomyces sp. NPDC088197. Next base: position 66,310 of record NZ_JBIUSD010000021.1, read on the forward strand.
CCGTCGCCAGCGCCACCGCCGCCACCGCGGCTCCGGCGCACCGGCGTCGTATGGCTGAGGGCGTTCCTGGCATGGCGGGTCCTCCGGGTCTGTGCGTGGGCGCGCCGCGCGGTGGCTCGGAACGGCACCGCGCGGCTGCGTACGGCTGCTCGGCACGGGGCTCCGCCCGGCCCGCCGCGCGGGCTCGCCGGGCGACATCCGTGCGAAGTCTGTATGTCCGCTCTGTGTCTGCTGAGCGGACGGAGACTTCACCCTACACACCCGCTATGTACGGCATGTATAGCGGGGTGTTTCGGCCACGCCGCAGGTGGGACAGGGGTGCCCCGGTGCATGAATGTCCGTTGTGTCGACACTTCGGGCAGAACCGGTCGCCCTCGTGCCATATCGAAAAGGATCTTCGTGCAAAACAGCGCGCGACCGATCGGTTCCAGTGTGTACTGGGCACGGCCCGCCCCCGGGCGGCCCGCCGTCCCGCCGTTCCCTGATCCTCCGAGGCCGATTCGATGATCGAGATACCGGACCTGGCCGTCGCCGGCCTGGCCGCCGGGACCGTGTCCGCCTTAGTGCTCGGCGGCGGCCTGCTGCGCTCCTTACGGCACAGGACCCGGCAGCGCGCGGAGATCGCCGGGCTGCGGTCCCGGCTCGACGAGGCGCGGCAGGAGACCGAACGGGTCACCACGGCCGTCGCCGCCGAGATCGCCCACCTGGCCGCCGCGCGCATCCCCGCCGAGGCCACCCGCGCCGCCCACCCGCACGTCCGGGTGCCGGGACCGCTGCACCCCGGAACCCTCGGCGGCCGGGCCACCGCGGACGGCGAATCCCCGGACGGCCGACCGCCGCACCCCGACCCGCCGCACCCCGGACCCCCAGCCGCTGAACGCCCGGCCCCCGGACCCCCGCCCGCCGACATCGAAGCCGCCCTGGGGGACGTCCTCACCGCCGTCCTCGCCGCGACCGCCCGGGAGCGCGAGCGGGTCGACGCAGCCGCCCGCGCGGGCATGCGCGGCGCCACCCGCGACATCCAGGCCGGGCTCTACCGCCTCCAGGACGTCCTGCGCGGACTCCAACAGCGTTACGACGAGCCCGAGTTGGCCCAGACGCTGTTCGCCCTCGACCACGAGAACGAGCAGTCGCTGCGCCGCGCCCAGGTGACGGCCGTGGTGTGCGGGGCCTGGGTCGGCCTGGCCCGCGAGGAGTCGCACCTGGTCGAGGCGGTGACCGGCGGCCAGTCCCGGCTCGTCGGCTACCACCGCGTCCGGGTCAACAACCACCTCGAACCCGGTACGGCGCTGGTCTCGCACGCCGTCGAGCCCGTCGCCATCATCGTGGCCGAGCTCTTGGACAACGCGCTGCGGCACTCCGCGCCCGACACCGCCGTGGTGGTCAACCTCGAAGCCGTCCACCACGGTGTCTCCGTCACCGTGGACGACTCCGGCGTCGGCATGGCCGCCGACGAGCGGGCGTACGCGCAGAAGATGGTCGCGGGCACCGACCCGATCCTGCTCTCCGACCTCGGCGACCCGCCGCGCATGGGCCTGGCCGCGATCGGCCAGCTCACCCGGCGCTTCGACCTGTCCGTCGACCTCTCCTCGCCGTCGCCCTACGGCGGCGTCCGGGCCGTCCTGCTGGTCAGGAAGCACCTGCTCAGCCATATCGACCCGGTCGAGCAGCCGCCCGCCGCCAGCACGCCGCGCTCCACCCGCCCGGCCGTCGCGGACGACGGCGCGCCCGACCCGGCCCACGCCCGCGCCGGGTCCCCGGCGGACACCGAGCCCGCAGCCGTATCCGCCTCCGCGGCCGTACGCGAGACGGCGGCCGGGCACCAGCGGGCGGCCGAGACGGACGCCGGACCCGAACCGGACGCCGGACCCGGGGCCGACAGCGGTACGGGGGCCGACGACACCGCCGCGGAGGTGCTGCCGCAACGGCGACGCAAGGCCCGCGCCGCCCACGGGAGGGCGGCGGCGAACGGGACCGCCGCCGCGCCCGCGGCACCCGCCCGCACACCGGAGGAGGCCGCCGCGGCCCTCGGCGCCCTCCAGGCCGGAACCGCCGCGGCCAGAAACGCCGTCGACACCGAAGGGAACGACCCGCGATGACCAGCCGCGACACCGGCGACACCGCGTGGGTGCTGGATCCGATCCTGGAGATCCCGCATGTCACCGCCGCCGTCCTGCTCACCAGGGACGGTCTCGTCTCCGGGTACTCGGAGGCGCTGTCCCAGGCCACCGCCGAGCGCACCGCAGCGATCACCAGCACCGTCCAGGGCGCCTGCCGTACGGCCGCCGCCGCCTTCGCGGACCGGACCGACGCGCGAATCCGGCAGGTGGTGATCGAGTCCGACCACGGCTACATCCTGGTCGCGCCCACCGAACACGGCACGTGCGTGGCCGCGTTCGGCGGTCCCGAGGTCCGCCTCGACCTGCTCGCCCACCGGGTCCACTCGCAGGTGGCCAGGCTCGGTGAGAAGGCCATGACCGCCGCGCCCCGCGCGGGCGATGGCGGCACCGCGGAATGACCGGCCGCCGGACCGGCCGCCCGCTGGTCCCCGCCTATCTGTCCACCGGCGGGGTGGCGCGGCCGAGCCGGGACAGCCTGGAGCGGCTGTCCGTGCTGACCAGCACCGACGCCGACGGCGCGATTCCCGCCGAACTCCCCGCCGCCCAGCACGCGTTGCTGGAACTGCTGGACGGCGGATCCCTCACCGTGGTGGAGACGGCGGCCCTGCTGGGGCTGCCCGTCTCCGCCGTCCGGGTACTCGCCGCGGAGCTGACCGACCGGGGGCTGGTCAGCGTCCGTCCGCCCGTACCCGTAGCCGACCTACCGGAACCCGACCTGCTGAAGAGAGTGGCCGATGGCCTCCGCGCCCTCAAGCACTGACCCCCACCGAGGCGACGTACATCTGCCGGACAGCGCCCGCGAGTTGGTGAAGATCCTGGTGGCGGGTCCGTTCGGGGTGGGCAAGACCACGCTGATCGACTCGGTCTCCGAGATCCGCCCCCTGCACACCGAGGAACACCTCAGCGAGGCGTCCGCCGCCGTCGACGACCTCGACGGCGTCCGTGACAAGACCACCACCACCGTCGCCATCGACTTCGGCCGGATCAGCATGGCGGGCGGCGTCGTCCTGTACCTGTTCGGCACCCCGGGGCAGGAACGGTTCCGCTCGCTGTGGGCCGACATCGCGTACGGGGCGCTGGGCGCGCTGGTGCTGGTCGACACCCGCAGGATCAACGACTCCTTCGACGTCCTCGGCCTGGTGGAGGAGACCGGCCTGCCGTACGCCGTCGCGCTCAACACCTTCCCCGACGCACGGACGTACACCGAGGCCCAGTTGCGGCAGGCGCTCGACCTGGAGCCCGGCACGCCGATGGTGGCGTGCGACGCGCGCGACACCAACTCCTCCGTCGACGCGCTGCTCGCGCTGGTGCAGCACCTGATCGACCGCAAGGACGCCGACCCAACGCCCGGAGCCCTCTGATGAATCACCCTCCCGCAGCGCCCTCTCCCGCGCCCGCCGCGCCGTCATCCTCCCCACCGTCCTCCTCCGCGCCCGCCACCCCCGCCGACACCTTCGCCCGGTCGGCGCCGGTCCGGCTCTGGGAGGACGGCTTCGCCGCCGACCCGCACCGCTACTACGCGGCGCTCAAGGCGCAGGGCCCGCTCGGCTGGGCCGAACTCGCGCCGGGCGTACCGGCGTACGTCGTCACCGACCGGCGCGCCGCGCTCGACCTGCTGCGTGACGCGGAGACCTGGTCGCACGACCCGCGCCCGTGGGAGTCCACGGTCGCCGAGGACGCGCCGATCCTCGGCATGATGCGCTGGCGGCCCAACACCCTGTTCTCCGACGGCGACGCGCACGTCCGCTACCGCCGCGCCTTCGCCGACGCGGTCGACCTGGTGGAACCCGCCGATCTGCGCGAGCGGGTGCACCGCGCGGTGGACATCCTGATCGGCCGCTTCGGACCCGTCGGCCACGCCGACCTCGTCGCCGACTTCGCCCGCCCGCTGATGTCGCTGATCTTCAACAACCTCTTCGGGCTGCCGGACAGCGAGAGCGGCCGACTGGAGGTCGCGCTCGGCAAGATGATGGAGGGCGGCGTCCAAGCGGCCGAGGGCGAGGCCGAGTTCGGGGCGTACGTGCTCGGACTGATCGCCGCCAAGAGCGAGACCCGCGGCCCCGACCTGACAAGCTGGCTGCTGGACCACCCGGAGGACCTGACGGCCGAAGAGGTGACCTGGCAGGTCTTCCTCACCCTCGGCGCGGGCCACGAGCCGACCGCGAATCTGGTCTCCAACGCGCTGTCGCGCATCCTCGGCAACCCCGACTTCTACACCACGCTGACCAGCGGCTCCCGCCCGGTCATGGACGCCGTCGTCGAGGTCCTGCGGTACGAGACGCCGCTGTCCAACTACGGCATCCACTTCGCGCGCGAGCCGCTGAGCTTCCACGGCGTGTGGGTGCGGGCGGCCGTGCCCGTCGTCATCTCCTACGGCGCGCTGGGCCACTTCGCCGAGCAGGAGTCGGGCGGCGCCCACCACCCGGGCGACGCCTCCCACCTGTCCTGGTCGGCGGGCGAGCACTCCTGCCCGGTCAAGCAGCACACCCTGCTCATCGCCACCGAGGCCATCGAACGCCTCACCCAGTGGCTGCCCGACCTGGAACCCACCACCGACCGCGACCGCCTCACCTGGCGGCCGGGCCCGTTCCACCGCTCGCTGACGGCGCTGCCCGTCCGCTTCACCCCGCGCACCCCCGACCAGACCGGAGACCGCGCATGACCGCGCACGCCGCCCGTGTGGCCATCGACCCGTTCGGCACCGACATCCCCCTGGAGAGCGCCGAGTTACGGGCGCTGGGCCCGGTGGTGCCGGTCGAACTGCCGGGGGGCATCCCGGCCTGGGCGCCCACCGGCTACGACACGCTCAAGTCGCTGATCCTCGACCCGCGGGTCAGCCGCGACCCGCGGCAGCACTGGGCGCTGTGGTCCGAGGTCGGCGACCACCCCGCCTGGGGCTGGGTCCTCGGCTGGGTCGGCGTGGTCAACATGCTCTCCACGTACGGCTCCGACCACGCCCGGCTGCGCAAGCTCGTCGCGCCCAGCTTCACCGCCCGGCGCACCGAGGCGATGCGGGTCCGCGTCGAGACGATCACTCAGGAGCTGCTGAGCGCACCGGAGTTGGCGGCGGCCGACGGCCGGCCGGTCGACCTGCGCGCCGCGTACGCGCACCCGCTGCCGATGCGGATGATCTGCGAACTCTTCGGCGTCCCCGACCACTTGACGGAGGCGACGGGCACGCTGATCGCCGCCATCATGGACACCTCCGACCCGACCCCGGAGCACGGACGGTTCGTCCAGGAGCAGATCGGTGTCGTGCTGCCCGCGCTGATCGGCCACAGGACCGAGCACCCCGGCGACGACATGACCACCGAGCTGATCCGGATGCGCGCCGAGGACGGCGACCGGCTCAGCGACGAGGAGTTGCTCTACACCCTGCTGCTGGTGATCGGCGCCGGGTTCGAGACCACGGTCAACCTCATCGGCAACGCGGTGGTCGCGCTGCTCACACACCCCGGCCAACTCGCCGCCGTACGGGCGGGGGAGATCGGCTGGGACGCGGTCATCGACGAGGTGCTGCGCGTCCACCCCTCGATCGCGGCGCTGCCGCTGCGCTTCGCGGTCAGCGACATCACAGTGGACGGGGTCACCATCCCGGCGGGCGACGCCATCGTCACCACGTACGCCGCCGCCGGCCACGACCCGGCGCACTACGGGCCCACGGCCGCCGAGTTCGACGCGACGCGGGCCGCCGACGACCATCTCGCCTTCGGCATCGGTGTGCACCGCTGCATCGGCGCACCGCTGGCCCGGATGGAGGCGCGCACCGCCCTCCCGGCCCTCTTCGAGCGCTTCCCCGACCTCCGACTCGCCGTCCCGCAGGACGAGTTGAAGCAGGTGCCGTCCTTCATCGCCTACGGCTGGCAGCGAATCCCGGTCCATCTGCACGGCTGACGCCGCTGCCGCACGGCCGCGCGCGAAGGCCCCCAGCACGTAAGGGCAGCACGTCAAGGCCGCACGTGAAGAGGATCAGCGCGCGCCCTTGGCGGCGAGCGTGTCCAGCAGCCGGGTCAGCGAGCCGCCGAGCCCCCAGCGCTCCGCGAGCGACTCCAGCACCTCGGGGTCGGCGGCCTCGCCCGGCAGCGTCGGATCGAAGTCCGGCAGCGGTACGTCGGCGGCGACGGCCACGACCTTGGGCGCCACGTCGAGATAGGCGGCGGCCTCCACGATGTTGCGCCGCCTGGCCGGGGTCAGCTTGGACATCGGGTCGGTCGCGGCGGCCCGCACACCGGCCAGGTCCCCGTACTCGGTGACGAGTTGGGCCGCCGTCTTCTCGCCGATGCCCTTCACGCCGGGCAGCCCGTCGCTCGGGTCGCCGCGCAGCGCCGCGAAGTCCGCGTACTGCCCGGCCCGCACCCCGTACCGGTCCTGGATGGCCGCCTCGTCGATGACGTCGCAGTCGCCGACGCCCTTGCGGGGGTAGAGCACGCGCACGCCCCGCGCGTCGTCCACGAGCTGGAACAGGTCGCGGTCCCCGGTGACGATCGCCACCGGCGTGCGGGAGGCGGTGGCGAGGGTGCCGATGACGTCGTCCGCCTCGTAACCGGCGACGCCGACCCGGGTGACGCCGATCGCGTCGAGCACCGCCTCGATCACCGGCACCTGCGGGGACAGCGTGTCGGGCACCTCCTCGACGCCCTCGGTGTCCTCGACCACGCGGTGCGCTTTGTACGACGGGATCAGGTCCACCCGCCACTGCGGGCGCCAGTCCGCGTCCATGCAGGCGACCAGCGCGGTGGGGGAGTGGTCGGCGACCAGCCTGGCGATGAAGTCCAGCAGCCCGCGCACCGCGTTCACCGGTGTGCCGTCCGGTGCCTTCACCGATTCGGGCACCCCGAAATAGGCGCGGAAGTACAGGCTCGCGGTGTCGAGCAGGAGCAGTTTGCCGCCGGGCGTGTCGTCAGTCACGGCGCCAGCATCGCACGGGGGTCGGACAGTCCGTCGTACGGTGGGCGGGTGAATCAGGGCCGTTACGCCGTACGCCGGGTGGTCTCGCTGGTGCCGTCGCTGACCGAGGCGGTCGCCGCCACCGCGCCGGAACTGCTGGTCGGCGCGACCGACTGGTGCACCCATCCGGCGGACCTCGACGTGGTGCGGATCGGCGGCACCAAGAACCCCGACGTGCCCGCCGTCGTCGCCCTCGCCCCCGACCTCGTGGTCGCCAACGAGGAGGAGAACCGCGCCCCCGACCTGGCCGCGCTGCGGGCCGCGGGAGTGCGCGTCCTGGTCACCGACGTACGGACGCTGCCCCAGGCGTTCGGCGAGCTGCACCGGATGCTGGTCGACGGCTGCGGGGTGCCGCGCCCGCGGTGGCTGGACGAGGCGGAGGCGGCCTGGCGGGGGATTCCGGCGGCGCCCGCGGTCACGGCGACGGCGGTCGTGCCGATCTGGCGGCGGCCGTGGATGGTGCTCGGCCGCGACACCTTCGCCGGTGACCTGCTGGCCCGGCTCGGCGTGCGCAACGCCTACGCCGGACACGCCGAGCGCTACCCGGCGGTCCCGGTCGAGGAGCTGCGGGCCGTGGGCGCCGACCTCGTCGTCCTCCCCGACGAGCCGTACCGCTTCACCGCCGACGACGGCCCCGAGTCCTTCCCCGGCCTGCCCGCCGCCCTGGTCAGCGGTCGCCATCTCACCTGGTACGGGCCCTCGTTGGTGCGAGCGCCCGCCGTCGTGGGGGCCGCGCTGAGGGCGGCGCGCACGTACTGAGACCGGTCAAACCGGTCACCCCGTGGGCGCCGCCAGCAACCGGCCGCTCACCGTCCCCCGCAGCGTGCCCGCGCCCGCCGCCAGCCAGGCCACGACCAGCGCCGCGTACAGCCCGACCGCCAGCCAGCCCAGCGCGTGCAGACCGGTGTGCCGGGCCAGGCTCGCCGCGCCGGTCACGCAGGTGCCGACCGGGAAGGTGAAGGCCCACCAGGTCATCGCGAACGGCATCCCGCGCCGGGCCGCCCGTACCACCAGGGCCGCCGCCACCGCGAGCCACAGCAGCGCGAAGCCCATCACCGGGACGCCGTACAGCACCGCGAAGCCGCGCAGCGCCGTCGCGTACGGGGCGGGGACGGCGCCGGAGGCCACGTCGGCGCCCTGGCCGACCGCCGTCGTGGACTGCCCGAGCGGACCGAGCACCAGGAAGAGCGTCGGGGTCAGGGCGAGCGGCAGCGGCCCGCGGCGCACCAGGCGCGACCACACCAGCGGCAGCATCGTCAGCGTCGCCAGCAGGCTCAGCCCGAACATCGCGTAACAGCCCAGCAGCAGCGCCTCCCTGGCCTGTACGGCGTCGGCGGGCAGACGCGGGATCAGCGCGGGCCCGGTGGCCGCCGCGACCATCGGCGCCACCACCGGCAGCAGCCACACGGGCGACGCGTCGTCGAGGCCGATCCGGTGTCTGGCCACCATCAGATACGGCACGGCCGCCGCGACCACCAGCGACGACGCCGTCCCGACCGCCCACAGCGCCGCGCCGACCGTGACCGCCGTACGCTCCCCGAGCACGGGCGGCCCGAGCAGCAGCGTGCCCGCGCCGACGGCCAGCAGCGCCATCGGCAGACAGCCGTAGAACGGCGCCACGGCCGGGTCGCGCAGATGGCGCCGCGCCTGGTCGGTGTGCCAGGCCCAGTGCGCGCAGCGGGCCGCGAGGACCGCGACGAGCAGGACCGCGGACAGCGCCCACACCCCGGTGCACACGTCCCGCAGCCAGCGCTGCCCGCCCGGCAGCGCCACCCCGGCGTTCGCCACGATCGCCGTCCCCATGACGGTGGCGTACCAGTTGGGACCGACGTGCCGTACCGCGGGGACACGGGTACGGACCTGGGCGAACGGCTGCGCGGCGTGAACAGTGGCCATGCTCCGACCCTCCCCTCCCGCGGGCCGCCCCGGTAGAGCCCGCGAGGCTATGAGGGCATAACGTGGGCTTATGGCTCAGCCGTCCACCGCGCCGCCCCCACCAGGCACTCCGCTCGCCCGCCGGGTCCCCGACCTCGCCGCCATGGAGCTGCTGCTGGCCGTCGCGCGGCTCGGCAGCCTCGGGCGGGCCGCGCGGGAGCTGGGCATCAGCCAGCCCGCGGCCAGTGGGCGGCTGCGCGGCCTGGAGCGGCAGCTCGGCGTGGCGCTGGTCCGCCGCTCGCCCGGCGGCTCGCGCCTCACCGACGAGGGGGCGCTGGTCAGCGAGTGGGCGCGCAAGGTGCTGGAGGCCGCCGAGGCGTTCGACGCGGGCGCGCGGGCGCTGCGCGGCAGGCGCGACTCCCGGCTCCGGGTCGCGGCCAGCATGACCGTCGCCGAATACCTGCTGCCCGGCTGGCTGATCGCCCTGCACGGCAGCCACCCGGACACGGCCGTCTCGCTCGCCGCGGGCAACTCCGCGGCCGTCGCCCGGCAGGTGCTCGCGGGCACCGCCGACCTCGGCTTCGTCGAGGGCGTGGACGTCCCCGCGGGTCTGGACGCCGTCGTGATCGCGCACGACCTGCTGCTGGTCGTGGTCGCGCCCGCCCACCCCTGGGCCCGCCGCCGCAAGGCGCTGACCGCGGCCGAACTCGCCGCGACCCCGCTCGTCCTGCGCGAGGAGGGCTCCGGCACCCGGCAGGTGCTCGACGCGGGCCTGGCGGGACACGGCGGCCCGGCCGTACCGCTGCTCGAACTCGCCTCGACCACCGCCGTGAAGGCCGCCACCGTCAGCGGCGCGGGGCCCGCGGTGCTCAGCGAACTCGCCGTCGTGGAGGAGTTGGCCGCCCGCCGCCTCGTCCGCGTCCCCGTCGCCGGTCTCGACCTCGGCCGGTCGCTGCGCGCGGTGTGGACGGCGGGCCACCGCCCGGCGGGCCCGGCGCGCGACCTGCTGACGCTGACCCGAGGCAAGAGCGGCAAGAGCGGCAAGCGGTAAGAGCGGCGAGGGGTGAGAGGGACGGGCAGCACGGGGACGGGCGGCCGGGCGGCCGGAAATCGCGGTGACAGAACGGGTGTAACCGGGCTGTGACCGACGCCCTTACGGGATTCTCATGCAGGGGCCATAGGGTGACGGCCGTGACGACGACGACCCCGCCCGGCTGGTATCCAGAACCCGGGCACACAGGCAACGGCCCGGCCATGGAACGCTGGTGGGACGGGAGTACGTGGACGGAGTACACCAGGACCGCGCCCGTCCCGGCGGACGCGGTCCAGCAGCCCTACGCGGGCTACCCCGGCACGCCGGGCTATCCGGGCGACGTCGTGGCCGGCGGCCCCGGCGGCGGCGGTCGCCGTACCGGTGCGGTGGTCATCGCGATCGTGGCCGCGCTCGTCCTGATCGGTGGCGTGGTCGCCGGAATCCTGGTCCTGGGCAAGGACGACAAGAGCGACAAGAACGCCTCGCCGACGCCCAGCGCCTCGGCGCCGCACCGAGGCGAGTCCCGGACACCGCGGTCGCCGGGCGGCGGGTCGCTCGACCCCGACTCCCCGGACGGCTCGCAGGGTCCCGACGGCGGCAGCGACGGCAAGGCCGTGGACGGCTACGACGGCATCAGGCTCCCCGTGCTCAACGGCTGGACCGGCACCTCGGGCGCCAACGGCATCGGCGCCAGCGTGGTCACCGGCGGCTACCCGTGCCCCGGCGACGCCACCAAGGACTGCGTGCGCGGCGGCGTCTTCGCCCAGCCCGCCGAGGCGCTCAAGCTCACCGCGACCGGAGCGGAGGCCGCCGCCAAGGCGGACATCGCGCAGAACGCGGCCGACGCGTACAGCACCGACATCTACGGCGCCACGACCTCGCACCAGCAGATCGCGTCGCAGCCGGTCACGGTCGCCGGGCAGAAGGGGTACTTCGTCCGCTGGAAGATCGTCACGAAGTCCGGCACCAGCGGGTACGTGGAGTCCCTCGCCTTCCCCTCGCCCCGCGACCCGAAGAACATCGCGGTCGTCCGCTTCGGCTTCGACATCGGCTCCAAAGCCCCGAGCCTGGCCATCATGGACCAGATCACCCAGGGCATCAAGGCCGACAGCAGCGGCGGCACCGGCGGCACGGGCGGCACCGGCGTCTGACCCGCGGCCCGCGCGAGGCCGTACGCGACAGGGGGCGGCGCCCGGACCCCGGGTGCCGCCCCCTGTCGCCTTCAGTGGTTACAGGAACGTCTTGCCCTCACCGCGGTACGTCGGCACCGTCGCCGTCACCCGGTCGCCCTCGACCAGGTGCAACTCGGCGAAGCGCTCGCACAGTTCACCGGCCTTCGCGTGCCGGAACCAGACCTTGTCGCCGATCAGCAGGTCGTCCGCGGGCGACCCCAGCAGCGGGGTCTGCACCTCGCCGGGACCCTCCTGCGGGTCGTAGCGCAGCCCCTCCGGCAGATACGGCACCGGCAGCCGGTCGGGCCCGGCCGCGCCGGAGGCCGGGTAGCCGCCGCCGAGCACGGTCACCACGCCGACGCCGGGCCTGCGCACCACAGGCTGCGCGAAGAGCGCGGCCGGACGGCCCCGGAAGGACGTGTAGTTGTCGAACAGCCGCGGCACGTAGAGCCCGGAGCCCGCCGCGATCTCGGTCACCGCGTCCTCGGCCGCGGTGGTCTGCACGCTGCCGGTGCCGCCGCCGTTGACGAATTCCAGCTCCGGCGCGACCGCCCGCACCGCGCGGACCGCCTCCGCGCGCCGCGCCGCCAGCTCCTTGCGGGCCGCCGACTGCATCAGCCGTATGGCCCGCGACCGCAACGGACGGCCCGCGACCGCGTCGCCGACCCCCGCGACATGCCCCTCGTACGCCATGATCCCGGCCAGCCGGAAGCCGGGCCGCGCGGTGACGGTACGGGCCAGCGCCGCCATCCGCTCCGGGTCGTGCAGCGGCGAGCGCAGCGCTCCGATCCGCAGCCGCCCGCCCAACTTCCGCAGGCTGGTGTCCATTTCGAGACAGACCCGGACGGTCTCGTCGCCGCCGCCGCGGGCCGCGTCGATCAGGTCGAGGTGCGAGACGTCGTCCACCATCACCGTGACGGCGGCGGCCAGCTTGGGATCGGCGGCCAACTCCGCGAAGCCGTCCCGGTCCGCCGACGGATACGCCAGCAGGATGTCGGTGAAGCCCGCGCGCGCCAGCCACAGCGACTCGGCCAGGGTGAACGACATGATGCCCGCGAAGCCGTCGCGGGCCAGCGCCCGCTCCAGCAACGCCCTGCACCGCACCGACTTGGACGCCACCCGGATCGGTTTGCCGCCCGCGCGGCGCACCAGGTCGTCGGCGTTGGCGTCGAACGCCTCCAGGTCGACGATCGCCACGGGGGCGTCGAGATGGGCGGTGGCCCGGTCGTACCGGGTGCGGTCGGCAGCGCGTTCTGACATGTCATGAAGCTTGCCAGACAGGGGCTACCGGGCGGTAGGGGCGTACGGGGCACGTCCGCCGCCGTGTCACGCGGACGGATGCCGGACGGCCTGCTGGACCACGACGTCCGGTCGACCCCGTAGAGTGACGCGCAAGCCGTGAGGACATGTCACGAGGGGGCGCCGGTGAGCACTGGAGTGGACAACGGAGGAGGCTCCACGTCCCCGTCGTTCCCCCCGCTCCAACCTCGCCGGGAACAGAGCCCGCAGACTCCGCCGACGGTCCCCCCGCACCCCGAGGGACCTCCGCCGCCCGCGGCCGAACCGCCCCCGGCCGTCCCCCCGCCTCCGGCGCGGCCCCCCGCACCGCCCTACACCCCACCGCCCGCCGCCGCGCCGCGATTCACGGCGTACGGTCCCGGCGGATACGCGCCCGCCGGATACGACCATGGGCCCGCGCGGGCCGTCGCCCCCGCCGCCCGCGGGGCTTCGGCCCGGATCTGGGCGGCGCTCTGCCTGGTGCTCGGGCTCGGCCTGATCGGCGGGGCGGTCGCCGGGAGCGCGATCAACCACAAGCCGCGGGCGGAGCCGCCGTTGGTGGACGGGAGCGTCAAAGCGTTCGCCGCCGTACGGGAGGTGTGGCGCAGCACACCGGTCGACGCGCTGTTCCCGCGCACGGTGTCCGCGAAGGGCGCGGGTCCCGGCGGGGCCGACCGCGCGTGGACCAGGATCGGCGTCGCCGCGCCCGGCGGCTGCGCCGCCGCCTTCGACCCGCTGCTCCAGCAGGTACTCGCCCCGGTCGGCTGCGCGCGCCTGCTGCGCGCGACCTACGTGGACAGCACGTCGACCTCGGTCACCACGGTGGGCCTGTTGGTCACCACCGCCGAGTCGGCCACCATGCGCGGTTTCAGCGGACGCTGGGCCTCGCAGCACCTCGGCGACCGCGCGGACCTGATCCCGCGTCCGGTGGCCTTCCCCGGCACGGCCGCCGACTCCTTCGGCGTGAAGCAGCGCGGCAGCTGGGACGTGCAGGTCTCCGCCGACCTGCCCTTCGTCGTGTACGCGGTCACCGGCTTCGCCGACGGGCGCACCCTCACCCCGCAGTCCGCCGACAAGGCCACCAAGTCCGGCGCCACCAGCGTGGCCGCCCAGGCCGGCCTCGGCTACGACGCGACCGGCCTGGCCTCGGCCGTCGACGACCGCCTGCACAGCGCGGTGACCGCGTTGCTCAGGCCGTCCAGCGGTCCCGGCGGTCCGGGCGCCACCGGTACGGAGAAGTCCCGATGAGCCGCCCCTCCCGCCCCCCGGCCCGCCGCCTGCTCGGCGCCCTGACCTCGCTCGCCGCGGGCGCCGCGGCCCTCGCCCTGGCCGCCCAGCCCGCCGCCGCCGACGCCGTGCGCAACGCCGACTGGGCGCTGAGCGCCCTGCACGCCGAGAGCGCGTGGCGTACGAGCCAGGGCGCGGGCGTCACGGTCGCGGTGCTCGACACCGGGGTGGACGCGACGCACCCCGACCTGACCGGGCAGGTGCTGACGGGCAAGGACATGGTCGGCTTCGGCGCCGGGCGCGGCGACCGCTCCTGGGCCCGGCACGGCACGGGGATGGCCGCGATCATCGCGGGGCACGGCCACGGTCCCGGCCATGACTCGGGCGTCATGGGCATCGCGCCCAAGGCGAAGATCCTGCCGGTGCGGGTGATCCTGGAGGACAAGGACCCGCAGCGGTCCAAGGCGCGTACGAGCAAGGGCAACGCGCTGCCCGACGGCATCCGGTGGGCGGTCGACCACGGCGCGGACGTCATCAATCTCTCGCTCGGCGACGACAGCGCCACCGCCGCGCCCGTCGCCGCCGAGGACGAGGCGATCCGGTACGCGCTCGGCAAGGGCGTCGTGGTCGTCGCGTCCGCGGGCAACGGCGGCGAGGAGGCGGACCGTTCCTCCTACCCGGCCGCGTACCCCGGAGTGATCGCGGTCGCGGCCGTCGACAGGAACGGGCAGCACGCCGCCTTCTCCACCCGCCGCTGGTACGCGTCCGTCTCCGCGCCCGGCGTCGACGTCGTGATCGCCGACCCGGACCGCACCTATTACGAGGGCTGGGGCACCAGCGCCGCCTCCGCTTACGTCTCCGGCGCCGCCGCCCTCATCAGGTCCGCCGACCCGAGGCTGAGCCCGGCCCAGGTCAAGCGGGTGCTGGAGGACACGACGCGGGACCGGCCCAAGGACGGGCGCAGCGACGAGATGGGCACCGGTCTGATCGACCCGGCCGCCGCGCTGAAGGCCGCCGCGAAGCTGAGGCCCGCGCCCCCGGTACCGGCCGCCGTCGGCTATCCGCGGACGTACTTCAGCCCCGGCCCCGCGCCGCCGGTCCGCGCGCCCGAGCCCGCCCGCTTCCTCGGCGACGGTGTCGCGACCGTCTTCGCCGTGGCCGGAGCCGCCCTGGTCGTGGTCGCCGCGCTGCTGTGGTTCCGCCCCCGCCGCGCGGGACGGCCCGCCCACGGTCTGTCGGCGGACGGCGGATAGGGTTCCGGGGTGGCGCTGAAGAACATCCCCGACCCCGGTTTCTCCGACGACGACGGCTCGGCCGACGCGGCACTGGCCGACGCGTTGACCGGCTACGCGCGGGACCCCGGGACGGAGGCGGCCGTGGTCGCCGCGCTGCACGGGGCCCGGCTGCTGGTGCCGGTGGTCGCGGTGCTCGGCGAGGCCGAGACCGGCGAGGACGGGCTGCGCCGCGAGAAGAGCAGCGACATGGCGGTGCCGACGATCCAGGCGCCGGACGGGCGGCGGGCGCTGCCCGCCTTCACCTCCGTGGCGGCGCTGGCCCGCTGGCGGCCGGAGGCGCGGCCGGTCGCCGTACCGCTGTCGCAGGCCCTCCAGGCGCTCGCGCACGAGGGGGCCGACACGCTGCTGATCGACCTCGCGGGGCCGGTCACGTACGAACTGACCGGACCCGCCCTGCGCGCCGCCGCCCTCGGGCCCGGCCGCGCGGACCCGACCGCCGACCCCGCCGTACGGGAGGCGCTGCGGGCCGCGGTGGCCGCCGAGCCCGGTGTCGTACGGGCGCACCTGACGCCGGGGACCGACGGCGACGGCACGCTCGGCCTGGTGCTGGCGCCGGACGCCGACGTCCAGGAGACCGGGCGCAGGATCGCCGCCGCGCTGGCCGCCGACGAGGTGCTGCGGGCGGGCCTGGTGCGCGGCCTCGACCTGGCGCTGCTGCCGCCGGGCGCCGTACTGCCGGGCGAGCCGTTGTTCGCGCGCTGAGACCCATGAGCTGAGCCTCGGGCGCTGTGACCCGTGAGCTGAGACCCGCGCGCTGAACCTCGTGCGCTGGACCTCGTGCGTCGAGCCGAAAGCCTACGGGTGGGTGGCACCGCTCCAGAGCACCGTCCGGACCGGTTCATTTGCCCTAAATGACCCGAGATGTGGATTTCATCAGCAAGGCCGAGAATGGCGTGAGCAGGCTGTGCTCGTCACAAGGAGGTCCGATGGACAAGCGAACAGTGACCTGTGAATTCCTCGGCACGCTCCTGCTGGTCTTCTTCGCCGTGGGGGCCGCCGTGCTGTCCGGCGAGTACATCGGCACCCTCGGTATCGCGCTGGCCTTCGGCTTCGTCCTGCTCGCGCTGGCCTACACCTTCGGCCCCATATCCGGCTGCCACGTCAACCCGGCCGTCACGCTGGGCATGCTCGTCGCCCGGCGGATCACGGTGCGCACCGCCGTCGAGTACTGGATCGCGCAGTTCCTCGGCGCCATCGCGGGCGCCGCGCTGCTCCTGCTGGTCGCCAAGCAGGTGCCGGGTCTCAAGACGCACGGCGCCTTCGGCACCAACGGCTACGGCTACCGGTCCGCGGTCGGCATCAACACCGCGGGTGCCTTCATCGCCGAGGTGGTGCTGACCTTCCTGCTGGTCTTCGTGGTGCTCGCGGTGACCCACCGGGTCGCGGTGGTCGGCTTCGACGGCCTGCCCATCGGTATGGCGCTCGCCGTCATCCACCTGGTCGGCATCCCGCTGACCGGCACGTCGGTGAACCCGGCGCGGAGCCTGGGCCCCGCGCTCTTCGCGGGCAGCCCGGCGCTCTCGCAGCTCTGGCTGTTCATCGTGGCCCCGCTGATCGGCGGCGCGCTCGCCGCCCTGGTCCACCAGGTCACCCACCCGGCGCTGGTCGCCGCCAAGGCCGCGCGGGCCGCCGCCGTCGACGAGGCGCTGGCCGACAAGGGGGACGGCGCGACCGAGGCGTCATGAGGTCCCGCGGGCCGCGCCGCCCGGCACCGGCCGCGCCGGTCCCGGACCCCTGCGGTGGCAGAGGTCAGACGTAGACGGGCCCGGTGTACTTCTCGCCGGGCCCCTGGCCCGGCTCGTCCGGCACCAGCGACGCCTCGCGGAAGGCGAGCTGGAGCGACTTGAGCCCGTCGCGCAGCGGCGCCGCGTGGAAGGAGCTGATCTCGGTGGCGCTCGCCGTCACCAGACCGGCCAGCGCCTGGATGAGCTTGCGGGCCTCGTCCAGGTCCTTGTGCTGCGGGCCCTCCTCGGCCAGCCCCAGATTCACCGCGGCGGCGCTCATCAGGTGCACCGCGACCGTGGTGATCACCTCGACGGCGGGCACATCCGCGATGTCGCGGGTGAGGCTGTCGAAGTCCGGGGTCTGTTGTTCGTCGCTCATGCCGCACACGATATGCCCCGTCCGGCGGATTACGGGCTTCGGTCAGCCTTTGGTATGGTGGGAGAACGACCGGCCGGGCACCCGTGTGTCCCGGCCATCAAGTGGAGGCTCCGATCTCCCACCTGGTTGGCCTTTCGGCCGACGGGTCCCCGGTCAGACGGTTTCCGGTCAGCATGACACCACCGGGCACCGTCCGATGCGCCCCGCGGAATAACGCGGCGGTGCTCCCCGGTTGTGAGGAGCCCCGCCTGTGTACCGTACGGGGCGTTTTTTGCGCCTTGGGTACGGGGTCGGAAGAACCAGACAGACTCATGCGCGGCTGTCGGCCAGTCAGCCGCGTGGTGCAACCGAGGAGGCCCCATCAGCGCCGAGCCCCGCATCAACGACCGGATTCGCGTTCCCGAGGTTCGACTTGTCGGTCCCAGCGGCGAGCAGGTCGGCATCGTGCCGCTTGCGAAGGCCCTGGAGCTTGCGCAGGAGTACGACCTCGACCTGGTCGAGGTCGCGGCGACCGCCCGTCCGCCCGTGTGCAAGCTCATGGACTACGGGAAGTTCAAGTACGAGTCGGCCATGAAGGCCCGTGAGGCGCGCAAGAACCAGGCGCACACGGTCATCAAGGAGATGAAGCTCCGGCCGAAGATCGACCCGCACGACTACGACACCAAAAAGGGTCACGTCGTCCGGTTCCTCAAGCAGGGTGACAAGGTCAAGATCACGATCATGTTCCGTGGTCGCGAGCAGTCCCGGCCGGAGCTGGGTTACCGGCTCCTGCAGCGGCTCGCGGAGGACGTCCAGGACCTCGGCTTCATCGAGTCGAACCCGAAGCAGGACGGCCGGAACATGATCATGGTCCTCGGTCCGCACAAGAAGAAGACCGAGGCAATGGCCGAGGCCCGCGAGGCGCAGGCCGCCCGCAAGGCCAGCCGCCTGGGTGAGGCCCCGGCCGACGACGACGTCTCCCACGACGAGGCCGTGTCCCACGACGACGTCGAGGTGCCGGACGAGGCCCAGGCCGACGCCTGAGACGAGACGAACACCCCGGAGCCTCCGGCTCCGGGCCGTAATGCAGGACTGACGCTCTCCGTGCGCCCACCGGCGGACGGGAGGGCCAGCGACGAGGAGACTACGGCGCCATGCCGAAGAACAAGACGCACAGCGGTGCGAGCAAGCGCTTCAAGATCACCGGCTCCGGCAAGGTGCTGCGCGAGCGCGCCGGCAAGCGCCACCTGCTTGAGCACAAGCCGTCCAGCAAGACGCGCGCCCTCACCGGCACCGTCGAGGTCGCCAAGTCGGACGCCAAGAAGATCAAGAAGCTTCTCGGCAAGTGACGGCGGTGCCCCGACGGGGGCACGCCGTTCCGATCCGGGACCTCATTCGCTTTCGGACCGTGTGAGCATCACCGCGGTCCCCTAGAAGGAGTTATCAAGTGGCACGCGTCAAGCGGGCAGTCAACGCCCAGAAGAAGCGCCGGGCAATCCTCGAGCAGGCCAGCGGTTACCGCGGTCAGCGTTCGCGCCTGTACCGCAAGGCCAAGGAGCAGGTCACCCACTCCCTGGTCTACAACTACAACGACCGCAAGAAGCGCAAGGGCGACTTCCGTCAGCTCTGGATCCAGCGGATCAACGCCGCTGCCCGCGCCAACGGCATCACCTACAACCGCTTCATCCAGGGCCTGAAGGCCGCCAACGTCGAGGTGGACCGCAAGATCCTCGCCGAGCTGGCCGTCAACGACGCGAACGCCTTCGCGGCGCTGGTCGAGGTCGCCCAGAAGGCGCTGCCTTCCGACGTGAACGCGCCCAAGGCGGCCTGACGCCGACACGCGCCCTGTTCACGGTACGGTTCCGGGCCCGCGGGTGGTTGTCCCCTGCGGGCCTGTGCCATGCCCGCTTCCCCCGGATCCGGAAGGCGAGTCACCCATGCCAGCCCCCGAGCTGACCTCGTTGCGTTCGACGCGCGTCACCGCCGCGCACCGGCTGGCCAAGCGCAGCTTCCGCGGCAAGGAGCGCCGCTTCCTCGCCGAGGGACCGCAGGCCGTACGGGAGGCCATCGCGCACCCCGGCACCGAGGGCGGCAGGACCCTGGTCGAGCTGTACGCCACCCCGGAGGCCGCTGAGCGGCACGCCGACATCGTGGCCGCCGCCCGTACCGTCGGCGCGCCCGTACTGACCGCGACCCCCGAGGTGATGGCGGAGATCTCCGACACCGTCACCCCGCAGGGCCTGGTCGGTGTGTGCCGCTTCCTCGACTCGCCGTTCGAGGAGATCCTGCGCGCCGGGCCCCGGCTGGTCGCCGTGCTCGCCAACGTCCGCGACCCCGGCAACGCCGGTACGGTGCTGCGCTGCGCAGACGCCGCGGGCGCCGACGCGGTGGTGCTCACCGACGCGTCCGTGGACCCGTACAACCCCAAGGCCGTACGCGCCTCCGCGGGCAGCCTGTTCCACCTGCCGGTCGCCGTCGGCGTGCCCGTCGACACCGCCGTGGCAGGACTGCGGGCCGCCGGGGTACGGGTGGTGGCCGCCGACGGCGCGGGCGGGCGGGACCTGGACGGCGAGCTGGACGAGGGCACCATGAACGGCCCCACCGCCTGGATCTTCGGCAACGAGGCGTGGGGCCTGCCCGAGGAGACCCGCGCGCTGGCCGACGAGGTCGTCCGCGTCCCGATCCACGGCCGCGCCGAAAGCCTCAACCTCGCGACGGCCGCCGCCGTCTGCCTCTACGCCTCCGCGCGGGCGCAGCGCGCGCCCGGAGGGTGCCGCAGCGTCACATCCACCTAGTAGGGTGGCGGCCCGGGGGCCCTGAAAGGGGAGTGGCGGGGATGGATGTGACGGTGCCAGAGGACGAGGCGCGCAGCGCCGTCCTGGGCCGGACCGCGCGCTCCGCGGGACCGCGGACACCGGGGCCTGTCGGCCACGAAGCGGAATCGCGGGACACCGCGGCGCGCGCCGCCCGCCCGCTCGGCGCGGAACCGTTCGGCGTCGACTCCCTGGGCCTGGACCCGGACGACCTCCCCGACGGCCTGGTGGTCGCCGACGAGCGCGGCCGGGTGATCGCCTTCAACGCCGCCGCCGCCCGGATCACCGCCCTGCACCCGCGCGACGTGCTCGGCAAATCCGTGGAGCGCGCGCTGCCGCTGGAAGACCTCGAAGGCCGCCGCTGGTGGGCGCTCACCGACCCGTACGGCGGCCTGGCCATCAGGGTCGGCCAGCCGGAACGCAATCTGCTGCTGCCCGGCGGTCGCGAAGTGCTGGTCGCCGCCCGCTACGTGCGCGAATACCCCACGGGACCGGTGCGCCGTCTGGTGGTCTCGCTGCGCGGCACCGAGGCCCGCCGCCGTACCGAACGCAGCCACGCCGAGCTGATCGCCACCGTCGCGCACGAACTGCGCTCGCCGCTCACCTCGGTCAAGGGCTTCACCGCCACCCTGCTCGCCAAGTGGGAACGCTTCACCGACGATCAGAAGAAACTCATGCTGGAGACCGTCGACGCCGACGCCAACCGGGTCACCCGGCTGATCGCGGAACTCCTCGACATCTCCCGGATCGACTCCGGCCGCCTGGAAGTGCGCCGCCAGCCGGTGGACATGGCGGCGGCCGTGCAGCGGCACGTGGACGGCCATGTCGCCGCGGGCCAGCGGGCCGACCGCTTCCGGGTGCGGGTCACCCAGCCGCTGCCCGCGCTGTGGGCCGACCCCGACAAGGTCGACCAGGTCCTCGGCAATCTGCTGGAAAACGCGGTGCGGCACGGCGAGGGGACTGTCACCATCGACGTAGAGCCCTCGTTCTCCGCGCAGGAGCGGAGCTGCACCGGCACAGCGGTGACCGTGAGCGACGAGGGCCCCGGCATTCCGGAGGAGTCGATGGGCCGCGTCTTCACCCGCTTCTGGCGGGGCAGCAAGCGCGGCGGCACCGGCCTCGGGCTGTACATCGTCAAGGGCATCGTCGAGGCGCACGGCGGCACCATCTCCGTCGGCAGGGCCCCCGGCGGCGGCGCCCAGTTCCGATTTATTCTGCCCGTCGGGGCACCCGCTTTCATGGCCTGACCGGCCGCGCGGGCAGAGCGTTCGCCGGGGATGTCGTCCCGGCGGACCACCGACGGGCGTGATCAGGCGGTCCACGCGGCGCCGGTAGAATCGGGCTTCGGTATGTGTCCGGTCGGGCAGAGCCTCCACTCGGAGACTCCGTCCTGGGAGGCGCCCCCACCACCATCCACTGCGGAACGGGAAAAGATGTCGGCACCGAACAAGTCGTACGACCCTGTGGAGGTCGAGGCGTTGAAGCCGGAGGAGATCGAGCGGATGCGCGACGCGGCGCTGGCCGCCGTCGCCGCCGCCACCGACCTCGACGCGCTCGCGCACGCGAAGACCGCGCACACCGGCGGCGCCTCGCCGCTGGCGCTCGCCAACCGCGAGATCGGCGCGCTGCCGCCGCAGGCCAAGGCGGAGGCGGGCAAGCGCGTCGGCCAGGCGCGCGGCGCGGTCAACAAGGCGCTGGCCGCCCGGCAGGCCGAGCTGGAGGCGGAGCGCGACGCCCGCGTGCTGGTCGAGGAGGCCGTGGACGTCACGCTGCCCTACGACCGGCGCCCGGTCGGCGCGCGGCACCCGCTCACCACGCTCTCCGAGCGCATCGAGGACATCTTCGTGGCCATGGGCTACGAGGTCGCCGAGGGTCCCGAGGTCGAGAGCGAGTGGTTCAACTTCGACGCCCTCAACTTCCCGCCCGACCACCCCGCCCGCGAGACCCAGGACACCTTCTTCGTCGAGGGCCCCGAGGGCCCCGGCGGCAGCGGCGAGTCCGGCGTGGTGCTGCGCACCCACACCTCCCCGGTGCAGATCCGCGCCCTGCTGGAGCGCGAGCTGCCCGTCTACGTGATCGCGCCGGGCCGCGTCTACCGCTCC
Source organism: Streptomyces sp. NPDC088197 (assembly GCF_044741185.1). Taxonomy (NCBI): domain Bacteria; kingdom Bacillati; phylum Actinomycetota; class Actinomycetes; order Kitasatosporales; family Streptomycetaceae; genus Streptomyces; species Streptomyces sp. NPDC088197. The sequence continues at coordinate 88,254 of NZ_JBIUSD010000021.1, forward strand.
GACGAGCTGGACGCCACCCACACCCCGGTCTTCGCGCAGGTCGAACTGCTCGCCGTGGACGAGGGCCTGACCATGGCCGACCTCAAGGGCACCCTCGACCACATGGTGGTCTCGCTGTTCGGCGAGGGCATGACGACGCGGCTGCGGCCCAACCACTTCCCGTTCACCGAGCCGTCCGCCGAGATGGACATGCTCTGCTACGTCTGCCGCGGCGACTCGGTCGGGAATCCCGACCGCCCCTGCCGCACCTGCTCCTCCGAGGGCTGGATCGAGCTGGGCGGCTGCGGCGTCGTCAACCCCAGGGTGCTCACCGCCTGCGGCGTCGACCCGGAGAAGTACAGCGGTTTCGCGTTCGGCTTCGGCATCGAGCGGATGCTGATGTTCCGCCACAGCGTCGAGGACATGCGAGACATCGTCGAGGGTGATGTGCGCTTCACCCTTCCGTTCGGGATGGAGATCTGATGCGGGTCCCGCTTTCTTGGCTGCGGGAGTACGTCGAACTGCCCGCCGGTGAGACCGGCCGCGACGTCCAGGCCAAGCTCATTTCCGCCGGTCTCGAAGTCGAGACCGTCGAACAGCTCGGCGCCGGGCTCAAGGGCCCGCTGGTCGTCGGCAAGGTGCTGACCATCGAGGAGCTGGAGGGCTTCAAGAAGCCGATCCGCTTCTGCACGGTCGACGTCGGCGACGCCAACGGAACCGGCGAGCCGCAGGAGATCGTCTGCGGCGCCCGCAACTTCGCGGTCGGCGACAAGGTCGTCGTGGTGCTGCCAGGCGCCGTGCTGCCCGGCGACTTCGCGATCGCCGCGCGCAAGACGTACGGCCATGTCTCGCACGGCATGATCTGCTCCGCGCAGGAGCTGGGCATGGGCGACGACCACGAGGGCATCATCGTGCTGCCGCCCGAGCACGAGGTGGGCACCGATGCCGTCGAGCTGCTCGAACTGGTCGACGAGGTCCTGGACATCGCCGTCACGCCGGACCGCGGCTACGCGCTGTCGATGCGCGGCGTCGCCCGCGAGGCGGCCATCGCGTACGGCGTCTCGCTGCGCGACCCGGCGCTGATCGACGTGCCCGCGCCCAACGCGTTCGGCTACCCGGTCAAGGTCGCCGACCCGGTCGGCTGCGACCGCTTCACCGCCCGTACGGTCACCGGTCTCGACCCCGAGGCGCGGTCGCCGATCTGGCTCCAGCGCAGGCTCCAGAAGGTCGGCATGCGGCCGATCTCGCTGGCCGTGGACATCACCAACTACGTGATGTTCGAGCTGGGCCAGCCGCTGCACGCCTACGACCGCTCGCGGATCGAAGGGCCGATCGGGGTGCGCCGCGCGCTGCCCGGCGAGAAGCTGACGACGCTGGACGACGTCGAGCGCACGCTGGACCCCGAGGACCTGGTCATCACGGACGACTCCGGGGCGATCGGCCTCGCGGGCGTGATGGGCGGCGCGAACACCGAGATCGCCGCGCCCGCCACCGACCCGGAGACCGGCGTCGTCACCGGCACCACCGAGATCGTCATCGAGGCCGCGCACTTCGCGCCGGTCACCATCGCCCGCACCGCGCGCCGCCACAAGCTCGGCTCCGAGGCGTCCAAGCGGTTCGAGCGCGGCAGCGACCCGCAGGCCACCTCGGCCGCGGCCCAGCGCGCGGTCGACCTGCTGACGGGCCTGGCGGGCGGCACCGCGGACCCCGGCGTCACCGAGGTCGTCTCACCGTCGGCCCCGCGCACCGTCGCGATGGCCGCCGACCACCCGGACCGCGTCGCGGGCACCGAGTACGGCCGTGAGACCGTCGTCCGCCGCCTCCAGGAGATCGGCTGCGACGTCTACGGCAGCGACGAGCTGATCGTCACCGTGCCGAGCTGGCGCCCCGACCTGGCCTTCCCCAACGACCTCGCCGAAGAGGTCATCCGGCTCGAAGGCTACGAGAATCTGCCGTCGACGCTGCCCAAGCCGCCCGCCGGACGCGGGCTGACCGAGTCGCAGCTCCTGCGCCGCCGGGTCGGCCGGGCCCTGGCCGGCGCCGGATACGTGGAGGCGCCGAGCTACCCCTTCGTCAGCGCCGAGGTCTTCGACCAGCTCGGGCTCGACGCGGACGACCCGCGCCGCCGCACGGTGACCGTCGCCAACCCGCTCTCGGACACCGAGCCCGGTCTGCGCACGACGCTGCTGCCCGGTCTGCTGGCCACGCTGCGCCGCAATCTGGGCCGCGGCACGCACGACCTGGCGCTCTTCGAGACCGGTCTGGTCTTCCTGCCGACCGGCGCGGAGAAGACGCCGCCGCGTCTCGCGGTCGACCGCCGTCCGACGGACGCGGAGATCGCGCGGCTCCAGGAGGCGCTGCCGGACCAGCCCCGCCGGGTCGCCGTCGTGCTCTGCGGCGCCCGCGACCGTACCGGCTGGTGGGGCGCCGGACACCCGGCGACCTGGGCCGACGCGGTCGAGGCGGCCCGTACCGTGGCCCGCGAGGCCAGGGTCGAGCTGAGCGTCCGCCAGGACCAGCACGCCCCCTACCACCCGGGCCGCTGCGCCGCGCTGTACGCGGTGGTCGACGGCCAGGAGACGCTGGTGGGCAACGCGGGGGAGCTGCACCCGAGGGTCACCAAGGCGCTCGGCCTGCCCGAGCGGACCTGCGCGATGGAACTGGACATGGACCAGGTCGAGCGCGCGGGCGGCGACCGGCCCACCGGGCCGCGGGTGTCCACCTTCCCGGTGGCGACCCAGGACGTGGCGCTCGTCGTCGACTCCTCGGTCCCGGCCGCCGACGTCGAGCGCGCGCTGCGCGACGGCGCCGGTGAACTCCTCGAATCGCTCCGGCTGTTCGACATCTTCACCGGCGAGCAGATCGGTGAGGGCCGCAAGTCCCTCGCCTACGCGCTGCGCTTCCGGGCCCCCGACCGCACGCTGACGGCCGAGGAGACCACGGCGGCGCGTGACGCGGCGGTCGCCAGCGCCCACGCCCTCACCGGGGCGGTGCTGCGCGGCGCCTGACGGCGCGCAGGACCCGAGAAGGGGGGCCGTCCCGGACGCACCGGGGCGGCCCCCTTCGTCTTTCGGGGAGTGCTCAAGGGTTTCGTCGCTCATTCGAGTGATTACCCCGTTCGGCGGGCCACTTGTGCGCGGGGAATGGCCAGAATCGGTCGGGATGCGGGAGCCGGGCATGCGGGCCGCGGCTCCGACGCTGCCGCGACCGCGGCTTCTGGGGGGAGCCGGGCGGATGATCCGAAACCGGGCAGTCCGTGCGCTGCGAAGGGTGCCGTGGGCGCTGGTACCCGCCGTGTGGGTGGCGGTGATGGGCGTGCTCACCTGGCAGTTGTCCGAAGGCGCGGACGTGCTGCCCGCCCTCGCCGTGACACCCGCGGTGGCCTGCGCGGCGGGCGCCCGGCGGCTCTGGGTGTTCGGCAGCGGGCTGCTGGCGCTCGGCGTGCTGGGCGCGGAACTGGCCGACGACTCCTTCGACGGCTTCGGCCCGGTGCTCGGCGCCGCGGCCGCCGTGGTCGCGGTGATAGCCGCGGCGATGTGGACCGCCCGCCGCCGGTCGCTGCTCTGCGACGAGCTGGACCGTACGCGGGAGATCGCCGTCGCCGCCCAGCAGGTGCTGCTGCGGCCGCTGCCGCGCAGAGCGGGCGGCTGGACGGTGGCGGGGGAGTACGTGTCGGCCAGCCGGGGCGCTCACGTCGGCGGCGACTTCTACGAGGTGCTGGCCACGCCGTTCGGGGTGCGGGCGCTCATCGGGGACGCGCGCGGCCACGGCCTGCCCGCGATCGGCATGGTCGCCGCGCTGCTCGGCAGCTTCCGCGAGGCGGCCCATCAGGAGCCCGAACTGGCGGGCGTGCTGCGGCGGTTGGACGGGGCCCTGCGACGCCATCTGCGGGAGCGGACCCGCGGTGAGCACCCGGCGGCGGCCGGTGTCCCGCCACAGGATCCGGTCGCCGAGGAATTCGCCACCCTCCAACTCGTCGAGCTCGCCGACGACGGCGCCTACCGGATCGTCAACTGCGGCCACCCGCAGCCGTATCTGCTCGACGCCGCGCCCGGTCCGCTGCCGATCGGCGAACCCCTGCCGCCGCTGGGCCTGTTCGACCCGGCGCGGACGGCCGCACCGGCCGCCACCGGCCATGTGCCGCCCGGCGACGGGCTGTTGCTCTGCACCGACGGCATGCAGGACGCGCGGGACGCCGAGGGCGTCTTCTTCCCGCTGGCCGACGCCCTGGCCGACGCGGCCGACGTACGCCCCGGCACCCCGCTGTCCGGCCGCGCCGTCGCCGCGGACCTGCGCGCCGCCGTCCTGCGGCACGCCGCCGACCGCCCCGCCGACGACGTGGCCCTGCTGGTGCTCGTACGGGACGGCGTACGGCCGGCGGCCCGGCCGCGTACGGCGGCGCTCTCCGGAGTGCCGCGCCGCTGAACGCCCCCTTCCTTGGTAGATATGGGCGGATTGCTCGCCTCTACGAAGGAAGGGGACGGCGTGGTGACAGTGACCGGGCACAGTGCCCCCGCCCGCGGCGTCGCGCCCGCCGCCGTATCGGCCGCGGAACTCCTGGCCGTCATCGGCCCCGCGGGTCCCGAACGCACCGCGATGCTGGTCGCGCTCGGGCGCGGGCTGCGGCCCGGCGGGCGCAGGACCGGCGTGGCGCGGGTGTACGGCCCCGGGGCCCCCGACCCGTACGACCGCGTCGGTGAACTCCTCGACCTGGCGGCCGTCCACGCGGGCCTGCGTGTCGGTGCCCGGCGCATCCACGAAGCCCTGGCCGCCGCCGGGCTCACCCTGGCCGACCACCCCGACCCGGAGCGGCCCGGCGTCATCCCCCGCCGCGCCCGCTTCGAACACCTGGGGGTCTGCGACCAGCTTCTCCTGGCCGTCGCCCTGGCCCTCATCCCGGCCCCGGACGTCCTCCTGGTCGACCCCGCCGACCTCGCCGTTCCGGCCGAGGGCCGGATCTGGGCCCGCCTCCGCGGGGTCGCCGCCGCGGGCACCCTCGTGATCGCCGCCGCCCCCGCGGCGGACGTGGCGGGCGACCACGCCCACCGCACCGTGGTGCTCCCGCACGGGGAAGCCGTTTGACCTGCCGGTCACCACGGGCACGTGGACGCCCTTTGACCGCCGGTCACCACCGGTACGTGGACGGCCTTTGACCTGCCGGTCACTACCGGCCCCGGTGGGGCGGTTGCCGCATCCCCCCGACCACCCGCCGGTGATGGGTTTCCCGCGCAGTTCCCCGCGCCCCTTCGGCCACGCGCCGTAGCCCGGCCGGGTGTTCGCCGGGTGCCGGTGCGTCGTGGTTGCTCGCGCAGTTCCCCGCGCCCCTTCGGGTACGCGCTGTGGACCCGGCCGGGTGTTCGCCGACTTCCGGTGCGTTGTGGTTGCTCGCGCAGTTCCCCGCGCCCCTTCGGATACGCGCTGTGGGTCTGGCCGGGTGTTCGCCGGGTGCCGGTGCGTTGTGGTTGCTCGCGCAGTTCCCCGCGCCCCTTCGGGGGCGTGGGTGCTCGGCTGGGTGCGCTGGGTTTTTAGGGGCGCGGGGAACTGCGCGGCCGGCCGGGGCGGTGGTGCGCTGTGCGGACCGGCCCCAGCGGGGCAGATCCTGTGGGGGCTCCGGGCCGGAGGCCCGGTGGTTACGCGGGAGCCGGGAGCGCGGCGGCGGGGTGGGGGCGGACGTACGCGCTACGTGGAAGCCTGGAGCGCAGCGACGACGGCTGAGGTGAGGGCGTCGAGCTGCGCTCGGGAGTAGGCGGCGCGCATGACGGCCAGACGCCAGTAGAGCGGGCCCGCGATGAGGTCGAGGGCGAGCTCGGGATCGGCGCTGGGGGACAGCTCGCCGCGCGCGGCGGCCTGGCGTATGACGGCGACGGTGATCCCGCCCTGGGCCTCGCGCAGCGCGGTGCGCAGCGTGTCGGCCAGCTCGGGACTGCGAGCGGCCTCGGCCAGCAGATCGGGGATGATCTGCGCCGCGACCGGATGCCGCAGGGCCCGCGCGCTGACGTCGAGCAGGGCGCGGACGTCCCCGTACAGCGTGCCGGTGTCGGGCACGGGAAGGCCCTGCGCGGCGAAGTCGGACACCATGTCGAGGACCAGCGGCAGCTTCGAGCGCCACCGGCGGTACACGGCGGCCTTGCCGACCCCCGCGCGCCGGGCGATGCCCTCCATCGACATGCGCCCGTATCCGACGGCGGCCAGCTCGGCGAAGACGGCCGCCCGGATCGCCTCGGTGACGTCCTCGCGCAGCACGGCGGCGCCCGCCGGGGCGCGGCGCGGACCGCCGGTCGTCGTGGACGGAGAAGCGGCCTCGGCGGAGTCGGTCATGCGAGCGATCCTAACCCGACGTGACGACGGAACGGTTGCGTTCCATCCCGCGACTGCTCTACCGTCGACCGTGACGACGATACGGGCCCGTTCCGTCGTTGCGCAAGTGTCTCCCCATGCCCGTCACCCGAAGGCAGCCGCCCATGCCCGTCGCCTCTCCCGCCGTGATCACCGCCCCGCGCGCACCCGCTCGGCCGGGCCCCGCGGACCTCGCTCCCGCCGCGCTCGCCGCCGCCCACGGCCTGACCGTCAGCGGCGCCCGCCCCGGAATCGTGGAGTACACCCGGCGGCTCTGGGCCCGCCGCCACTTCGTCACCACCTTCGCCGGTGCCCGGCAGGCCGCCCTCTACAGCGACGCGCGCCTCGGCCAGCTCTGGCAGGTGCTCACCCCGCTGCTCAACGCGGCCGTCTACTTCCTGATCTTCGGACTGCTGCTCGGCGCGGGCCGCGGCGTCACGGACTACATCCCGTTCCTGTGCACCGGGGTCTTCGTCTTCACCTTCACCCAGTCGGCCGTCCTCGGCGGCGCCCGCTCGCTGACCGACAACATCGGACTCGTCCGCGCCCTGCACTTCCCGCGCGCCTGCCTGCCGATCGCCGCCACCCTGCTCCAGCTCCGGCAGCTCCTGCTCTCCCTCGGCGTGCTCTCGGTCATCGTGGTCGCCGAGGGCATCCCGGTCACCACCCGCTGGCTGCTCGCCGTCCCCGCGCTGGCCCTCCAGTCGCTCTTCAACGCGGGGCTGGCCCTGGGCCTGGCCCGCGTCGGCGCCAGGACCACCGACTTCGCCCAGGTGCTGCCCTTCGTGCTGCGGACCTGGATGTACGTCTCCGGGGTCTTCTACGACCTCTCCCGGTTCACCGTCGGCGCGCCGCACGCCGTCGCGGTGATGCTCAACGTCAACCCCGCCCTGGTATATGTCGGTCTGATGCGTTTCGCGCTGATCGACAGCGTCACCCGCGAACAGCTCCCGCCGCACATCTGGCCGCTCGCGGTCGGCTGGGCGGCCGTGGCCGCCTGCGCAGGGTACGCGTTCTTCTGGTCGTCGGAGGAGGAGTACGGCCGTGGCTGAACCAACGGACGAGGCAACGCAGGAGACCGCGCTGAACGCCGTCCCGAACAGCGCCAGGGGCCTGGCCCCCGAGCTGGCCGCCGCCCTGAACCCGAAGATCGCCCCGGAGGTCGCCCCGCGCCTGGTCCAGCCCCTGGTGCCCACCGTCATCGTCGACGGGCTGCACGTCGTCTACCGGATCTACGGCGCGGGCACCGGCCGGGGCAACGCGACCTCCGCCCTGCACCGGCTGGTCTCCCGCAGGGCCTCGCCGAACGTCCACACCGTGCACGCGGTCAGGGGCGTCACCTTCACGGCCTACCGCGGTGAGGCGATCGGCATCATCGGCTCCAACGGCTCGGGCAAGTCCACCCTGCTCAAGGCCATCGCGGGCCTGCTCCCCGCCGACCGCGGCCGGGTCTACACCGACGGCCAGCCGTCCCTGCTCGGCGTCAACGCCGCCCTGCTCAACGACCTGACCGGCGAGCGCAACGTCATCCTCGGCGGCCTGGCCATGGGCATGTCCCAGGAGGAGGTGCGCGAGCGGTACGACGGCATCGTCGAGTTCTCCGGGATCAACGAGAAGGACGACTTCATCTCGCTGCCGATGCGGACGTACTCCTCCGGCATGGCCGCCCGGCTGCGGTTCTCGATCGCGGCGGCCAAGAACCACGACGTGCTGATGATCGACGAGGCGCTGGCCACCGGTGACCGCGCCTTCCAGAAGCGCTCGGAGGACCGGATCAGGGAGCTGCGCAAGGAGGCGGGCACCGTCTTCCTCGTCAGTCACAACAACAGCTCCATCCGCGACACCTGCGACCGCGTGATCTGGCTGGAGAAGGGCGAGCTGGTGATGGACGGCCCGACCGAAGAGGTCGTCGCCGCCTACGAGGAGCACAGCGGCGGCAGCTGAACCGCTGGTCGCGGCACATGTCGATGCCGTCGGGGCTTGAAGTACGGAGCCCGCTCCTGCATCGTCTCCAGGGAGATCACCGCGCCGGGACGGCTTTCGAGCGGCCCGTACCCGGCGCGGGTGCGGGGACGCCGGTACCCGGACGGCTCGCGGTCACGAGCCGATGTGGTGCCGGCCACTGTGTTCACAGCACAGTGCGCCACGATTCTCTGCGTCGTCGGCACATTGTCGGGTGTATCCGGGCTTTCTAGCCTCGGACCCAGGGCCTCGGAGTACCCGGGGCCGCCCGGCCCCATCGACCAGGCTCCCGTCCCGCACCGCGTCGAACCAAAGGACGACAGCAATGACCAGGAAGCACCTCAAGCCGTCCGTCGCGGTCGCGGCATGTGCGGTCGCGGCCGTAACGCTCGCCGCCTGCGGTTCCGGCTCAGGCTCCGGCGCCAAGGCGAGCGCAGGCCCGACCTCGTACGTCTCCGGCGGCACGTTCAACGTCGGGCTCAACGACGACCCGGGCAGCCTCTCGCCGCTCACCGGGGTCTCGCTCGTGCAGCGCCAGCTCGTGCCGTACGCCTACGAATCGCTCGTCTACACCTCGGGGGACGGCCAGTCCCTGCCGTGGCTCGCGCAGAGCTGGACGCAGACCCCCACCTCCGTGACGTACACCCTCAAGGACGGCGTCACCTGTTCCGACGGCAGCACGTTCACGGCCGCGACGGCCGCGAACAACATCACCTACCAGGCGGACGCCAAGCACGGCACCTTCTGGCACGGCTCCGACGTCACCGCCGACATGAAGGCCACGGCCGAGGGCAACAAGCTCACGATCACCTCGAAGACCAGCAACCCGTTCCTGCTCAGCATGACGGGCGAGGTCGAGATGGTCTGCCAGGGCGGCCTCGACAAGCCCGACTCGCTGAAGAACGCGACCAACGGCACGGCGCTGTTCCACCTGACCACCGCCAAGGCGGGCAACGAGTACGTCTACACCAAGCGCACCGACTACACCTGGGGACCCCAGGGCGTCACCAGCAGCACCAAGGGGCTGCCCGACAAGGTCGTCGGGAAGGTCGTGACCGACGAGTCCACGGCGGCGAACCTGCTGCTGTCCGGCGGACTCAACGCGGCAGGCGTGGCGGGCACCGACCGCGACCGCCTCCAGGCCGCCAAGCTGGCGTCCAAGGGCGTGCCGAACCCGATCGGCGAGATGCTCTTCAACGAGCGCTCCAGCCGGCCGACCTCCGACGAGCGCGTGCGCAAGGCGCTCACACTCGCCCTCGACCGCTCCTCGGTCGGCGACCTCGTCACCAACGGCCACTCCGAGGAGATGAAGTCGCTGGTCGTCCAGGCGCCGTTCCTGTGCGTCAAGGGCGGCCCGAAGTGGACGCTGCCCGCCACCGACAAGGCGAAGGCCGGCGCGCTGCTGGACGAGGCCGGTTACCCGGCAGGCTCCGGCGGCAAGCGCTCCAAGGACGGCAAGCCGCTGACCATCCGCTTCCTGTACGACGCGGGCACGCCCAGCCACTCCGCCGCCGCCGAGGAGATCCAGGCCGAGTGGAAGGAGATCGGCGTCGACACCAAGCTCGTCGCCGAGGACCCGACCGGCTGGTCCACCGACCTCTACCAGTCCTACGACTGGGACACCGGCTTCATCCAGCTCGCCCCCAACAAGCCCTCCACGCTCAGCCTGTTCTTCCTCGGCGCCACCAGCGAGAAGGGCGGCTACAACTTCATGGACGTGCGCAACCCCGCGTACGACGACCTGGCCAAGCAGGCGATGACCGCCAAGGACACCACGGCGGCGTGCGACCTGTGGCAGAGCGCGGAGAAGGAACTGATCGACCGGGCCGACGCCTACCCCCTCGCGCAGACCGCGGCGCCGACCTTCTTCAACAAGGCCACCGCCGACGTGCCCTGGGGCATCGCGCCGACGACCATCCGCATGCTGGGCTGACGGCATGACGATCCCTTCGAACGCGGTCACCACCGCCGCGCCCCCCGAGCAGGCCGAACCGGCCGCCGCTCGGGCCGGGCGCCCCCGGCTCCTGGCCGGATCGCCGAGGCTCGAATTCGTCCTGCAACGACTGCGTCGCGCGGCGATCTCGTTCGCCGTCGTGCTGGTGGCGTCGTTCTTCATGGTCCAGCTCGTGCCGGGCGACCCGGTACGAGCGGCCCTGGGGCCCACCGCCCCGCTGTCGACGGTGAACGCGCTGCGCCAGCAGCTCGGCCTCGACCAGTCGCTGTGGGCCCAGTTCACCCACTACGTCACCGCGCTGCTGCACGGCGACCTGGGTACGTCGATCACCTCGCAGCGACCGGTCTCCCAGATCCTCGGCGAGCGGCTGCCCACCACGCTGCTGCTGGCCGTGATCTCCTTCCTCGTCGCCGTCGTCGGCGCGTTCCCGATCGGTGTCGCCACGGCGGTCTCGGCCCGGAGCGGTCGCCGCCGCTTCCTCGACCTCGGGGTGTCGGGACTGCTCGGCATCCTCATCGCGATCCCGAACTTCCTGCTCGCGGTGCTGCTCATCGCGACCCTCGGCGTCGGCCTGCCGCTCTTCCCGCCCGCGGGATGGGGCACGCCCGGCCAGGCGGTGCTGCCCGTGCTCGCGCTGGCCATCGGGCCGCTGGCCTACCTGGCCCGGATCGTGCACATCGAGATGCTGCGCGTGCTGGACGCCCCGTACCTGACCACCGCGCGCAGCAAGCGGCTGCCCGGCCGGCTGCTGTACCTGCGGCACGCGCTGCCCAACATCGTCACCGCCACCCTCACCGCGGGCGGCGTGGTGCTGGTCGGACTCGTCGCGGGCACCGTGCTCGTGGAGACGGTGTTCACCGTGCCCGGCATCGGGTCCACGATCGTCTCCTCGATCACGGCCAAGGACTACCCGCTGATCCAGGGGATCGTGCTCGTGTACGCGCTGCTCGTCCTCGGGGCGAACCTCGTCGTGGACCTCGCCATCGCGGTCCTGGACCCGCGCTCGACGATCGCGGAGGCATGACCATGCTGCGCCGTACCCTCCTCACCCCGCAGGGCATCGCCGTACTCGCCGGTCTCACGCTCGTCGTGCTCGCCGCGGTCGTCGGCCCCTTCGTGTTCGACCACGCGGCCACCACCCGGAACATCGCGGGCCGCCAGGCACCGGTCAGCCTGTCCCACCCCTTCGGCACCGACGAACTCGGCCGCGACCTGTTCGCGCGCACCGTCGTCGCCACCCGCCTGTCGGTGCTGCTGACCCTGGGCGCCGCGGGCATCTCCGTCGCGGGCGGCGTCGTGCTCGGCATCGTCGCCGCGGTGCTGCCGCGCGCGCCGCGCCGCCTGGTCACCGCCTTCATCGACATCCTGCTGTCGTTCCCGTGGCTGCTGCTCGCGCTGTTCTTCTCCGTCATCTGGGGCGCGACGGCGCGCGGCGCGATGTTCGCGATCGGCTTCGCGGGCGTCCCGGTCTTCGCGCGCCTGGTCTCCACCCTCGCCTCGTCGGTCGCCAACACCGACTACGTGCACGCCGCGCGGCTGGTCGGCAGCCCGCCGCTGCGCACCGCGCGGCGGCACGTCCTGCCGAACATCCTGCCGCCGCTGGTCGTCAACATCGCCGCGCACGCGTCGGCCACGCTGCTCTCCTTCGCCGCGCTGTCCTTCCTCGGCCTGGGCGTGCAACCCACGCAGTACGACTGGGGACGGCTGCTCAACGAGGGCTCCAAGCGCATCTACTCGGCGCCCATGGCGGCGATCGGGCCGGGCATCGCGATCGTGCTCACCGGTGTGCTGTTCTCGCTGCTGGGCGAGGTGCTCAGCCAGTCCCGCGCCCGGACCGTGCACGCCGTACGCCCCCGGTCGGACGGCGCGGGCGTCACCCCGGCCGAGGGCGAGGCCGTCGCCGAGGTGAAGAACCTGCGGGTCTCCTTCCGCGCCGACGACGGCTCCCTGGTCCAGCGGGTGCACGGCGTGGACCTGACGATCGGACCGGGGGAGGTCGTCGGCATCGTCGGCGAGTCGGGCTCCGGCAAGTCGGTCACCGCCATGGCCCTGGCCGGACTGCTCGGCCCCGAGGCGCTGGTGGAGAGCGAACGCCTGGTCTTCCGCGGCATCGACATGGAACGGCGGCCCAGGGCCGCCGAGCGCCGCAGGCTCGGCCTGGAACAGGCGATGATCTTCCAGGACCCGCTGTCCTCGCTCAACCCGGCCCTCACCGTCGGCCGGCAGCTCACCGAGGCCAGCGAGATCCACGCGGGTGTGGCGCGCGGCGCCGCGACGAAGCGGGCCCTGGACGCCCTCGCCCTGGTGCGCATCCCCGACCCGGAACGGCGGATCCGGCAGCTGCCCCACGAGTTCTCCGGCGGCATGCGGCAGCGCGCCATGATCGCGATGGGCCTGATGGGGACGCCCCGGCTGATCATCGCCGACGAGCCCACGACCGCCCTGGACGTGACGGTGCAGCGGCAGGTGATGCGTGCGCTGCGCGACGCCCGCGAGCGGACCGGCGCCGCGATCCTGCTGATCTCCCACGACATCGCCCTGGTGAGCGGCTTCTGCGACCGCATCGCCGTCATGCGGGACGGCGTGGTGGTCGAGTGGCTGGACGCGCGACGGCTGGACGAGGCGCGGCACCCGTACACGCGCGGTCTGATCGCCTGCGTGCCCGACATGACGACCGACAGGACCCGCGCGCTGCCGGTGGTCGGCGTCGCCACACAGGAGGAGGCGACCGCGTGAGCACGCTCGAATTCGACCACGTCACGGTGCGCTTCGGCCACGGCCGGGCCGCCCAGACGGCCGTCGACGACGCCTCGCTCGTCGTCCGCTCCGGCCGGACGCTCGGGCTCGTCGGCGAGTCGGGGTCCGGCAAGTCGACCATGGCGCGGGTCGCCGTGGGACTGGCGCGCGCCGACGCGGGCACCGTACGCCTCGACGGCGTCGACCTCACCGCCCGCTCGCGCGAGGCCAGACTGGCCCGCCGCCGGGTGCAGATGGTCTTCCAGGACCCGCTCGCGGCGCTCGACCCGCGAATGCCCGTGGGCGTCTCCGTCGCGGAGGGCCTGCTCGCCACCGGGCGGCGGCTCAACCGGACCGACCGGGAGGCACGGGTCCGCGAACTGCTCGACCTCGTCCACATCGACCCGTCCCGGGCGGGCGACCGACCGGCCCGCTTCTCCGGCGGCCAGCGGCAACGGATCACCATCGCGCGGGCGCTGGCGGCCGAACCCGCCGTACTCGTCGCCGACGAGATCACCTCGGCGCTCGACGTCAGCGTCCAGGGCGTGGTCCTCAATCTGCTGCGCGAGCTCCAGAGCGAACTCCACCTGACCATGCTGTTCATCTCGCACAACCTCGCCGTGGTGCGCTACGTGAGCGACGAGGTCACCGTCATGCGGGCCGGCCGCGTCGTCGAGCACGGGCCCACCGACGCCGTGCTCGCCGACCCCGCCGATCCCTACACCCGCGAACTGCTGCGGTCGATCCCCGTGATGGGAAGGCCGCTCGACCTCGACGACCTCGACGACGCTTCCCTCGACGACACCGCCGACCTCGACGCTGCTCCCGACCTCGACACCAGCCTCGACCTCGACGGCACCCCTCGACCCTGAAGACCCCTGAGATCCGGAGGAACACCTGAGATGCGGTCGCCCATGAGCCCCGTGCCCGACCTCGTCCTGCGCCGCGCGCGCATCCCGCGCACCCCGGGGCAGTGGGACCTCGTGCTGCGCGACGGCCTGATCGAGAGCGTCGCGCCGACCGGCGGCGACCTCCCGGCGGCGGCCCTCGACCTCGACGGGCGCTTCGTGCGCCCCGGCCTGTGGGACGCGCACACCCACTTCGACCAGTGGGTCATCCGCAGCCGCCGGGTCGACCTCGCCCCCGCCACGTCCGCCGCGCACGCGGCCACGATCATGCGCGACGCGCTGGCCGCCACCGCGTCCGACCTCCTGGTCGGCTACGGCTTCCGGGACGCGCTGTGGCCCGACGCCCCGAGCCTGGCCGCCCTCGACGCTATATCGGCCGACCGCGGCCTGGTGCTCGTCTCCGGCGACCTGCACTGCGGCTGGCTCAACTCCGCCGCCGCGCGCCGCCTCGGCGTGCGCCCGCCCGAGGACGGCGTGCTGCGCGAGACCGAGTGGATCGGAACGCTCGACGTCCTCGACCGCGACCACCGGCCCGAGGCCGCCGACCACCGGGCCGCGGCCCAGGCCGCAGCGGCCAGGGGCGTCGTCGGGATCGTGGACTTCGAGAACGCCGACATCACCCGCTTCTGGCCCGAGCGGGTCGCCGCCGGAGTGACCGCGCTGCGCGTGGAGGCGTCGGTGTGGCCCGACCGGCTCGACGACGCGATCGGCCGCGGCCTGCGGACCGGTGACCTCCTCGAACCGAGCGGGCTCATCACCATGGGGCGGCTCAAGATCGTGGTCGACGGCTCCCTCAACACCCGTACGGCGCTGTGCTGGGACCCCTATCCGGGGCTGCCCGCCGACCACCCGCACCCGTGCGGAGTGCAGTCCGTCGCACCCGAGCGGGTCGGGGAACTGCTCGCCCGCGCGGACGCGGCGGGCATCGCGGCGGCCGTCCACGCCATCGGCGACCGCGCCAACACCCAGGTGATCGACGCCTTCGAGCGCCTGGGCATACCGGGCACCGTCGAGCACGCCCAGCTCGTGTCCGCCGCCGACTTCGCCCGCTTCGGCCGGCTCGGCCTGGTCGCGAGCGTGCAGCCCGAGCACGCCATGGACGACCGCGACGTCGCCGACACGCACTGGGCGGGCCGCAGCGACCGGGCGTTCGCGTTCCGCTCGCTGCTGGACGCGGGGGCGACCCTCGCGCTCGGCTCCGACGCGCCCGTCTCGCCGCTCGACCCGTGGGTGGCGATCAGCGCCGCCGTCTCGCGCAGCCGCGACGGCCGCGAGCCGTGGCACCCGGACGAGCGGATCACCCGCGAGGCGGCCCTGTCCGCGAGCGCCCGCGGTCGGATGGACGTGACGGCCGGTGACCCGGCCGACCTCGTCGTCCTCGACGAGGACCCGCTGGAGCTGGACGCCGAAGCGCTGCGCACCCTGCCGGTCGCCGCCACCGTGCTGGGCGGCCGGCCCACCTGGACGAACCTGTAGGAGATCCGATGCCCACCCTCATCACCCCCGCCGGCATCGAGGTCCATTACGAGACCGACGGCGACCCGGCCGGGCGTCCGCTGGTGCTCGTGCACGGCGGCGGCGCCCAACTCATCGGCTGGCACGACGCGTTCGTGGCGCTGTTGGCCGACGCGGGCTTCTACGTCGTACGCCCGGACAACCGGGACGTCGGGCTCTCCCAGCAGACCGGCGGACCCGACGAGTTCGCCGCCACGTACGACCTCTCCGACATGGCCGACGACGTCGTCGCGCTCCTCGACCACCTCGGCATCGGCCGCGCGCACCTGGCCGGTATGTCGATGGGCGGCTACATCGCGCAGTTGGTCGCGATCGAGCACCCCGGACGGGTCGCGAGCCTGGGCCTGATGTCGACCTCGCCGTCGAGCGAGCCGGAGTTCCTGGTCGGGACGCACGGGGACGGTCGGCCGGTGTCGCGGGCGCCCGAACGGCTGGACCGCGCGGCCTACATCGAGATGTTCGTCGGCGGCCAGCGGAACTACCAGTCGCCGGGCTTCCCCTTCGACGCCGAGGAGTCGGCCGCCCTCGGCGCCCGCTACTACGACCGGGTCTACCGCCCCGACGGCCTGGTGCGGCAGTGGAACGCCATGCTGCGCGGCCCGTTGGAGCGCCGCGACGACCTGCGTGAGGTCACGGTGCCGACGCTGGTCATCCACGGGCGCGGCGACCAGTCCCTGCACTGGCGGGCCGCGCTGGCCTTCGCGGAGATCATGCCGCGGGCCGAGGTGCACCTCTACGAGGAGATGGGCCACGACATCCCGCGCGAGCTGTGGCCCGACTTCGTCCGCGCGTTCGCGCGCACGGCGGCGCGAGCGGAGCGGAGCGACCATGCGTGAGACCCCCGAGTACACCGGCGGCGGCCTCGCCTGGGCCGCGGACCTGCTGCGCGGACACCCCTGGGCGACCATGGTGTCCAACGGCGCCGACGGCGCGGGGCCCGTCGTCTCGCACTACCCGTTCCTGATCGAGGAGCCCGAGGAGTCCGGCGCCCCAGAAGACTCCACGGCCCCCGGCGAACTGGTGCTGGTCAGCCATGTCGGCCGCCCCGACGAGGCGCTGCACCGGCTCGGCACCCAGGAGCTGTGCGTGGTCGTCTACGGCCCCAGCGGCTACATCTCGCCGAGCTGGTACGACCTGCCCACCGCCGTACCCACCTGGAACTTCGCCGCCGCCCACCTGTACGGCGTGCCCGACATCCTCTCCGACGAGGAGAATCTGGCCGTCCTCGACCGGCTCGTGGCCCACTTCGAGGCGCCCGTGCCCAACCCGTTCCTGATGCGCGGCACGGCGGAGAACGCCGCCTACGCGCAGCGCATCGTGCACGGCACGGTCGGCTTCCGCATGCGGGTCACCCGCGCGGTCACCAAGGAGAAGATGAGCCAGGACAAGCCAGAACCGGTCGTCGCGCGCATCCTCGCGGCCCTCGACGGGGACGGCCCGTACGCGAACCCCGGCCTTGCCGCGCGGATGCGCGCCGTGCGCGACTGACCGCGCCGTGCCCGGCGCCGTCGCTCAGCGGCGGCTGGCGCCGAGCAGCCGCACCCGGCAGGCGAGTTCGACCGCGAAGCGCGTGTCCGGGTCGTCGAGGTCGAGCTGGAGCGTGTCGCGGACCCGCTTGAGCCGGTAGCCGACGGCGTTGGGGTGCAGATTCAGCTCGCGGCCCGCGTGGGCCAGGGAGTTGCGGTGCGACAGATAGGCGAGCAGCGTCTGCACCGAGATGTGCGCCCGCTCGGGTCCGAGCGCGTCCAGCGGCAGCAGGATGTCCGCCAGCAGGCTGCGGCTGGTCGGGGAGGCGTACACGTCGAGCAGCACCCGGCGCAGGCCCGTCACGTCCGTCAGTTCGACGCTGCCGAGGCGCCCGGCCGCGATCGCGGAACCGGCGGCGATCCGCGCCTCCGCGGCCGACGAACGCAGCCCCGCCGCCCCCGTCTGCGGGGTGCCGAGGCCGAGCGTGTACTCCCACCCGTGCCCGGTCAGGCCGCGCGCGTACTCCTGGAGCCGGACGGCCACCTCCCGCAGCCGCCGCTGGTGGTCGCCCGCGCCGTGCTCCTCGGTGCTGACCAGGAGCAGGTCGTCCTGGACGAACGCGACGTGCCACATCTCGTCCCGGCCGTCGACCAGTTGGAGCGCGAACAGCTCAAGCGCGGGCTGCACGCTGCGCGGAGCCCGCGCCTCGGGGTTGTCGAGGCCGGTCGGGATCAGCCAGGCCGCGACGTGCGAGAGCTGGAGGGGGAGCCCGAGCATCGCGGCCTGGCCGACGAAGCCCTCGACCCGGTGGGACTCGGCGAGCACCAGTTCGACGATGAGGTCCGAACGCGACTGGGTGGGCGCGAAACGGTCGCTGATCTGGCGCTGTGCGGCCCGCGACAGCAGCGAGGCGACGACGGGCAGGGCGATGGCCATCGCCGGGTCCGACCGGTTCCCGACGAGCCGCCCGATCGGCACCTCGCCGACGCAGACCGCGTCGGCCGCCGACCAGGTCACGGTGGCGTCCTCCACCACGGCGAGCTCCGAGCCGAGCATGCGGTTGGCCTCGGCGAGGATGTGCTCGGGCGTCCCGTCCGGTCCCGCCGCGGCCTCGGTGGCCTTCTCGATGGCGTGCGTCGCCCGCATGATCGCCTCGGACGCGCCGCCCGACAGCAGCCGGTCGACCACGAGGGCCAGATCGGCCGACCGCGCGCCGGGAGCGGCGAAGACCGGCACACCGCCGCGGTCGGCGAGCACCCTGGCGGTGTCGGGCAGGGTCAGCTCGGTCGTGAACACGAGCCCCGCGACCTCGCGCGCGCTCGCCTGACGCAGCGCCACGTCCAGCCGGTACGGCGGCGGGTGCTCGGTGCCGGGAACGATGACGAGGGTTCCGGCGGGCACGGTGCCCAGCAGGTCGAGCGGCGAGACGTCCACCCGTACGACGGCGCGCCCGTCCGCGGGCCCGGCGCGGTGCCGGATGCCGAGGCGGTCGCCCTGGGCGGCGAGGTCGGAGACGGTCAGTTGTGCCATCAGCACAGTATGACGCGATTCTCTGGACTCTCGGGCCATAGGTGCGGTCAGGGCGTCGCCATATCGTGAGGCCCATGGTTCACACACCCCTCGACGCGCCCGCCCCTCACAGGGCCTCCGCCGTCGCGGCCTCAGACGTCGCGGCGCTGGCCGCGGGCACAGCGATCTTCGGCACCGGGGGCGGCGGGGCGGTCTACACCTCGCAGATCGTCGCCGAGGAAGCGCTCCGCGCGAACGGCCCGGTGCCCCTGGTCACCGTCGACGATCTCGGCCCCGACGACCTGGTGATCCTCATGTCGGGCATCGGCGCACCCACCGTGGGCATCGAGATGCTCTCCTCCAACCGCCAGGTCGACCTCCTCGTCCGCGAGGCCGAGGCCGTCGCCGGCCGCCCCATCACCGCCCTCATGGCAGCGGAGATCGGCGGCAGCAACGGCGTCGGGCCGGTGGGCTGGGCCTCCCGCCTCGGGCTGAAGCTGCTCGACGCCGACGGCATGGGCCGGGCCTTCCCCGACGCGGCGATGGTCGCCATGAACGTCGCCGGTGTCCCGTGCGACTTCTCCGTCCTGAGCGACGTGGTCGGCAACGTCTCGGTGCTCAAGACCGTCGACCTGCACTGGCTGGAGCGGCACGCGCGCGCCCTCACCGTCGCCAGCGGCTCCATCTGCCTCGGCGTGCACTACCCCCTCACGGCCGAGACGGCCAAGGGCGCCGTCGTCGAGGGCACGGTCAGCGCCGCCATCCGCGTCGGCCACGCCCTGCTCTCCTCACCCGAGCCGGTCGCCGCCGTGGCCGCGGAGCTCGGCGGCTCGATCCTGCTCACCGGCAAGATCACCGACCTCGACCGCCGCACCGTCGGCGGTTTCTCCCGCGGCTCCGTGACGATCGCCGGTACGGGCACCGACCGCGGCAGGCTCCAGCGCCTGGAGATCCAGAACGAGAACCTGGTCGTCCTGGAGGACGGCGAAGTGCTCGTGAGCGTCCCCGACAACGTCACCATCATCGACGCCGAGACCGGCCACGCGATCACCACCGAGATGCTGCGGTACGGCCAGCGCGTCTCCGTACTCGCCTGGGCCTGCGACCCGATCTGGCGGACACCGCGCGGCCTGGAACTGGCCGGACCGCGGGCGTTCGGATACGAGCTGACCTACACCCCCTTCGAAGGAAGCACCCGATGACGGCCACGCGCGATCTCTCCATCGGCGTCGACGTCGGCGGCACCAACACCGACGCCGTCGCCATCGACAGCACCGGCACCGTGCTCGCCCACACCAAGCAGGCGACGACCGACGACGTCACCGGCGGCATCAGGGCCGGAATCGCCCATGTGCTCACAGCGCTCGGCGAGGACCGGTCACGGGTCTCACGGGTCATGCTCGGCACCACGCACGCCACCAACGCGATCGTCGCCCGGCGGCAGCTCGACCGGGTGGCGACCATCCGGCTCGGCGCCCCGGCGGCGACCGAGTACCCGCCGCTGCTCGGCTGGCCGGGCGATCTCGCCGGGCTCATCCTGGCCGGGTCCGCGATGGTCGGCGGCGGCCACATGGTCGACGGCACGCCGATCGCGCCGCTGGACCGGGACGCCATCCTGCGCTTCCTCGACGGCCTCGACCACTTCGACGCCGTCGCCGTGACCGGCATCTTCAGCCCCTCGATGCCGGACCAGGAACTCGAGGTCGCCGAACTGCTCCGCGCCCACCTCGGCCCCGACGCGCGCGTCTTCCTCAGCCACGACATCGGTCCCACCGGTCTGCTGGAGCGGGAGAACGCCACCGTCCTCAACGCGGCGCTGCACAGCGTGGCCCGCTCGGTCACCGAGGCCCTGGTGACGGTCGTCGACGAGGAAGGGCTCGACGCCGTCACCTTCTTCGCGCAGAACGACGGCACGCTGATGTCGCTGGACTACGCCGCCCGGTACCCGGTGCTCACCATCGGCTCCGGCCCCGCGAACTCCATCCGCGGCGCGGCCTACCTCTCCGGCGCCACCAACGCGATCGTCATCGACGTCGGCGGCACCACCTCGGACCTGGGCGTCGTGGTGAACGGATTCCCCCGCGAGTCCACGCTGCCCCGCGAGATCGGCGGCGTACGGACCAACTTCCGGATGCCCGACATCCTCAGCCTCGGCGTGGGCGGCGGTACGACCATCGACCCGGTCACCGGCGCCGTCGGACCGGGCTCGGTGGGCTACCGGATCGCGACGGAGGGCCTGCTCTTCGGCGGCCGGACGCCGACCCTGACCGACGCGGCGGCCCTCGCGGGCGCCTCGATCGCCGGACGGACCCTCCCCGCCCAGACGGCCGCCAACGAGCAGGCGCTGCGCGCCGCCCTGGAGCGCGCGCACGTGCTGATCGAGGAAGCCGTGGAACGGCTCTCCCTCGGCCGCGCCGACCTGCCGCTCGTGGTGGTCGGCGGCGGCGGCTTCCTCGTACCCGACGACCTGCCGGGCGCCGGTCCCATCGTGCGGCCCGACCACGGCGACGTGGCGAACGCGGTGGGCGCCGCGATCTCGCTCGCCGGAGGCCGCGCCGACCAGATCAGCCCGCTGGAGGACCGGGAGGCGGCCATCGCCCAGGCGTCGGAGGCCGCGATCGCCAAGGCGATCCAGGCGGGCGCCGACCCGCTGGAAGTGGCCGTCGTCGACGTGCTGGAGACCCCCGTCCCCTACAGCGACCGGCCGACCGTGGAAGTGTCGGTCAAGGCCGCGGGACCGCTGGCGCGGCTCGGCGAACGGGCCGCGGCGCGGTGACGGGGTTCACCGCGGGTGACGCGGCGCTCGCCGACCTTGTGGCGCTGCGCCGCGCGCTGCACGCCCACCCCGAGGTCGGCCTCGACCTGCCCCGGACGCAGGCGGCGGTCCTCACCGCGCTGGACGGCCTCGGCCTGGAGATCACCACCGGGGACGGTCTGACGTCGGTGACGGCCGTGCTGCGCGGCGGCCGGCCGGGCCCCGTCGTCCTGCTGCGCTCCGACATGGACGCCCTGCCGGTCCTGGAGGCCACCGGCCTGCCGTTCGCGGCGGCCAACGGCGCCATGCACGCCTGCGGCCACGACCTGCACATGGCGGGCCTGGTCGGCGCCGCCCGGCTCCTCGCGGCCCGCCGCGCGCAGCTGCCCGGCACCGTCGTGTTCATGTTCCAGCCCGGCGAGGAGGGATACGCGGGCGGTCGGCTGATGATCGAGGAAGGCGTCCTGGACGCGGCGGGCGAGCGCCCGGTCGCCGCGTACGCCGTCCATGTCGACTGCGTGACGCCGAAGGGCCGGGCGGTCACCCGGCCGGGTCCGATGATGTCGAGCGTCAGCGCGCTGCACATCCGGGTGACCGGGACCGGGGGCCACGCCGCCTACCCCCACCACGGGTTCGACCCGGTCCCGGTCGCGGCCGAGATCATCCTCGCGACGCAGTCCTTCGTGGCGCGCCGGATACCGGTCGCCGACCCGGCCGTGGTCTCGGTGACCCGTGTCTCCTCCGACTCCGCCGCGGGCAACGTCCTCGCCGCCTCCGTCAGCCTGGAGGCGAACATCCGCGCCCTGTCACCCGCGACGCTCGCGCTGGTGCGTGACGAACTCCCGGCGCTGGCCGTCGCGCTCGGCGAGGCGCACGGCTGCGCGGTCGACACCGAGTACGTCGAGTCGTACCCGGTGACGGTCAACGACCCGGCAGAGACCGAGCGGGTGCTCGCGGTGCTCGACGAGCGCTACGGCGACCGGGTGGTGCGCCTGCCGTTCCCCGGCATGGCCTCTGAGGACTTCGCCTACGTCCTTGAAAAGGTGCCCGGCACGCTGGTCTTCCTCGGCGTACGGCCCGAGGACGGTACGAGCGGTCCGATGCACTCCGATCGGGCGGTCTTCGACGACTCCCGCCTCGACGAACACGCGGCGCTCCTGGCGGAACTGGCATGGCGCCGCCTCGCGGGCCGAGGGGCGCCGCGCCCGCGGTGACCGCTCAGCCGAGCGCGCGCTCGAACAGGCGCGAGAGGACGATCGCGCTCCGGGTCCGGTAGAGCCGGTCGGTGCGGCGGATCTGCTCGATGGTGTCCTCCGACTCCGCGATGGAGCCCGCCAGGACACGGACCAGGGCGTCCGCGTCCCCCGACACGTTCCACACCCCGACACGTTCGAAACAAACGTTCAAGGAGGACATTGTGCACGCAGAAACCACCGTTCCGCAGCGCCGGGTGAGCCGTCTCGCCAACAACTACGCGCCCCTTCCGGTGCGGGCCGAGTCCGCGCGGGGCGTCTGGGTCACGGACGCCTCGGGCAGCCGCTTCCTCGACATGCTCAGCGCCTACTCCGCGATGAACTTCGGCCACGGCAACCCCACCCTGCTCGCGGCGGCCCACGACCAGCTCGCGGCCATGACCCTGATCAGCCGCGCCTACGACCACACCGAGATGGAGCGGTACGCCGCGGCCCTCTGCGACCTGGCCGGCAAGGACATGATGGTGCCGATGAACACCGGCGGGGAGGCCGTCGAGACCGCCATCAAGGTCGCCAGGAAGTGGGCCTACGAGGTCAAGGGCGTCCGCGAGAACCGGGCCGAGATCATCGTGGCCTCCGGCAACTTCCACGGCCGGACGACCACCGTCGTCGGCTTCTCCGACGACCCCGACGCCAGGAACGGATTCGGACCGTTCACCCCGGGCTTCGTGACGGTGCCCTACAACGACGCCGCGGCCCTGGAAGCGGCGATCACCCCCGACACCGCCGCCGTGCTGCTGGAGCCGGTGCAGGGCGAGGCCGGTGTGATCATCCCCGACGCGGGCTATCTGCCCGCGGTGCGCCGGATCTGTGACGAGCGGGGCGTCCTGTTCCTCGCCGACGAGATCCAGTCGGGCCTGGGGCGCACGGGGGAGACCTTCGCCTGCGACCACGTCGGAGTGACGCCCGACGTCTACATCCTGGGCAAGGCGCTCGGCGGCGGCATCGTCCCCGCGTCCGCGGTGGTCGCCGACAGCGACATCCTCGGTGTCCTGCGCCCGGGGCAGCACGGCTCGACCTTCGGCGGCAACCCGCTGGCCTGCCGGATCGGGACCGCCGTCGTCGGCCTGCTGAGGACCGGGGAGTACCAGGAGCGCGCCCGGACCCTGGGGGCGCGACTGCGCGACGAGCTGACGCCGTTGGTCGGCCAGGGGCTGGTCTCGGTCCGGACCATCGGGCTGTGGGCGGGGATCGACGTCGACCCCGCGCTCGCCACCGGCCGTACCGTCTGCGAGGAACTGGCCCGGCGCGGTGTCCTCGCGAAGGACACCCACGGCTCCACCGTGCGGCTCTCGCCTCCCCTGGTGATCGAGCCGAGCGAGCTGTCCTGGGGCGTCGCCCAGCTCGCCGACGTCCTGCGGGCACTGGCGTAAGCGGGTTCCGCCGTCCACGGGACGGCAGTGACGAGGGCCCAGGATCCGGCGGTGGTGATGGACGGTGGGCCCATCGCCGCCGGTCGGCGCCACGGCTATCGTGCGGCGCAGAGGCGGAAACAGACATACGGCACGCGGGCCGTGTCCACGCGGCGGAGCCGACGAGAACGAAGAGGCAGGGGTGCGCGATGCACAGGGACCAGCCGGAGACCGGCGCCGACGGCAGGGCCGCACTGACCGGAGTGGTCGTCGTCGACCTGTCCCACGTCCTGGCGGGACCGTACGCCGCGCAGACGCTGGCCGACCTCGGCGCGACCGTCATCAAGGTCGAGAACCCCGCGAACCCCGATGTCTCGCGCGGCTTCCCGCCGTACCTGCGCTCGGGCGACGAGGAGTTCAGCGGGTACTACGGCCAGTACAACCGCGGCAAGCTCGGTGTCTGCCTCGACCTGGCCCGTGACGAAGGCAAGCAGGCCCTCAAGGACCTGGTCGCCCACGCCGACGTCCTCGTCGAGAACTTCCGGCCCGGCACCATGGACAAGCTCGGCCTGGGCTACGAGGTGCTGGCCGGGATCAACCCCCGGCTGGTGTACACGGCCATCTCCGGCTACGGCCAGACGGGCAGCCGTCGCCGCCGTCCGGCCTTCGACAGCACCGCGCAGGCCGCGGGCGGCCTGTGGTCGATGAACGGCTACCCCGACACCCCGCCGGTGCGGGTGGGCGTCACCATCGGGGACCTGTCGGCCACGATGTTCGCCGTCATCGGCACCCTGGCCGCCCTGCGGCACGCCGAGAGCACCGGCGTCGGCCAACTGGTCGACGTCGCCCAGGTCGACAGCGTCGTCGCCATGACCGAGACGGCCGTCGTCGACTACACCGTCGACCGGAAGGTCGCGGCACCGGCCGGGAACGAGCACGCCTGGGTCAGGCCGTACGAGCTGTTCCCGTGCGCCGACGGGCAGGTGTTCTTCGGCGGCTACACCGACAGGCTCTGGGCGGCCAGTTGCGCGCTGTTCGGTACACCGGAGGCGGCCACGGACCCCGAGATCGACACGATGCGCAAACGCTTCGACAAGGAGACGTACGACCGCCGGGTGAAGCCGCTGGTCACCGGCTGGTTCGCCGGGCGGACCCGGCAGGAACTCGAAGACCTCGCGGGCGACGTCATCCCGCTGACGGCCGTCCGCGACATCGGGGAGGTCGTCGAGGACCCGGGCACCGCCGAGCGGGACATGATCGTCGAGGCCGACTACGGCCCGCTGGGCGCGCTGCGGATGTTCGGCTCGCCCATCAAGCTCAGCGCCACCCCCGCCGTGCCGGGGCGACCGGCCAACAAGGTGGGGGAGCACACCGACGAGGTGCTGCGCCGCTTCGCGGGCTACGACCGGGCGCGGATCGAAGAGCTGCGCGCGGCGAAGGTGATCTGACGATGGGTCAGGAGACCTTCCGCGGCGAGCCGTTGCTGACCGGGCCCGCCGCCGCGTATCGCTCCACCTTCGCGCCCAGCGCCCCTGAGCCGGTCCCCGGCGAGCCGCTGCCCCCGGGCTGGGAGGGGATCTACTTCCCCTTCGACGCGGCCTTCGCCGACCTGCGCCCCGACGGCTCGCCCGGCGGCGACGGCACGGTGCCCGACCCCGGCCTGCCCCGGCGCATGTACGCCGGTGAGGACACCCGCTTCCTGCGGCCCCTGCGCTACGGCGACACGGTCGAGCAGCGCACCGCGCTCGGCGCCGTGACCCGCAAGCGCGGCCGGGCGGGGGAGCTGGTCTTCGCCGACATCGAGCGGAGCTACCTGGTGGACGGCGCGGTCGCGGTCACGAGCACCTGGCACGACGTGTTCCTGCCCGCGAGCGACCCCGCCGCCGCGCCCGCCGACGTACCCGCGGGCGAGGCCGAGCAGTGGGACTGGTCGCGGCGGGCGACCCTGGACAGCCGGCAGCTCTTCCGGTACTCGGCGCTGACCTTCAACACCCACCGGGTGCACTACGACCGGGCCTGGGCGCAGGACGTCGAGGGCCTGCCCGACCTGCTGGTGCACGGCCCCCTGATGCGCATGCTCCTGCTCGACTTCGCGACGCGCTCACTGCCCGGCCGCACGGTCCGCGAGTTCTCGATGCGCTCGGTCTCGCCCGCGTTCGTCGACCGGCCGGTGACCCTGGTCGGCCGCGAGGACGCCGACGGCGTACGGGTCCGCGCCCTGGACGCCGACCATCGCGTACTCGCCCGGGGCCGGGTGCGTACGGACGCGGGCTAGGGCGTGTCCGCGAAGGCGCGTCGTCCGCCCGGAGGGCGGGGCTGGCGGTGGCTGGTGCGTGCGATCGCAAGGCGGAGGGTCGTCCTCATAGTGGGCCTATTCGGATGAGCCCGACAACGCGGCGAGCGTGCGTGCCAGGCGCCGCCAGCCAGACGAGACTTTGCGGACACGCCCTAGGTGTATTGACCTGGAGGGTTGTTGACGCGGGTGATGGGTGGCTGGCCGCCGAGTGCGGTGTGGGCGCGGTGGTGGTTGTAGGTGTGGAGG